>JBBPZA010000064.1:0-30786 GCA_038199375.1 Solirubrobacterales bacterium | reverse complement strand
TGACGATCACCGACAGGGCGAGCGCCCTTCGCAGGGCCGGCGGCAGGGCATCGATGAGGGTGATCGCCCACACCCGCTCTTGCCGCTCGAGTCCCTCGGCGGCTTGGCGCTCGATTTGGCTCAGCATCTCCGCTGCTCGTGGGGGGTTTCCTCCTAGGCCACCGAGGGCGGCCCGCATGTGTCCGGGCCGTTCTTGGGTGCGCTTCATCACGAGCTCGTGGCCTGCCTTCATGCGCGCAAGCTCCTCTGGCGAAAGCGTCCTGTCTCTCAGCAGCAGGTCGTGAAGATGCTCGCTGCCTCGCATCGCACGCCACGCCTCGAGTACCTCGACACACAGGGCCGGCTTGGCTCCGAGAGCCGAGAGCGACCGCTCCGCGAGTAAGTCGTGGTCCTCGAGGACCAGCTTCCCGCGGCGCCACGTGATTCGGTGAGCCTTCCCGCCACAGTCGACCTCCGCCGTGACAGCGGGGAGCCCGTGGTACCAGCGACGGCATGCCGGGGTCAGATGCTCTCCCTCACGAGACATCTTCTATGCGCACGAGCTTGGCCCACTGGGGTACCGGCCAATCGCCCGATCCGACCCGCCCGACGACCACGCGGGCTCCCTTGGGGCCTTCAGCCGGCCACGGCGTGTACCCGTCGGTGAGCACGACGATCACCGACGGGCGCGGGCGCAGCGCGAGGGCCGAGTCGATGCCGGCTCCCATGTTGGTGCCGCCGCCGCCGAAGAGCTGGACCTGTCGCGCCGAGGTCACGCGCTGGACCTTGTGCACCTGGGTGTCGCACGCGAGGACGTGGACGCGACTGCGGCCCAGGCCGACGCCGCGCAGGATGCCCTCCACCTCCGCGACGACGTCGCCGAGCAGGCGCTCGGACATGCTGCCGGACGTGTCGATCACGACGGCGACCGTAGGGAGCGGCCTGCGCAGCGCCGGCAGGATCACGTCGCCCGCGACGCTCGCCCGGCGCGAGGGGCGCATGTAGCTGTAGTCAACGCAGCCGGCGACATTCGCGACGCCGGCGCGGACCGCGGCGGCGAGCGCCTTTCGCCAGTCGACCTTGGGCTCGGAGAGCTCGTCGGCCCACCGCTGCCACCCCAACGGCACGCTTCCCGGCAGCTTCCCGGCGCAGCTTCGGATCTCCGACGCGACCTTGCAGCGAAGCAGATGGGCGCTCGCCGGAGAGATCTGCGGAATCCCGTCCGCGTTGAGCTCCCAGCGGCGTGAGCGCCCGTCGGCGCCGCTGCCGCACTCGCCCGCGCAGATGTCCTTGTCGCGAATGCTGCGGAAGTAATCCTCGGCGAACCCTCCGGGCTCGCACCCGAGGGCAGAAGGGACGATCGGGTCGATGGGGAAGGTGACACCGCTGTCGACGAGGTCGTCGTTGATCTCGGCGTCGGCGGCGGCGACCCAGTTCTTCTCGGACTTATCGTCGATCCCGAGCCGCTGCGCCCTGCCGGCATGGTCGCGCAGCAGGTGGCCGACATGATGGACCAGCACGCTGCCGACCTCTTCCGCACTCCATCGGTCTACGACGGCGGGATCCATGAACAGGCGCCACGAGCGGTCCACCGCGATCGAGCCCATACCGGGCGCCGAGACGACCGACGAGGCGAACAGAGCCGAGGCGAGGTAGGGAAAGCGAAGTGCTCCCCACAGCCGCGCCGCCGCCACTCGCTGCTCATCCAGCCGGGTCTCGCTCATCGCTCGAAGAGCCCCGCCTCGCGCAGCACCGGGGCAAACAGTTTCAGCTCCGCCGGCGCCGCCACTCCGTCAGGACGGCACTTCGCCAGCACCCTCGCTGCAAGCGCCGCGACGTCGGCCCCCTTGTCCGCCGCGCGGGCCAGCACCTTCCACGCCGCCAGCCAGCGTTCCGGCGTGGGGTGGGCGGCCACCGCCGCGGCGACCGCGGACAGCGCGGCATAGGCACGGTCTCCGCGCTCGGGCATGACGAACGTCTCGGGGTTGGCCAGCACTTCCTCGGGATCGGGCAGGTCCATCTCGCTCGCCCAGTTCAGGAGCTCGAGCCCCGTTCCCTGGCCGACCGAGCCCATCACGAGCGCCGCGCGCGCCTGCTCCGAAGCGCCAGAGACGGTGGCCGCCGTCCAGAGGAGCGCCGCCATCTCCCAGCTGCGGGGGCTTGGCCAGCCTCGCCCCGCACTGGCGCCGTCCTCTGGCATGGCGACGGTCAGCGCCGGTCGGACCGAGACGAAGGCCGACACCAGGCCTCGGCCCACGGCGCGCTGGGACTCCCATCCCTCGGGCAGCACCGGCACGACCGGTGCGGCCCAGCCTCCGGTCAAGCCCTCGGCGAAGGCCTGTGACTCCACCGGCCAGTCCAGGTGACAGAACCGGTTCGCCAGTGGGGGCGAGAGGTCCCAGCCATCAGCCGCGAGATCGGGCGGATTCGCGGCGGCGATCACGACGATCCCGTCGGGCAGCTCGAGATCTCCCACCACCCGCTCGAGCACGACTCTGAGCAACGCCGCCTGCACGGCCGGGGGAGCGGTCGAGATCTCGTCGAGGAAAAGGATCCCGGTTTCCTGGCCCGCCAGCTGCCGGGCCCAGCGGGGCGGCGCGAACATGACCTCATTGCCCGTCACGACGGGCAGCCCGGCGAAGTCGGACGGCTCCCGGATGGACGCGATGACCGTTTCGCACGGCAGCCCGAGCTCTCGGGCCATGGCCCTTATCGCCGAGGTCTTACCGGTGCCCGGCGCCCCCCAGAGCAGCACGGGCACACGAGCGGCAACCGCGACTCCCAGCGCCTCGACCGTCGTCTGCGTGGCAGACACCCATCGATGATAGGCGTTCTGGCCGGCCTCGCTTCGGCGATGAGATCCTAGGGAGCGTCTGAACGCTCGACGGCGTCAGGCCGTCGACTCGAGCTTCTTTACGCGCCGGTCGAGCTCCTCGACGATACGCGCGAGAGTTGGTTGGTCGGTTTCAACCGCTTGCCATCTTCTGGGGAACGTCATCCAGGCAGCCACAGAAGGCTCCGTGGCCCTCGCAGCCGCAGCCGGCCCCCTTGCCCGCGGCATAGGCGCGGAGGCGATCACGGAACTGGGAAAGCTCGGCGATCCGGGTGTCGATCTGGATCACCTTCTCCTCCAGCAGCCGTTCGAGCTCGGGCCCGACCTCGCCGCAGCTGCCGTGGTCGGCGGCGGCGATGAGGCCGCGAATCTCGTCGAGGGAGAAGCCGAGCGTCTTGGCTCGACGGACGAAGCGCAGCTTTCCTTCTTCCTCGGGGCTGTAGAGCCGGTAGCCCGAGGGACTGCGCACTTTGGCCGAGACCAGGCCGATCCGGTCGTAGTAGCGGACCGTCCGTTCCGGGAGCCCCACGCGCTCCGCCACCTGTTTGACAGTGTTTTCCACATCTACAGGATAAGCGCACCACCCGGGTGACAGGTCAAGTCTTCGTTAAGCGTCGTCCTGAGCGCCCGTCCGAACGGCGACGATACCCTCTTGCGGCGATGGCCGACCCGCGCCCGCACGCCACCCGCTCGCGCTCCAATCCCGGTGGCGGCGACGTGCTGAAAGTCCTTGGCGGCGAGGTGCGCCCGCTCCGCGAGCGCAAGCCGCCGTGGCTGAAGGTCCCCGCCCCCGGGCGCCCGCGCTACCGCCGGCTCGAGCGCCTGATCGAAGCAGAAGGGCTGCACACGGTGTGCCGCGAGGCGGCGTGCCCGAACATCGGCGAGTGCTGGGAGCGGGGCACGGCGACGTTCATGATCCTCGGAGACACCTGCACGCGCCGGTGCGGCTTTTGCAACGTCAAGACCGGCAAGCCGACATGGCACGATCCACTCGAGCCGGCGCGGGTCGCTCGATCGGTCGCGCTGATGGGCCTGCGCCACGCGGTTATCACCAGCGTGGACCGCGACGACCTTCCCGACTACGGAGCCGGCGCCTTCGTGGGCGTCATACGCCAGATCCGCCGGCAGGCGCCGGAGTGCAAGGTCGAGGTGCTCACGCCCGACTTCCGCGGCGAGGAGATGCCGCTCGCCAAGGTCGTCCACGAACGCCCCGACGTCTTCAACCACAACGTCGAGGTGGTCCCGCGGCTCTACCCGGTGGCCCGGCGCGGCTCGACCTTCCTGCGCTCGGCGCGGGTGCTGGCAAACGCCAAGGCGATCGGCGGTGAGGGCGTCGTGACGAAGTCCGGGTGCATGGTCGGCCTCGGCGAGACCCACGACGAGGTGATCGACATGCTCTCCACGCTGCGCGAACACGACGTTCAGGTGATCACCATCGGCCAGTACCTGCGCCCCACCGAGCGCCACCTTCCCGTCGTGCGCTACTGGCACCCCGACGAGTTCGTCGCGCTCGAGCGCGACGCCTACGCGCTGGGCTTCGACCACGTGGCGGCGGGCCCGCTCGTGCGAAGCTCCTACCACGCCGACGAGCACGTCCCGCAGGAGCGAAAGGGAACCGGCCCGCTCGCCGCCGCGAGCGCGCTCTAAAGGGGCGCACTGTCCTGCCTAGACATCGCATAGCGATGCGAAAGCAGGACGGCACACGTTTCCAACGTAGGTCCACGTGGGCCTACGCTGGGGAGGTCGCCGTCGCCGTGACGCCGATGTATTCGTCATGGCGACGATCGTCGCAGGGCACCGCCCCGCGCGCGCGGGGCTCGAGGCGGCAGTCCCGCCGCTGGTCATGTCGACGCTCGTGGTGCCGTCGCTCGCGATCACCCCCTGCCTCTGGGTCGCCCTGGTCAGCATCGCCGCAGGAGGAGCCGGCCTCGCCGCTCAGACCGTCGGCGCCGCCGGACTCCTGCTCACGCTCGCCGGATCGAGCGCCGCTCGCGCCTACGCCTACCGGTGCGGCGAGCACGTCGCGGCGGCCCGGCGCCAGACAGGGGCGTGCGCCGCGCTCTGTGCCGTCGGGGGCGTCCTGGCCGCCGTCACGGCCGCGGTTGCCGAGCCCGGCCACCTCGCCTGGCTGACCGCCGCGGTGACGGCGGGGACCGGAGCCGCGCTCGTCGGCCTCCTAGCCGCGCGACTGACGCTGCTCTTCGCCGGCGTCGCGGCGGTGAACCTCCTGTGGAGCGTGGACGTCGTGTGGCTCGTCGTCTTGGGCGCCCGAGCGCTGCTCGGCGACGCATGCGGCGCTGCCGGCTGCCTCGGCCCCTTCGACTGACTCCCCTCGCCGGCTACGCGGACCCGAGGCCGGCCACGCCGGTCGCCAGCGCCGCCAGCGGCGTGATCGAGAGCACCACGAGCGCGACGTCGAGCGGCCGCAGGCCGAGGCGCGGGGAAGAGACCGCCGCAGCCGGGCGGAAGCCGCGCGACTCCTCGTGGACCCAGCCGAGCACGGCGTCGAGCATCGGCCGCGGCCGGCGGCGAACGTCGCGCAGATCGTCGAGGAGCGCCCTGCCCGCAGGCAGCAGCACCGCCCCCGAGCCGAGGTCGCCGAGCATGCGGGCCGCCTCCCGGGCCCCGGGGAGCACCCGGCGCAGGCGACCGAGGACGCGGCGGGCGACCTCGCGGACGCCTCCGGTCCCGGCCGCCGCTCGGAACCACGTGGCCACGGCGACGAGCAGCGCCGCGCGCAGCGCGCGCTCGAGCGAGACGACCAGGCCCAGGTCGGCCATCAGTCCGACGATGAAGGCCGACACCGCCAGCACGAAGGCGATTGCCGCGCCCACCGGGACGAAGTCGCGCTCCGGCTGTGCGACAACCCACGCGACGGCCAGCCAGGCGACGACGGCCGCGAGGAGGGGCCAGTCGGTCGAGGAGAGCAGCAGCACCGTGGCGATCGCGGCCGCGAGAGTCACCGCGCGCGGGTCGAGGGCCCGGCGCGGCGGGTCGCCGGCGGGCGCCGGCAGCGCGTCGGGCGCGGGCGCGGTGTCGGTCGGCCACCGTCGCATCCCGCGCCGGTAGATCAGCACCTGGACCGGGGTGGCGACGAGCGTCCACGCGAGCAGGCTGGCCGCGCTGAGGACGAGGACCCCCGTGTCGCCCTCCGGCAGCCACCCGAGGCGGCTGGTCATCCACTCATACGCGCCGGCATAGGCGTCGAGGCCTCCGAGGATGACCCAGATGAAGAACGCCGTCGTCAGGAGGGCGAGCGCCATCCGCACCAGCGCGGCCACCGCGATCTGGGTGACCAACCGAGCGCGCCGGCTCTCCAGCGCACCGACGAGCGGCGCGCTGACCGCCTGGGTGAGCGGGATGGTCAGCCTCGCCGGACCCATGATCGCCACGGACTGCGCGAGGCCGGCGATGCTCGCTCCGCAGCCGACGCGCAGGCCGTGGTGCGCCGCCGCGCGAGCTACGGCCACCCCGCCCGCCAGCGCCACCCAGTAGCCCCCGGTCGGCGCGAGGCGCGAGCCCATGAAGGACACCGCCGCGAGGGCGAGTCCCGACGCGTCGGTCGCCTCGGAGGTCGAGGGGTTGCTGGAGGCTCGCGTCGCGGACATCGCGCCACCAAGTGTGACGGGTGCCCGACCCGCCCCTCCAGCCGCATGGCCCCCTAAGCTGAGCCGCCTCCGTGCTGCCGCTCAAAGACGACGTGCCGAACGAGCGCTTCCCGTTCGTCACCATTGCGTTGATCGTCGTCAACGTGCTCGTCTACTTCCTGGTAGAGCACGGCGGGATCCTGAGCGGGGCGAGCGACGCGTCGATCATCGACTACGGCGCCGTTCCCTACGCGGTGACCCACTGCCCGTTCTCGGGCGACGGCTGCGCCTCGGGGGTGCCCAGCGACACTCCCACCGCCGCGACGCTCTTCACCTCGATGTTCATGCACGCCGACATCGTGCACCTCGGAGGCAACATGCTCTTCTTGTGGATCTTCGGCGTCAACATCGAGGGCGCGATGAGCCGCGCGCTGTTCGTCGTCTTCTACCTGGCCGGCGGGCTCGTCGCGCTGCTCGGGCAGATCGTCGTCGAGCCCGGCTCGGCGGCGCCGACCGTCGGCGCCTCAGGGGCGGTCGCGGCGGTGCTGGGCGGGTACCTGCTGCTCTTCCCGCGGGCCAAGATCCTGACGGTGATCTTCATCGTCCTGTTCTTCGGAGTCGTCGAGCTGCCCGCCATCCTCGTGCTCGGCTTCTGGTTCGTGATGCAGCTGGCCTTCGGCCTCAGCGACCTGGGCTCGGAGGGGGGCGTCGCCTACTTCGCCCACATCGGCGGCTTCGTCTTCGGCCTCGCGATGATCCGCGCCTTCGTTGAGCGCAGGCGAGGCAAGTCACCGCCGGCCAGGCGGGCGGCGGCGTTCTGACCGAGGATGCGCGATGCAGAAGTGACATCCGGCGTGCGTCGTCTATTCGTGGCGCTGGCTGCGCTGGCGACGATGGGCGCGTTTCCTTCGTGCGGAGAGAGCGGGGAAGCCGGCGGCGCGGATCCGACGGCCGCGGGAAAGCCGGTCACCGCGACGGGTCGCCCTCGAGACGACGATCGCTGGCGCGGCTACGCAGAGAATCCCGCACCGCCCAGCGAGCGGTTTCGGGTGCGCCTGCGCAAGCGGCCCGCCGCCGGCATGGTGTTCGACGTGCGCACGGGCCGCGTGCTCTGGGCCCGGCGCCCACGGATGCGGCGACCCATCGCGAGCCTGACGAAGATGATGACCGCGATTCTGGTCGCCGATAGCCTCCCCCAAGGCGCGACGGTGAAGATCACCCGCGAGGCGCTCGACTTCGAAGGATCGGGGGTCGGCGTGTTCAGGCGCGGGCAGCGCATCGACGCCGACACGATGCTCTACGGCCTGCTCCTCCCCTCGGGCAACGACGCCGCGATCGCGCTCGCTCAGCGCGTCGCGGGCTCGGTGCCGGCCTTCGTGACGGACATGAACCGGCGCGCCCGCTCGCTGGGGCTCACCTGCACGAGGTTCTCCTCCCCGAGCGGGATCCTCGACCGTCGAAACTTCTCCTGCGCGCGCGATCTCGCCCGCCTGGGTCGCGAGGTCCTGCGCCGCCCGCTGCTGCGCGAGATCGTGGGGACGCACTACACAGAGCGGCGTTACCCCAGCCGCAAGCGCCGGAAGTTCTACTTCGCCAACAACAACACGCTAATGCGGCGTGGGTACGGCGGGGTGACCGGCGTGAAGACGGGCTACACCGACGCGGCGGGGAGCTGCGTGGTCGCCACCGTGCGCCGCGGCGGCCGCCACCTCGGCGTCGTGCTGCTCGACTCACCGGACACCGGCGAGCAGGGAGGACGGCTGCTCGACGAGGCCTTTCGCCGCGTCCTGGGCGGGTAGCGCGACGCGAGCCGGCTCGCAGTTCGCCCTCGGCGCCGTCGTTCTCTGCCGCGCGTTGGATCGCGCCTGTCAACCGTTCTCCGCGGTCGTCAAGAAACGAGGTTGCGCGGCGACGCGCCGTCGTCGCGCGTGTCGCAGTCGGCAGCCCCCGACGGCCGACATCGCGACGCGATTCGCGAGGGAGGCACGGAATCTCGATGACGGAGCTACTCAGGCCGTGGCGGCGGCGTGGCCTCGAGCGTGCGCGTATCAGCCACGCTCGCAGCAGCGCTTCCTGAACGACGTCCTCGGCGGCGACCCTCTCGGAGAAGCTGCCGCGAAGTCGCGCGACCAGGCTCGCGTACGAGTCGCGAAGACAGCGCTCGAAGCCGAGCTCGTCGGGCGGAGGCGTCCTCGCCTTGGACATCATTGTCTGAGTGACGCAGGAAACGCGGACCCAGGTTGAGCTAGCGACCGCCAAGTTGTCGCCGGTGGCCAGCGAGCCTTCTCGACGAACGCGACCATCGCCGCGTTCACGGTCGACCACTGCTCTACGGTGAGCTCTCCGATCGCCTCGGTTCCGCTCATTTGCAGATCATCGAGCAGGTGGCGCAGCTGGCGCCTCGAGAGCAGCCTCGGTCCCGATGCCCGCCGTGCCTACCATGCCCCGTGTGGTAGCCCGGATCACGGCGCGAAGCGATCGGGCCTTCCTCGCCTTCGCCGCCGTCTACTTCGTCTTCAACCAGTTTCCGTCCGTGCTCTTCTCGGACAGAGGCGAAGCGGCTGTCGACGTGCTCACCCCCTTCGCGGTTGCCGCGGCGACGGTGACGGTGCTGCTCGCGCTCGACGCTCCGCGCGGCCCGGTCCTCGTCGCCGTCCTCGCGGGGGTGCTCTACGTGCACGGTCACGGGGTGCACCTGGCCGCGAACTCCCTCCACAACGAGGGCGTCGAAGGGGACGTCGTCTACTTCTGGGACGAGCGCTTCTCGCACATCGAGGGGGTGCTCGGCTGGTTCGGGCTCGTCGCCGCCTTCTGTCTCGCGGAGCGGGCCTCCCAGCGCTCGACGACCATGTCCCCGGCCCTGCTCGGGCTGGCGGCGTTGGTCCTCGGCTGGACGTTCTTCACCAGCACCGTCGAGGGCCAGACCTGGTGGCTCGAGCTCCCTGCCGCAGTGCTGTTCGGCGTCTGGGCGATCCGCGCCCCGCGACCGCTCCTGCGCGCGGCGGCCGGCGCCTTCGCCGTCGGCGCCGCGCTGATCGGCGTGTGGGCGATCTGGCACGGCGGCGTGCCGGAGTTCAGCGACCTTTGACGGGTTCTCTTCGCCATACTCGGCGCACTCGCAAACCGCCGCTACAGGGGGCGAAGGTCCAGCCTTGGCCGACATGACGATCACCAACACGGGACCGCACGAGTTCGAGGTTCGGTTGAGCGACGAGGACGGCGCAACGAGCCACCGCGTCACCGTCTCCGAGGAACTGATCGACGAGCTTCAGCTCCCCGAGGACGATCTCGAGCGCGTCGTGCGGGAGTCATTCGAGTTCCTGCTCGAGCGCGAGCCCGCTTCTTCGATCCAGTCCGAGTTCTCGCTCAGCGTGATCGCCGACTACTTCCCCGAGTACCCCAAGGAGATCTCGCGAAGGTTCTCGTGAGGCCGGCGGCTCAGCGTGCCGCCTCAAAGGCCATCCCGCGGCGAACGGTTGATACTGGCTTCGGTGCCTGACCGCAACGAGCTCGACCGCCGTGACCCAGTCCGGGCCTCCGATCGCGACCGCAACAAGGTCGCGGCGGAGTTGCGGACGCATTGCGTCGAGGGCCGAATCACTCTGGAGGAGCTCGAGGAGCGGCTCGACGGCGTGATCGCCGCCCGCACGATTCGCGAGCTCGCCGAGTTGGTCTACGACCTGCCGGCGAGCGCTGCGCCTGCGGGTCAGCCGGAGCCCGGGCTCAAGGTCAGGGTCGGTCCGCCCGGCAGGTTGCCCTTCACGCGTCGCGTGACGGTGCCCGCGCCGCCCGAGAAGACGCGGGCGCTCTTGCTCGACAAGCTCGGCCGGGGCTGAATGCCTTCGGCTACGAGCTCGTCGACCAGTCCTCCACCGGCCTCGTATTCGAACGGTCGAGCCGGCCGGACTGGGCCGTTGCCGCCGCCATCTTCCTGTTTCCCATCGGCCTGCTCGCGCTCGGCCGGCGAAAGACCGACCGCATCGTCCTCTCGCTCGAGGAGCACGCTCCCCGGCGAACCGACTTGACCGCTCACGGCACCGCCCCGCGGCGGGTACGCAAGGCGTTCGCCCAGCTGACCTTCCATTGACGGCCGGCAGCCGGTTGGTGCATCTCAGCCGGCGGCCCTCACGCTGTAGACGGGCGGGAGGCGAGCGGCGACGGTGAACCAGCTCGCCCCGGCGTCGCGCGAGCCGAAGAGGTCTCCCGAGGTTGCGCCGAAGTACAGCTCGAGCGCCGATCCTTCGCCGGCGCGACCGAAGGCCTGGCGAAGGATCGTCAGGTAGGCGTTCTCCTGCGGGAGACCATCGCCGCGGGCCGTCCAGCTCGCTCCCGCGTCGCGCGTCTCATAGACCCGTACCCGCCCGTCGGGTGTGACGCGGTCATGGTCGGCCTTCAGCGGGATGACGTAGGCGCTGTCGGGGTCGGCCGGGTCCAGGACCATCGGAAAGCCGAAGTCCGAGGGCAAACCGCGGGCGATGTCGGTCCACGTCTCGCCGGCGTCGTCGGAGCGATAGACCCCTCCGTGGAACTGCATGAACATCCGCTCGGGCCGCGTCGGCGCCCGGTGGAGATCGTGGACGCACAGGTCGATGGATCCCTCGCGCGCGTCTTCTGGCAGATAGCGCGCGACGAGGCCCTGGTTGCCGTGTCGCCAGGTCGCCCCACCGTCCTCGGTCAGCCACACGCCCACCGCGGAGATCCCGAGCGCAAGCCGGTCGGAGTCACCGGGCCACGGCACGATCGAATGGAGACAGAGCCCGCCGGCCCCGGGCTGCCAGGAGCTCCGGGTCGGATGCTCCCACAGGGCTTGGTTGAGCTCCCAGGTCTCGCCGCCGTCTCTGCTCTCGAAGAGCACGCCCGGATCGCCCCCCGCGTAGAGCCTCCCGTCGCCGCCGCCGTCGCCGTCGATGAGCACCCAGATTCGCTCGAGCGCCGCATCGCCGCCCTCGGGAAGCGCGACGCCGGCTGCCTGCCGCCAGTCGCTCGACAGGTCGTCCGCGTACCAGATCTGCGGTCCGTAGAAGGCAGAGGTCACCGACGCCAGAAGCCGCCCCGTGCGGGGGTCGCGCATCGCGTACTCGACCGGCTGCCCGGCGAACACCCGACCCGTCACCTCGAAGGCCGCCCCCGGCTCACCGTCGAGTACGAACAGGCCCTTCTTCGTTCCGACAAGAAGCTCGGTCATCTGACCCCTCCCGAGATCGCCGGGAGGACGTCGATCCGGTCCTGAGGGCCGACCGGCGTGTCCTCCCTCCCGTACTCACCATTGACGAACACGTTGATGTGTCGCCGGACGCGCCCGCGCTCGTCGAGGATCCAGCCGCTCACCGCCGGCTGCGCCCGCTCGAGCTCTTGGAGAAGCTCGCGCACCGTACTTCCCTCGAGCGGGTGGTCTGACCGGCCGCCGGCGAGCTTCTTCAACGGTCCGCGAAGCCTCAGGAGCGCCACGACGCCATCGTAGACCCCGCGTTGGTGGTTGAGGGTGCTTTGATCTGCCCGAACTGACAACTCGAATTCGCTTGGAGAAGGCACATGGCCGATCCGTACACCCTCAAGAAGCTCACCGACGTCGAGGACACCGCCCCGGGCTTCGGGCTCGGCGAGATCCAGGAAGCTCGGTTCGCCCATGACGACCTCGAAGCGCAGGACACCGGTGTGAGCCACCATCGCCTCAAGGCCGACAAGCGTCAGGGCTTCGCACACAAGCATCAGAAGGCGGAGGAGGTCTACGTCGCGCTCTCGGGCTCGGGCCGCGTCAAGCTCGACGACGAGATCGTGGAGCTCGGTGCGCTCGATGCGATCCGCGTCTCCCCTGGCGTGACCCGCCAGTTCGAAGCCGGACCCGACGGCCTCGAGCTGCTCGCCTTCGGGCCCCATCACAAGGGCGACGGCGAGATGATCCAGGACTGGTGGACCGACTGAGCCCGAGCGCGTCGATTCCGCGATGGGGCAGCGGCCAGACTCGATGACAGCGGCAGCTCGCGGTTTCGTCCGCGGGCGAGGCGCCGGATGGCCAGCGCGGCGGCGGCGGCCGGGAGGGCGGTGAGGAGGACTCGCACACCGAGCGCACGCCCCGCAGCGTACGCTGCGCACGTGGACCCAGACGCGGTGGAGATGCGCGCCCTCGGCTGCCTGATCGAGAAGCAGCGCACCACGCCCGACGCCTATCCGCTGAGCCTCAACAGCCTTCGGCTGGCCTGCAACCAGGCGACCAACCGCGATCCCGTCGTCGACCACGACGAGAGCGCGATCCGGGAGGCGATGCAGCGCCTCGGCCGGCGCGGCTGGGCACGGCTGGCCAGCGGCCACACGACCCGCGCGATCAAGTACCGCCATCTGCTCCCCGAGGCGCTTGGGCTCGAGCCCGGCGAGACGGCGCTCCTGGCCGTCCTCATGCTTCGGGGGCCACAGACGCCGGGCGAGCTCAAGCAGCGGGCGGACCGGCTCCATCCCTTCGCCGACCTCGCCGCCGTCGGCGAGACGCTGCGCCACCTGGTCGAACGTGAGCTCGTCGCGAGCCTCGGCCGGCGGCCCGGACAGAAGGAGGAGCGCTTCGCGCAGCTGCTCGGAGGCCTTCAGGAGGAAGCCGCGGCGGGCGGCGCCCAGCCCACACCCCCGCCAACTTCCGCGCCCGCGCCCACGCCCACGCCCGCCCAGACGCTCGACTCAGCCGATGGGTGGAGCCCGCCGACCTCCTCGCCGCCGTACCCCGATGACCTCCGCATCGAGCGCCTCGAGGCGGAGGTCGCCTCCCTGCGCGCCGACCTCGAGGACTTGCGGCGCGACCTGGGTGCGTAGGCGGGCGCTCCTGAGCGAGAGCCTGCCTGGCGACCACTCCGAGGCGATAGATTGCGCTGACTGGCGAGTCAACCAGTCCGAGCGGCGAGCTAGGAGGCAGCGTTGGACCTCAACGACACCCCGGAGCAGGCGGAATACCGCGCGAAGGTCAGGGCGTGGTTCGACGAGCACAAGGCCGAGGCGCCCGTGCTCCGCGGAGAGGGCGCCATGCGTGACGAGCACGAGGCCGCAGAGGCTCACCGTGCCTGGCAGCGCACGCTCGCCGAGGCCGGCTTCGTCGGGGTGACCTGGCCGGCTGAGTACGGGGGGCACGGCCTTTCCCCGCTGCACCAGGTCATCCTCAACCAGGAGACCTCGCGCGCCGGGGTGCCGGGCATCCTCGACACCATCGGGGTGGGCATGCTCGGGCCGACGATCATCGCCCAGGGATCCGATGAGCAGAAGCAGCGCTACCTGGCGCCCATGCTCCACGCCGACGAGGTGTGGTGCCAGCTCTTCTCCGAACCGGCGGCCGGCTCGGACCTGGCGGGAATCCAGGCGCGCGCGAGCCGCCGCGACGGCGGCGGCTGGACGCTCAAGGGCCAGAAGGTGTGGACGACCAACGCGCACATAGCGGAGTTCGGGCTCCTGCTCGCCCGCACCGATCCCGGCGTCGCCAAGCACAAGGGGCTGACGATGTTCATCGTCCCGATGGACGCCGAGGGCGTGACCGTCCGCCCGCTGCGTCAGATCACCGGCGATCCCGAGTTCAACGAGGTCTTCTTCGACGACGTCGCCCTGGACGCCGGCTCCGAGGTCGGGCCGGTCGACGGCGGCTGGGGAGTCGCGCTCACGACCCTGATGTTCGAGCGGCTGACGCTCGGTACGGGCTCCGAGGAGTATGGCTACAGCGGGCAGCGCTTCGCCGAGGCGATCGCGTCCGATCGACACGCCGCTGCGGACTCCGAGGTGCGCCGCCGCTTCGGCGAGCTGGCCACCGAGCTTCTCGCGCTGCGCTTCGGCGGCTTCCGCCAGCTCACCGCGATCCAGCGCGGGGGGATGCCCGGCCCCGAGGCGGCGCTGGGCAAGGTCACGATGGTCACCGCGACCGTCGCTGCGGGCGACCTCGTCGCCGACGTGCTCGGCCCCGACGCGCTCGAGGACGGAACCGAGGTGTCCCGCCTCATCTCCTTCATGCCCGGCCTCAAGTCCGCGGGCGGCACGGAGGAGATCCTGCGCAACACGGTCGGCGAGCGGGTCCTGGGCCTGCCGCCCGAGCCGCGGCTGGACAAGGGCATTCCGTTCTCCGAGCTTCGCGCGAAGGAGCGCGAGGCGGCGGGAGCACAGCGGTGAACTTCGAGCTGTCAGACGAGCAGGTCTTCCTCCAGGAGGCGGCGCGCGGTGCGCTCTCGCGCCACAAGACCGTCGAGAACGCTCGTGAAGCGCTCGAGGGGAGCGAGCGGCTCGACCTGAGCAGGACGGTGATCGAGGCCGGATGGCCGGGCCTGTTGATCTCGGAGGAGCACGGCGGGGCGGGGCTCAGCGCGCTCGAGTCGATGCTGGTCATGGCCGAGTGCGGGCGCGTGCTCGCACCGGTGAACCTCCTCGGCCTCCTCCCGGCGACCGCGCTGCTCGACGCCGACGGCTCGCACGCGGACCTGCTCGCCCGGCTGGCCGAGGGTGAGGTTCGCGCGACCTTCGTCGCCGCCCGCCCGCCGGACTCACTCGAGGAAGGCTGGACGGTCGAGCCCCGGCGGGGCTCGCAGCGGGCGCCTGCCCCGCGGTTCGCCGAGGGCAAGCTCAGCGGCGACGTCGCGTGGGTTCCCGACGCGCCCGGCGCCGGGGTGCTCGTCGTGGCGGCCACCGGCGAGGAGGGGCCCGTCGCGGTGCTCGTGCAGGACGGCGCCGCGGTGGAGGAGGTCATCCGCTACGACGCCACGCGCTCGCTCGGCCACGTCAGCCTCGACGGGACGCTCGGCACCGCCCTCGACGTGAGCGAGCACGAGCTCGCGGCCGCGTGGTACCTCGCGCAGGGACTGGTCGCTGCCGAAGCGCTCGGCGCGGTCGAGGAGTGCCTGGGCCGCTCGGTCGCCTACGCGAAGGAGCGCTTCACCTTCGGTCGCGCGATCGGGTCCTACCAGGCCGTCAAGCACGCGCTCGTCGAGGTTCTGCGACGGCTGGAGAACACCCGCTCGCTCATCTACTACGCGGGCTGGTCGTTCCGCGACGCTCCCGAGGAGTTCCCGCTCGCCGCGAGCGCGGCGCGGACCGCGGCGGGCAGCGCGTTCGACTACGCCGCCCGTGAGCTGATCTCCGTCCACGGCGGGATCGGCGCCACCTGGGAGCACGACGCGCCGCTCTACTTCCGCCGCTCCCAGCTCTCCCGACGCCTTCTCGGGGGAACGGGCGACGCGAGCGACAGGGTGGCCGACGTGCTGCTCGCAGGAGCCGCCAAGCTCTAAGCCGGAGGCGCTCGCGAAAGCCGCGACCGACGCACGCGCCGCGGCGCCGGCTCCCTCGCTCAACGCTCGATCGAGCCGGTCTGCACGGCCTCGAAGGCGCTTCCCGGCACGGTCTTGAGCTGGTTGAGGTCCTCGTCGTCCCAGCGCGGATCGGAGGCCCCGGTGACGTACCAGTCTGACCCGTTGTCGGCGACGATCATCCCGTAGCGCTTGAGGCCCTCGAGGATGACGCGCGACTGGCCACGGAAGCGCGTGACGTCGTAGGAGGCCTTGAGACGCAGGCGCAGCCCCATGGGCGGGAGGCTCGGGTCGTCGCTCCAGGAGGCGAAGTGGCGTGCCGGGAAGATGAAGCCGCGCTGGGTGCGCTGGACGGTGAAGCGCAGCGCGTGCGAGATCGCGCCGGCCGCGACCTCGTCGTACCGGGCGAGGCCGGGGAGGATCGGCAGGCCGGCCGCATCCGCCGAGGTCCAGCCCTTCGGGCGCACGGCGTTGGATCGAAGGTCGAAGACCGCGGCGCTGTCGGCCGACCACCCGTCGCCGCCGCTGCGCTGGGCGACATAGAGCTCATACAGCTTGCACTCCCCCTGCGCCACCACAAGCACGTGGCGGTCGCTGCCTCCCTCGACGCGCGCGTCGGGCGGGATGGGGTAGGGGCCCGGGTCTGACTCGTCGCCGTAGGCGGTGAAGGTGATCGGCACCCTGCGCTGGTCGGCGGGCACGACCTCGAAGGGGATCCCGTACTGGCCCCCTCCCCCGAAGTCCGGGTGCAGGAACCCGTCGGCGCCGATCGAGCGGATGTAGTCGTCCGATCGCGGATCGACTGGCAGGGCGCTCACGTCCCGATTGAACGGGTTGTCGGCCGGGAGCACCGAGCAGCCGCCGACGGTCGGCTTCCCACCGGCCCCCGGCTGGCCGCCCGGGAGCGGCGCCGCCGAGGGCGTCCGCGCCGCGACGGCACGGCTCCACCCCGAGCACGAGCGGCGGCCGCAGGCGCGCACCCGGAAGGACACCCGCGTGGATGGCGGGAAGCCGGCGGAGTAGCGCGTCGCGTTCGCGCGCAGGCGCTTGGCGGCGGTACGGCGGGCCGTGTTCTGCGTCTGAGTTCGTTGCCGACTTCGACTGTTTTTTCACGCCATGTCGTTTGACGTGCAAGTATCGGGTTCGGCGGTCGTGCGGGAGCGAGGAGAACGATGCCGGGACCACAGGATGGCAAGCCGGGCCGGAGGCGTCGAGGCCGGTCGTTGTCGACGCAGGAGAAGTACCAGCTCTGGCAGCAGCTGCTGACCGGCGAGTTGACCCAGCGCGCGGCGGCCGAGCGGTGGGGCGTCGACCCGACGACGATCATGCGGATCCGCCGTGTTGGCCGCGAGGGGGCGTTGGCGGCGTTGGCGCAGTCGCGGCCGGGCCGGCAGAGCGCCAGCGTCGAGGATGTCGAGTTGCGCGCCGCCCGCGCGGAGATCGCCCGGTTGGAGGAGACGGTCAAGGAGCAGGCGATCGAGCTCGTCGCGTTGCGGGGAAAAGCCGGCTCGGGCTGGTAGGCGCGGTCGGCGCTCGCGTCGAGGCGTCGGTCAAGCTCGAGCTGCTCGGGCTGATCGCCGAGACGACCGCGTTGGGCTGGAGCTTTGCCCGGGCGTGCCGGGTGCTCGGATTGCGGGAGCGGCGCGCCCGTGGCTGGCAGCGGCGTCAGGCGGCCGGCGAGCTGTGTGACCGTCGGCCGGGGCGGGCGCTGCACGGGCTGCTGGCCTCAGAGGTCGACGCGGTCCTTGAGCTCGCCGACGAATGGGGCGAGACCGACGGATCGCACCGCAAACTCGCGCACCGCGGCTCCTACCTGGGTCGCGTGTGGGTATCGCCCTCGACGGTGCTGCGCGTGCTGCTCGACCACGGCCGCGCCCTGCCCTATCGGCCGCCCAGAACCCGCCTGCCGGCGCGACCGTGGCCCGACTGGGTCGACTACCGGCCGCGGCAAGTGTGGGGCTATGACTTCACCGCGTTTACGGCCGCGGGCACGAGCGCGCTGGCGATCCTCGACCTCGTGTCGCGCAAGTGGATCGACACTATGCTCTGCGCGGAAGCGACCTCGATCCAGGTCCAGGCGCTCTTTACCCGGGCGCTTCAGGCCGAAGGGCTGCTCGACGAGATCCTGGCGCTCACCGACACCGTCGGCGAGCCCGCGGCCGCCGAGGCCCAGCCCGTGCTGCTCGCCGTCTCAGACAATGGCGCGCAGATGACGTCGGGGTCGACCCGCGAGTTCATGGCCCTGCACGCGATCGCGACCCACCATGGCCGGCCCGGCACGCCGACCGACCAGGCGCACATCGAGAGCCTGTTCGGCCACATAAAGCACGACTGGCCCCACCTCTGTGACCTCGCCGACACGGCCGACCTGGCCCGCGAGCTCGACGCGGTCTGCCACCAGTACAACAAGGTCCGGTTACACGCCGGCATCGGCTATGTCACCCGACGACGAGCACGAGGGCCGCGGCCCCGCCATCCGACGCGCCCGCCGCGAAGGCCTCGATCGCGCCCGCGCCGCCCGCATCGCCGCCCGCCGCCACCCCCAGCAGGAGCTCGGAGTATGACCCCGCCAACCGCCGCCCAGCGCGATCCCGGGCAGCTCTGCTGCCACCCTCACCCGCCCATCGGCGCAGCGTGGCCCGACGGTCCAGGGCAGCCCGACAGGGCCGAGCACAGCGAGCCGCGAGGCGGGGCCCTTGACCGCCGCGCCACGCGAAGCTACCCGAGCCGACACGGCTCACCTACCATCAACCACAACCACCCCGACCGACCCATGACCAACCCCGAAACTGGCTGCGTGAAACACAACCCAAGTTCGGCAAAAGACTCAGACACAGGTCAGCCGACGCGCGAGCGCACCTCATAGCGCGACTCACCCTTGGCGTTGTCGCGCCACTTGAGCACGACCGAGCCGCCCTTTAGGCCCGTGCGCACGCCATCGGGCGCCCGCAGGACGCTCTTGCCGGAGGCGACGCCGACCGCGACCGACGCGACGAGCAGGACGAGCGAGACCGCGAGAGCCCTCATGCCCTTGCCATGGTGGCACGCGCGATCCGCTCGCGAGCGGCGGGTGGACGAACGGGCGGGACGTCACGCCGGTCAAGAAGAGAAAGCGCGGCGGCGAACGTGAGGCCGTGGGGTCGTGAGACCCTGTCAACGGCAACGAGCGCAGGCGCACGAGCGCCTGCGAGCGGGTCTACGTGACCCGCTGAGAGGGTGGGTTGGTCGCCGGCGCGGGATCGCGCGCCGGCGCCCCGACGTCCGCTCAGGGTTACCCGCCGGCGACCCACCGGCCGCGCAGCATCACACGCTCGACGGCGAGGGCTCCGTCCAGGAGGACCAGGCTCGCCGGCCGTCCGGGCGACAATCCGCTCGCCGCGCCGATCAGCGCGGCGGGGCCCTCGGAGGCCGCCGCCCACGCCTCGGCTGCCGAGCACCGCGTCGCCTCGCGCCAACGGCGAACGACACGGTCGAGGACGACAGCGGATCCGGCGAGCCTTCCCTCGGGGTCGGTGACGATCTCGCCGCGGCGTTCGACTGGGATCCCCTGCATCAGGTGCGCGCCCTCGGGCGCGCCGGCAGCGGAAGACGCGTCGGAGACGAGCACGACACGATCCCCGGCCACCCGGTGCACGAGCGCCAAGACGACGGGATCGACGTGGATCCCGTCGGCGATCACCATGGGGGTGAGCCGCTCGTCGGCGAGGGCCGCTCCCACCAGCCCGGGATCGCGATGGTGCAGCGGGCCCATCGCGTTGAAGAGGTGGGTGACCGCGCGGGCTCCCGCGTCGGCGGCGGCGAATGCCTGCGCGGCGGTCGCGGCGCTGTGACCCAACGAGACCGTCACCCCGCGGCCGACGAGCCGGCGGATCGCTCCGCGACCGCCCGGGACCTCCGGCGCGAGGGTGACCAGGCGAACGGCCTCGTGCTCGAAGCCGTCGGGCAGGCCCTCAACGGCCTCCTCGAGCCAGCGCTCGTCGTGGACGCGACGCATTCCCGGGTTGAGGAGCGGACCCTCGAGATGAATCCCGGCCGCCGGCGACCGTGGGTCGTCCGCCCGATGCGCGAGCCGCTCGATCGCCTCGACCCGCAGGTCGGGCGGCGAGGTGACCAGCGTGGGCAGATAGGAGGTGACCCCGGCCTCGAGCAGCCGCCCCTCGAGCTCTGGGACCGCCGAGCCCTCCTGGGTCACCGACCGGCCGGCGGCGCCGTTGACCTGGAGGTCGCACAGCCCGGGAGCGACGAAGCCGTCATGGACGAGATCGACCTCCTCCCGGCCCGCGCGTCCGGGGACGACCTCGACGATCTCCTCCCCCTCGACGACTACGGTGCCCGCCAGCTCGCGTCCTCCGCTCAGCAGCGTGCCCGCGATGCTCTGCCGCGACATGGCGGGACTCTCGCAGAGCGAGGACGCAGGACTCTAGGCTGCCGGAGGCGTGACCGTCCTCTACTCGCTTGCGCTGCTCGTCAGCGCAGCGCTCCTCTTCCTGCTCGAGCCGATGGTGGGCAAGTTCGTGCTCCCGCTACTGGGCTCGTCGCCCGAGGTGTGGCCGACAACCGTCCTCTTCTTCCAGGCGGTGCTACTCGCGGGCTACGCCTTCGCGCACGTCACCAGCCGCCTGCCGGCGCGCCGACAGGCAGTCGTCCAGCTCGGGGTGATCCTCGCAGCCGCCGCCGTCCTTCCCATCGGCGTCCCCGACTCCGCGCCGCCGGCGAGCGCCAACCCGATTCCCTGGCTCGTGGCGCTGCTCGCCACGACCGCCGGGCTGCCCTTCTTCGCGCTGGCCGCTCTGGGTCCCATGCTCCAGCGCTGGCTCGCCGGCACCCGGCACCGCGCAGCCCGGGACCCCTACTTCCTGTTCGCCGCGAGCAACGGGGGCAGCCTGCTCGGGCTGCTCGCCTATCCGCTCGTGCTCGAGCCCCAGCTCTCCCTCGGCGGGCAGGGCAGAGCGTGGAGCATCGTCTACGCGCTCGCCTTCGTGCTCGTGCTCGCAAGCGCGGCCCTGCTTTGGATCCAGCCCGCCGCCCGCCCAGTGCCCACGGAGGGAGCCACCTCCGCCGCGGTCACGGGGCCCGAGCGGATCGACTGGCGCAGGCGCCTGCTCTGGCTGGCGCTGGCCGCCGTGCCGTCGAGCCTCATGCTCGGGACGAGCACCTACCTGACTCGCGACGTGAGCCCGATACCGCTGCTCTGGGTCGTGCCGCTCGCGCTCTACCTGCTCACGTTCGTGGTCGCATTCTCGCCCTGGACGAACGCGGAGCGCCTCACCGTGCTGGGCCGGCGCCTGCTGCCGGGCGCCGCGATCCTCATGACCTACACGCTCGTGATCGGCGCGCAGAAGCCGCTCGCGGTGCTGCTCCTGATCCATCTCGGAGGGCTGGCCATCGTCGGCCTGCTCTGCCACGGCCGGCTCGCCGCCGCGCGCCCCGGGACCGACCGCCTGACCGAGTTCTACCTCTGGGTCGCGCTCGGCGGCGCGCTCGGCGGCGCCTTCAACGCGGTTCTCGCTCCATTGGTCTTTCCGGGCCTGGTCGAGTACCCGCTGGCGATCGTCGCCGCCTGCCTGCTGCGCCCCTCGCCGCCCAAGAAGCGCCCCGACCTGCTCGAGGTCCTGCTGCACGATCCCCGGGCCACCCGGGCGATGGATTACGCCGTCGCGCTCCTGGTCGGCGGGGCCCTCGCCGCGGCGCTCGTGGCCATCGGGGAGTCGCCGGCCATCGAGAGCGCTGTGGCAGGCCTCGCCTGCGGCCTGGCGTTCAATCTCTTCCGCCGTCCGATCCGGTTCGCGCTCGCCCTCGGAGCGATACTCGTAGCCGCTTCGATCGTCGACGCCGTCGTCGACGACGTGCTCAATCGCGACCGCAGCTTCTTCGGCGTATCCAGGGTCGTCGCAAGCGACGACGGCGCCCTGCACCAGCTCTACTCCGGCACCACGCTCCACGGCGCCCAGCGAGTCGGGAGGCGCCCTCCCGAGCCGCTCGGCTACTACGGCCCCTCCTCTCCCTCGGGCCAGGCCTTCGCCCAGCTTCCGGCGGCGGCGACGAGGAACGTGGCCGCCGTCGGGCTCGGCACGGGATCGCTCGCCTGCCTCCAGCGCCCCGGCACCCGGCTGACCTACTACGAGATCGACCCGGCCGTCGTGCGGATCGCGCGCGACCCACGCCTCTTCACCTTCCTGCGCGACTGCCCCGTCCGCCCGCCGATCGTGACCGGGGACGGCCGACGCTCGCTCGAGCGCGAGCCGAAAGGAAGCTTCAGCCTCGTAACGGTGGACGCGTTCAGCTCCGACGCCATCCCGCTCCACTTGATCACCCGCGAGGCGATCGAGCTCTACCTGTCGCGGATCGCCCAGGACGGTTCGCTGCTCTTCCACCTGACCAACCGCTACCTGCGCCTCGAGCCCGTGCTGGGCAACATCGCGGGAGAGCTCGATCTCGTCTGCCGGATCCGCACCCACGTTCCGACCGGCGCCGAGGAGAAACGGGGCTACCAGAAGTCGACCTGGGCCCTGCTCACCCGCCGCCCGGCGAACCTCGGCGCCATCCGCCTCGACCGGCGCTGGACCTCCTGCGCCACCGACCCCTCCGCGCGGACGTGGACGGACGACTACTCCAACCCGCTCGCCGTCATCAAGTGGGCCTGAGCGCCCGCGCAAGCGCCGCGTCGTCGCCTCGAGCCGCGGGTCCACGGGCTCGCTCTCCACCGCCAGGACGCCGAACACGCACTCGTGACGCGATGGCGACCCGGGCGGGCAGGCGAGCAGACGCGGCGCGGGCCTCGGGTCAGACCCGCTCAGGCGTCGTGACCCGGGCCGACGGCTGGCGGGCGGGCTCATAGAGGCCGTAGACGACATCGGGGTCCAGGTCGGCTCCGTTGGGCCAGCAGAACGTCCTGGTTTCGGGATCCACCCGGACCTTGCCGAACTCCTGCGGATCGCGCAGCGGCGAGAAGACCTCTCCGTCGAGGAGCGGCTCGATGTCAACATCACGGATCTCGCCGTCAGCGAACACGACGCGAACCACATAGGGATCGAGCGGTACCGCTGCCCTCACCTCCGGAGCGATCATGGCAGCGGCTCGATCCGAGCAAGCGGCTGCAGTTCCTCGGCGCGTCGCCAGTTCTCGTCGAGCTCTTCACGGTGGAGATCGGCCCACTCACGGATCATGCGGGCGGCGCGAGGGGAGAGACCGCCATCGACAACCTCGCCACTGGCGATCGCTACGCGTGCGCGATGCTCAGCGAGACGAACGTGGAAGTGTGGCGGCGGATGCTCGTTGTGGAACATCATCACCACGATGCCATAGAACACGCTGACCGTGGGCATTGCTTCCGCATCGAATCAACGGGACGGACGCGAACCGCAGGCTGACCGACCATTAGGTACTGAGCTGGGTCCGGTCTGGCACAGTTCGCGTGTCTCCCGCGAATCTTGTCGGCGAGCGACCAGTGGAGGCGGGGGGAATCGAACCCCCAACTCAGCCTTGCAAAGGCCGTGTGTTCCCGTTAGCACCACGCCCCCGGGCACTCCAGAGGAAGATAGTCGCCCCGCTCGAACTGAAACGGTGCACCTGTGACGCGGGTGCGACGGTTGCGCGCCCGGCCGGGTAAACGAGCAGACGCGAGAGGAGGGCAGGTTGGCCGAGGTCTCCAACTACGACATCGTCCGCCACAATTTCAAGGTCGCTGCCGACCGGCTGGCCGTCCCGGACGACCTGCGCGCGGTTCTGGAGTCCTCCTATCGCGAGGTCCGGGTCCAGATCCCCGTCCGCCAAGGCGACGGCAAGATCCACGTCTACTCGGGCTACCGAGTCCAGCACAACGGCGCGCGCGGGCCCTACAAGGGCGGCATCCGCTACCACCCCGAGGTCGACCTCGACGAGGTGCGCGCGCTCGCTTCGCTGATGACCTGGAAGACGGCGATCGTCGACATCCCCTTCGGGGGCGCGAAGGGCGGGGTGAACTGCCCCTCGGGCGACATCACCGAGGAGGAGAAGGAACGCATCACGCGGTCGTTCATCGACAAGATCGCGAAGGTCCTCGGGCCGATGCGCGACATTCCCGCGCCCGACGTGGGCACCAACGCCCAGGCGATGGCCTGGATGATGGACGAGTACGGAAAGCTCAACGGCCACACCCCTGCGGTGGTGACCGGCAAGCCGATTGCCCTCGAAGGCTCTTACGGCCGCGAGTCGGCGACCGGGCGCGGCCTGGTCTACCTCTACCGGGAGGCGGCTCCATCGCTCGGCCTCACGCCGCCCGAGACGCGCGTGGTCATCCAGGGCTTCGGAAACGTCGGCGCGTGGGCGGGACGCATCATCGACGATCTGGGCTGCACGGTGGTCGGGGTCTCCGACGCTTTCGGGGCGATCAGCTCCGAGGCCGGTATCGATGCCGAGGAGCTCGCGCGCCACACCGCCGATGGCGGCAGGGTCGCCGAGTTCGCCGGCCCCGGGGTGGAGGCCATCTCGGCGGAGGAGTTGCTGGGGCTCGAGTGCGAGGTGCTCATCCCCGCCGCGCTGGGCGGGTTGATCCACGAGGGAAACGCCGACCTCCTGCAGTGCAGGGTCCTCCTCGAGGGCGCCAACAGCCCGACGACCCCGAACGCCGACCGGATCCTCATCGACAAGGGCATCGCCGTGATCCCGGACGTCATGGCGAACGCTGGCGGGGTGGTCGTCTCCTACTTCGAGTGGGTCCAGAACCTCCAGCACTTCCGCTGGGACGAGCGCGAGGTCAACGACAAGCTCGGTACGCTCATGCGCCGGGCCTACCGCGAGTGTGCGGCGCGGGCGCAGAAGGACGGGGTGCCGCTGCGGGTCGCCGCCTACGAGATCGGCGTGGAGCGCGTGCTCGAGGCCGCGAGGACGCGCGGGTACGTGTAGACGGCCGCGCCGACCCGGCGGCTGTAGACGGCCACGGGGACGCTTAACGCGGAAGCGCCCCCGATGAAGGGAGCGCTCCCACGTGCGTCCTTGCCCTCCGAGGCAAGATGTCGCCGTACGGCGGACCATGGGCCGGTCCGGCAAAGGGGGTTTCGACGCGTCCCACCCCTCGGGTGAGGTCGCGTGCGGCACGTCGTACGGCCGTCCAGCGACCGCTAGAGGCGGAGGGTGCCGTCGACCAGCACGACCGCCGCTCCGCTGACCCGCGGGCGGTCGCCGTCCATCTCGGCGCTCAGCCGGCTGGGTCGACCCATCTCGACCCCTTGGACGATGTCGATGCGGGATACGCTCAGTCGCTGCGCCAGATAGGCGCAGAGCGGTCCGGCGGCCGAGCCGGTGGCCGGGTCCTCCCCACCGTCGCCGGCGGGGAAGAACGCCCGGGCCCGGAGCTCGCCTGCCCGAGGCTCGCCCGCCACGAGGTAGAGCGTGATCGCCCCGTGGTCGGTTAGGAGGGAGGAGAGCGCCTCCACCTCGGGCCGCGCGCGCTGGAGCGCCGCGAGGTCGGCGACCGGCGCGATGACCTGGGGAATGCCCGTGGAGACGACCTGGGGCGGGAGGTCAGCGCTTGCGTCGCCCGCTTCGAGCCCGGCGGCGGCAAGGACGTGCGCCGCCTCGAGCTCGAGGCCGAACTCCGGGGGCTCCTGATGCATCGAGGCCCGCGCCCGATCGCTCTGGAGGCGAACCTCGACGGGCTGGAGGCCCGCTCCGGTCTGCTGGACGTAGCGAGCGGTCTCCTGCCCGCGCTCACGCGCGACCGCGACGGCGGTTCCCAGCGACGGATGCCCGGCGAAGGGAATCTCGCCGGTGGCCGTCCAGATCCGGTTGCGGTAGTCGGCGCCGTGCGCGGTGGGCCGCTGGACGAAGGTCGTCTCGGAGAGCTTGGTCTCGCGCGCGAACGCGAGCATGGCGTCGTCGTCGAGCTCGTCCGCTCCGTGAACGACCGCGAGGCCGTTCCCCTCGCAGGGCACGTCGGTGAAGACGTCGAGCCAGGTGCAGCGAAAGGCGGCGGCGCTCAGGAGCCGAAGTCGAAGTCGCGCGGCGGCTTCTGCTCGAACCAGAGGCGGTCGTGCTCCGGCGTCTCCTGAAGGAAGTCGGGCGTCTCCTCGAGGACGTCCTCGCCGGCCTCCTCGCCCACTCCCTCGGCCGGAGGCGTCGCATCGTCTTCAGGCGCCGCCTCGGCCGGTGGGGCGTCCTCGAACGTCGATGCGGGAACGGCGCCGGCGGGCGGCGGCTCCGTTTCCAGACCTGGGACGGCCGAGATGCCGGCCGACGGGTCAGGCACGACCTCCGGTGGCACGGGAGGAAGCTCCGCCGCCTCGGGCCGCCGCGGCTCGCCTGCTTCAGGCGGCGCCGGCTCTGATTCAAGCGCAGGCCTTGCGGCGGAAGGCACCTCGCGCGGCGCCTCCCCTTCCGCGAGGAGGTCTGGCTCCTCCTCGAGGAGCTCGGGCTCGTCGTCGTCGAGGAAGTCAGGCTCCAGCAGCTCGCCGTCATGCGCCGCAGCGGGCTCGTCGAGTTGATCCTCGGCGAAGTCGAACGGCTCACCGGCGGGCTCGGGATCAGGATCTTCACGCGCCGAAGGCGCCATCTCGGCGGCGTGCGCCGCGGCGGTGTCCTCGAGCGGGGTGGGCCTGCCTGAGGGGCCGAGCGCGTCGCGCTCGACTCGGGCAACCTCGTCCGCATCGGCGCCGTGCCGGCGCTTGAGCTCGAGGTGCTCGCGGATCGCGTCTTCGAGCAATCCCATCGGTGTAAGCGTACCTTCCTCGAACCGGCGGGTACGCTCAGGCTCCGCCGCGCACCACGGCGGCCAGCTCCGTTCGGTTCCTGCCCTGAGCCTTGGCCCTGTAGAGCGCGCCGTCAGCCGCCGCGACCAGGTCGTCCTTGTCCTCGGCGGTCTCGGGCAGCGCGGCGACGCCCACGCTGGCGGTCACCCGCATGGCTCCCGTGCCGTCGAGCCGCACGATCTCGAGACCGGCGATGGCGACACGTATCCGCTCGGCGAGATGGTAGGCCCCCTCGAGGTCGGTCTGGAGCAGCGCCACGGCCATCTCCTCACCGCCGTAGCGAGCGGGCTCGTCGATCTCACGACAGGAGTCGCGCAGCACGCGCGCTACCTCGCGCAGCACGACATCGCCCTGCTGGTGGCCGTAGGAGTCGTTGATCTCCTTGAAGTGGTCGAGGTCGAGCATGATGAGCCCGACGGGCTGGTCGAAGCGGCGAGCCTGCTCCACCGCCTTGGCGATGACCTCCTGGAAGTGGCGGTGGTTGAACAGGCCGGTGAGGTCATCGGTCAGCGCTTGACGATGCACCAGCTCGTGGAGCTCCACGTTCTCGGCCGCCACGGCGGCCTGGCCGGCGAGATACTTGAAGAGGTCGCGCTCCCCGGAGGTGAAGGGGCGGTCGGAGCGTGCGACCGAGAAGAGGCCGAGCAGCCGGCTGTCCTCCTCGGGCGGCCGCAGCGGAAGCACCAGCGCGCTTCGCCCCTCCACGGTCGCCTCGGCGGGCGCGCGCCGCTCCATCGCCTGCTGCTCCGCCCGCCCCAAGACATCCTCGAAGCTGCGTACGTTGCCCGCCTGGGCGCGCTCCTCAGAACCCGCGACCTCACCGTTCCTGACCGCCGCCCGCGCGCACGACGCGCCGACGTCGTCGACCGCCGTCCGGACCAAGGTCTCCAGCAGCGCCGCGCGATCGAGGTTCGAGGCGAAGGTGTCCCCGACGCGCCGGATTGAGGTCTCGAGCCGCTGACGTTCTAGGCGAAGCTCCTCCAGTCGGGTCTCGAGCTGGTGGGACATCTTGTTGAACTCCTCGCCCAAGGCGGCGAACTCGTCGCGGCCCTCGGTGGGGACCCGCGTCTTGAAGTCCCCCCGGGCCAGGCTGCGGGCCGCCTCGAGGAAGCGCTCGATCTGGCCTTGAAGGGACCGCGACACGGCAATCCCGAAGGCGGAGGCGAGGATGAGGAACCCGACGAGAGCCCCCAAGGCGAGCAGGCGGGTCGACTCGATCCTCGCGTTGACCGACTCCGCGTTGAACACGACCGCGATTCGCAGGCCGCCGCCGCCGAAGTCGGGCACCGCGAAGGAGGCGATCCGGTACTCATTCTCACCCTCCTTCGTTGCATCGCCGCCCTGCGGCAAGCGCTTGCCCCGAAGCGAAGGGCCCGAGGCGGCGAGGGTGCGCGACCCGCGCCTGACGATCACGCCAAGGGAGCTGAGCCGCATCAACCGCCGCGCATACGAGGCGGCCGTCACTGTGGACGCCTGCATCCGGCCCAGGGACTTGCCGCCCCTCCGAACCACCTCCCGGCTCGCGGGCGCGACCGCGCCGCGCCGGCCGATGTCGACGACGGTCTTGCCTTTCCGTGTGATGGTGAGCCGTGTCAGTCCGGCCCTGCGGACAAACGCGGCGCCCCGTTTCCTCACGCGAGCCGTGTCGCCGTCGCGCAGCGCCTCGGCGATCCCCGGTTCCGCACGCTCCAAGGCGGTCGACGCATCCTCCGTGTACTCCCGATAGAGCCCTTGCGCAGTCCGCTGCCCCGCGGCCAGCCGAGCGTTCGCCTTTCCGGTCTCGCTGTCGGAGATGAGCCGGAAGACGGCGAGCGACGCCGACAGCATCGGCACGAGGACGATGAGGACGAAGAAGAGAAGAAGACGGGTGCGAAAGCTCATCCCTGAAAACACGCTGGTTCCCGCAAGAGGTCAGCGTACCCCGAACCTCCTGGCCCCGGGAACCCGCGCGCACGCACGAGCGGCGTCTCGCCGCGACTACACTACGTCAACGTGCGACGAGCACGGAAGTTGGGGCTATAGCTCAGTTTGGGAGAGCGCCTGGATCGCACCCAGGAGGTCGCCGGTTCGAGCCCGGCTAGCTCCATTCGCTACGAGACCCGTCGCGCGAGGTCCGTTGCAAGGATCCTCTCCCCGCCGTGGTCGTCGTTCCCCCTTCCCGTCGTGCACGTCGAGGTCGAGGGCACGCCGCGACGACTCCCGCAGCGGCATAGCCGCCAGGCAAGCGGCGTGCCTACAGGTCGCGCAGCTCCTCGATCGTGGGCCGGCGCAGCGCTCGCAGGGTTGCCGCCCCGGCCACGCCGACCGCCCCGATGGTGAGCATGAGCACGCCGCCCAGGTAGGTCCAGGGCACCGACAGCGCATCGGGCGGCGGATCGAACACGCCGCTGAGGACCTTGACGAGCACGTCGGATATCACGACGGCAACGACCGTCCCGAGGATCAGCCCGCCCGCGGTGACGAAAAGCGCCTCACCCCAGACGAACCCGCCGAGCTGGCGGCCCTTGGCCCCCAGCGCGCCGGCGATGGCGAACGTGCGCCGGCGCTCGTGGAAGCCCAGGCCCAGCGCGAGGCCCGAGGCGGCGACCGCGAGGGCGAGCGCGAAGCCGAGCTCGACCTTGGTCAGCCCCGACAGCTCGACCGCGGTGAGGTTGGAGCCTATGATCTTGCGCTGGTTGTCGATGTCGGTCACCTGCGCGCCGGGGCCCAGCCGGCTGCGCAGACGCTGGGAGACCACGCCCGGGCTCGTGCCGTCGGTCTGCACCAGGAAGGCGCCGATCGCGTCGCTGGCCGTCGCCCTAGCGACGTAGCCGGCGTTGGCCACCAGGAAGGAGTCCGTCGGTGCGGTCGGGAACTCCTTCGCCACGCCGATGTAGTGAAACGGGACGGCCGTCAACCGCTTGGTCTTGCCGTCCTGGAGGCGCAGCCGCAACAGGTCGCCCGGGCGCAGCTGGAAGTCGGTGACCGTCTCGGCCGAGACCAGCACGCCGTCGGGCCTCTTGGCCAGATCGTCCATGAGCTGCCGGGCGGTGCCGCCCTCGAACCAGCCGTCCTGGAGCTTGCCGGCCGCTCCGATGGTCTGGGGTCGCACGCCGTAGAGGTCCTGGAGATCGGCGCCGACGTAGGCGAAGCGGTGCTGGAGCGGCTCGACGCTCTTGACGCCGGCCACCTTGGTCAACGGGCCCGCGCCTGACGGCCCAACTTGCACGCCGGGAGACTCGGTGACGGTCACGTCCGCGCCGTTGGACAGCCGGGCGTCCACCTCGGCCTGCTGTTGATAGGTCGAGTTGAACACCGCAGTCGACCCGGCGAAGGCGGCGGTCAGCGCGACGAGCGTGACCGTCTTGGCCAGCAGCCGGCGCTGACGGCCCATCGTCGCGGCGACGGTCGGCGCCAACCCACCGGCCACCGGGCGAAGCACCCGCGCCAGCGGTGTGCGGCCCCGAGCCAGCACCAGGTCGGCGATCCGGTAGGCCAGCAGCCCGGCGCCCACCCAGCCCAGAACGGGGGCCAGCAGCGCGTACCAGTTGACCGACACTTGCGGGACGCCCTCCGGGACGAGCACCAGGTTGTAGCCGTTCCTGGACGCCTGCCAGTAGACGAGACCCGAGCCGGCCAGGGCGGCGAAGTCCAGGCCGTAGCGAGCCCACCACGGCGCACGGTCACGCCGCCCGATCTGTCGGCGCTGACCGACGACGGTCAGCGACCGAGCATCACGCCACGCCGGCAGCGCAATCGATCCGGCCGCGATGCCCAGTCCCGCCGCCGCGGCGCCACCGGCCCACGCCATGGCGGTCAGCGTGGAGGCGCCGAAGCTCGCCGTGCCGAAGGCGGCCGAGCCGATCAGCAGCGCGCCGCCCAGGCCGGCGACCACGCCGACCGCGCCGGCCAGCGCCGTCTCCGCGAGCGCGACGCCCACGAGCCGGCGGGTCGTCGCACCGCGGGTACGCAGCAGCGCCCCGTCGCGCCGGCGCCGGTCCGCGCCCGCCGAGGCGATCGAGGCGGTGACCAGGCCGGCCAGGATGACGCCGGGCACGCCAAGGAAGAGGAAGAGCAGCTCGGCGTACAACGCGTCCTTCCGAGCGGTGTCCAGGGCCGAGCCGAGGTTGTCGCCGACCAGCCCGGCACCGGCCAGATGCGTCTCGAGGTTGCGCGCGTCGCCCGAGACCAGCGTGAAGGCTGTGCTCGGGCTGCCGGGCAGCCTGTGCGACAGCCGCGCGTGCACCTGGGTCGTGACCGGGACGCCGCGCTCCGCGCTGGCAAAGACGCGTTGGGGCAGCAGGATCACGTTGTCCGGCGGAGCCTGCGGCTGTGCGCCGACCGGAGCGCCCACCTTCTGAAACAGCGAGTCGGCGGCGGGCAGGTCGACGACTCCGTCGACCCTGACCGACGTGCGTCCGCCGCCG
>JBBPZA010000063.1:0-5566 GCA_038199375.1 Solirubrobacterales bacterium | reverse complement strand
CGCCAGAGGCCGAGCCGCCGCGCGATCATCGGGTGAAGCCCCCGCGTGACGCGATCCTCGGCGAGGCCATCCTCGGCCGCCCGGAAGGTGAAGTGATGCACGTCGGCTCCGTCCCGGCTGCTCACGGACAAGGCCACCCGTTGCACCGACGGCGGCAGCTCCGCCGCGCTCAGAGCGCCACCAAGCTCGGCGGCCATGGCGTCGGCGTCGGGCGGGTCTCCGCTCCAAGCGAGGTAGAAGTCGACGACCGCCTCCGAGTCGGGAGCCTCCGGTGCCAGCGCGGCGACCGTCGAGGCGGCCGCGCGCAGCTCCGAGGCCTCGGCGAGCGTGGTGATCAGCTCGACGCGACGCCCGTCGTGCAGGTAACCAGCGGTGACGAACTGCCGGCCGTCGCGGTGCAACGACTGTACGTCCTCGAGCGGGCGGATCCTGTAGTAGCGGCGGGTGAGCAGCTCGACCATCGGCTCGTTGCCCTCGGGCGAGCCGATCCGCTCCCCCAGCAGCCGGATGAGCGTGTGCGGGCTCGCGACGAGGGCCTCGATCCGCTCGGCGGAGTCGGGAGCCCCTGGATTTTCCACGAGGTAGCCGAGCTGCTCGCGCACCTGCTCGAAGACGCGGTCGCGGGCCTGCTCGAGGAGCGGCTGGTCGAAGACGCGGAAGCGAACGCTGCGGGCGAGCTCGCCGACCGCCGGGTAGCGGAGCTGCGTCGCGACGACGAGCCGGTCCAGGGTCTCGCGGAACTCATCTCGCAGTGGCGCGGGCAGCGCCTCGGCGTTCTGAAGCCGCTGGTCGAGGAGCGCCGTGACAGTCGGCAGATGAGATGGCGCGCGCTGGTGGGCGAGGAAGATCCGGTAGACCGCCTCCTCGAGCTCGGGCCCCCGCTCGAGGTCGTGCACGCCGTAGCGAGCCAGCGCGCGCGCGAGCCTGGCGCGGAACGTCTCGGGCAGCCCCTCACGTTTGACGTCGAGCGAGCGCAGGTAGGCCCGAAAGTGCTCGCGGGGGTTGCGGAGCTGTTCGCCTTCCTCCTCGTCTGGCTCCTCCCCCTCCCTCGCCGGCCAGTTTCGCGAGAGCTCAGCGAGCTCGGCGAAGATCTTGAGGATCTCGAGCTCGCCACCGAGCAGCTCGGGATCGTCGGAAGGCAGCTGGCTGCGGGCCTCCTCGAAACCGGCGACGAGCCGGCGAGCTTCCTGCACGCTCACGTCGAAGCCCATGATCAGGCTGCGCAGGGCGCTCAGGTGCTCGCGCGCGCCGAGGCGGGCCCCGGGCTCGTGGGAAGCGACCAGCGCGCCGAAGTCGATCTGCGGGGTCTCGGGCGCCTCCGCGTCTTCCTCCACGCGCGGCTCGACGCGCACGAGCGGCGCTCCCGCTTCGACGTGGACGCTCCCCGCTACGAGGACCTCTCGCACACGTCCGGCCTGCGTGGCCTCGATCGTCATCTCCATCTTCATCGCCTCGAGGACCGCGACCGGCGACCCGGCCTCCACCTCGTCGCCGGCGGCCACCTTCACGGCCACGACGAGCGCCGGCGACGGGGCCCGCACGACGCCCCCTGCGTCCCGCGACACGCGGTGGGGGACGCCCTCGACCTCCACGAGGTGATCTGGGCCGTGGGCGACCGAGGCGATTCTGAAGTCTCTCCCGCCGATCGAAAGCCGGCTCTCGAAGCGGCGGAGGGGCTCGACGTCCACGTCGACGGTCGCGCCGTGAGCGTCGACCTTGTAGTGACGAGAGCCCACTTTGGAGACGACGAGCTCGTAGACCTGCCCGAGGTGCGTGAGCTCGACGGTCCGGCCGAGCTCGTGGCTGGCCTGTGGCCGGCCACGGGTGGCGGCGGCATAGAACCCGCGTCGCTCGACCTCCTCCTCGGCGTCGTAGGTGTCGATGGCGGCGGCGAGCACGGCGACGTCGGCGTGGTGCGTGGGCACGTGGTCGTCCGAGGCGACGAGGCGGTCGAGCCAGCCGGTGTCGGCGGTGCCGTCCTTCATCTCCGGACGGTCGAGGAGTCCGAGCAGGAAGCCCTTGTTCGTGGTCCCTCCGCGGACGACCACCGTCGTCTCCCCGAGGGCTCGGCGCAGCCGCGCCCTCGCCTCTGCACGGTCCCGTCCCCAGCAGATGACCTTGGCGACCATCGAGTCGTACTCGGGGGGGATGCTGTCGCCCTCGGCGAGGCCCGTGTCGACCCGCACCCCCGGTCCGGAGGGAAGCCTCAGGAGCTCAACCGTCCCTGGGGACGGGGCGAAGCCCTTAGCCGGGTCCTCGGCATTCAGCCGGGCCTCGATCGCATGGCCGGACGCGGCGGGGGCGTCGCCCTCCAGCCGCCCCCCACGGGCGACGTGGAGCTGGAGCTTGACGAGGTCGAGCCCGGTCGTCATCTCGGTGACGGGGTGCTCGACCTGGAGGCGGGGGTTGACCTCGAGGAAGGTGAAGGCCTTCTCATCGGGCTCGTAGAGGAACTCGACGGTCCCCGCGTTGCGGTAGCCGGCCGACCCGGCCAGGGTGACCGCGGCATCCCGCAGCTCGCGCTCCTGCTCGGGGCCGAAGGCCGGGGAGCTCGACTCCTCGATCAGCTTCTGGTTGCGGCGCTGGATCGAGCAGTCGCGAACGCCCGCTGCCCAGACGGTGCCGTGGTCGTCGGCGATGACCTGAACCTCGACATGGTGCACGCCGGTGACCAGGCGCTCGATGAAGATCGTGGCGTCGGCGAAGGAGCTGAGCGCCTCGTCCCGCGCGCGCTCGAACGCCGGCGCCAGCTCCTCCTCGGAGGCGGCGATGCGAATCCCGCGCCCGCCCCCGCCGGCTCGGGCCTTGACCATGACCGGATACCCGATCGAGGAGGCATGCTCGAGGGCGGCGTCCACGGTCTCCACCGGGTCCTGGCTCCAGGCGAGAACCGGCACACCCAGCTCCTCGGCAAACTGCTTGGCGCCGATCTTGTCGCCCAAGCGACGCATGACCTCCGGTGGCGGGCCTACGAAGACGACGCCTATCCGCTCGCACAGCTCGGCGAAAGCGGGATCCTCGGCGACGAAGCCCCACCCGACCCAGGCCGCGTCGGCGCCGCTTTCGCGCAGTGCCCGCTCGAGCTCCTCGTAATCGAGATAGGGGCTCTTCTCACCGCCGATGACCACGGCCTCGTCGGCCTCGAGCACGAACGTCGCCCCCCGCTCGGCCTCGGTGTGCAGCGCGATCGTCCGCATCCCGAAGTCATGCTCCAGATTGAGCTCGCGCACCGCGCGGATGAGGCGCATGGCGGCCTCGCCCCGGTTGACGATCGCGACGCGCGTGAAGCCGGCGTCACCGGCGTCGCGCGGGCGGCGGATGGTCTCGTCGTGCTGCAGCGCGGGCGCGGTATCAGTCACGAGCCGGACAATAGCCAGGGTGCTGGATCCGGGCGCGGTGACCCGTGGTTGCCGTAGGCGCGGCGGAGGCAACCCCGCACCGCGTTGCCGCTCAGCCGCTCACGCCCCGGTCGCGCTCTCTCCGCGCGGGGGGGCGACGATGGTGCCGCCTGCCTCCATCTCCTGGTCGGCCCGGATGACGTGCATGACCGCGTTGATCAGCGCAAGGTGGGTGAAGGCCTGCGGGAAGTTGCCCAGGTGGCGCCCGGTGCGCGCCTCGATCTCCTCGGCGTAGAGGCCGAGCGGACTGGCGAAGCCGAGCAGTCGCTCGCACAGCTCGCGGCCGCGGCGGACCTCCCCGATCTCGGTCAGCGCCGAGACCAGCCAGAACGAGCAGATCGCGAAGGTTCCCTCCTCGCCCGAGAGGCCGTCGTCGGTCTCCTCGACGCGGTAGCGCAGGACGAGCCCGTCCTCGGTCAGCTCGTCGGCGATGGCGAGCACCGTTGCCCGGATCCGATCGTCATCTGAGGGCAGGAAGCGCAGAAGCGGCATCAGCAGGCAGGAGGCGTCCAGCGCGTCGGTCTCGTAGTGCTGGCAGAAGACGCCGCGCTGATCGAGGGCGTTCTCGCATACGTCGGCCTGGATCTCGTCGGCGGCCGCCTGCCAGCGCTCGGCGAGCTCCCACTCCTCGCGCAGGGCGGCGAGCCGCGCGCCCCGGTCGGCGGCGACCCAGCACATCACCTTGGAGGAGGTGAAGTGGCGCAGCTCGCCCCGCACCTCCCAGATGCCGCGATCGGGCTGGCGCCAGACCTCGAGCGCGCGCTCGACCAGCTTCTTGAGCATGACCCACACCCGGTCGGCGAGGTGGTCTCGCGAGCGCGTGTGCAGGTAGACCGATTCGAGCACCGCCCCCCACACGTCGTGCTGGGCGTGCTCGTAGGCGCCGTTGCCGACACGGACCGGGCGCGCGCCCTCGTAGCCGTTGAGGTGCTCGAGCAGCTCCTCGGTGAGCTTTCGCTCGCCGTCGATCCCGTACATGACCTGAAGGTCGTCGTCGCCGCCGGCCACGTCGGCGACGAAGTAGAAGAAGTCGTTGGCCTCCCAGTCGAAGCCCAGCGTGTAGAGGCCCCAGAGCATGAAGGTGGAGTCGCGCATCCAGCTGTAGCGGTAGTCCCAGTTGCGCTCGCCGCCGGGGGTCTCGGGAAGCGAGGTCGTCGCGGCGGCGACCATCGCGCCAGTCGGGGCGTAGGTCAGGCCCTTGAGGGTCAGCGCGCTGCGCTGGAGGTAGGAGCGCCACGGGTGGTCGGGGAACTCCCCGTGATCGAGCCAGTGCTGCCAGTGATGCGCGGTCCACTCGAGCCGGTCGTGGGCCTCCTTCACATCGGCCGGAGGCGCGTGCTCGCTCCACGCCAGGGCGCAGAAGCGCCAGTCGCCCTCCTTCATGAGCGTCCGCGCCGTCGCCCGGGAGCCCTCCACGCCGAGGTTCATGTCCGAGACCAGTCGGAGCGCGACGTCGCAGCCCTCGGCGGTCGCCACCAGCTCGTGGTAGTCCTCCCCGGTGTACTTCCACGTCGCGTGGCGACGGCCGTAGTCGAAGACCGGCTCGCAGTCCAGGACGGTCTGCACCTCGCCGTTGAGGCAGCGCACCGAGCGAAGCAGGACGTGCTCCGCGTCGTAGTCGGTGGGCACCCGGCGATGGGTGTGCGAGCGGTCGTGATCATGGTGCCAGGGCCCCATGAGCAGCGCCTCGCGGACGACGATCCACCCGCCGTGCTCCTCCCAGCTCGTCTCGAGGACCATCGTGCCCGGGATGTAGCGGCGGGCCACCGGAACCATCGTGTCCGCCGGGCCGATGCGAAAGCCGCCCGCGTCACGATCGAGGATCGATGCGAACACGCTCGGGCTGTCCATCCGCGGAAGGCACAGCCATTCGACGTTGCCGCTCGGCGCCACCAGCGCGGTCGTCTCGCAGTCAGAGAGGAACCCGTAGTCCGCGATGGGAGGAAACGGGCTCCCGCCGCGCAGGATTCCGTCGGGGCGAAGGTCGCGAATACTGGCCACCAGCCGAACAATAAGTAAACGCCGGCGTATTGAGTTAGCGCTGGTCTGAGGCGTCGGTGGTGGTGGCAGGGTTCCGTAACCGTTCAGTCCCCGGCGCTCGGGCGCTCAAACGAGCGTGGGGAGCGGGTCGCCGCGGGGGTGGGCGGTGAGCAGTTCGCTGAGGTAGG
>JBBPZA010000062.1:0-19168 GCA_038199375.1 Solirubrobacterales bacterium | reverse complement strand
CCCTCACCGCCTCAGTCACCTGCCGCCTACAAGCCCGCTCGCTCTTCACCTACCTCGCCGACCTCCTCACCGCCCACAGCCGCGGCGACCCGCTCCCCACACTCGCCTGACCGCCCCCCGACAGGGGGACTGAACGATTACAGGAAGGCAGCTACTTGCAGGGATTCCGTCCGCGCGAGCGATGGCGGACGATCCGGCCACCGCATCACCCCTCGCACTCACCAGACCGCGGGTCCTTCGTCGGGCAGTTCGCGACGAGCACCAATGAACTCGACGCATGCAAGGCCCCGGCCCTTCGGCGGGCCGAGATCGAAGATCCCGACGCTGTCCTGATCCAGGTGCATCTCTTCGAGCAGCGCGCTCCTGAGCGCGAGGAGCTCTACCTTCGTCAGATCGCAGACGAAGACCGAGTACTGCAGTGGATCGCCGAAGTCCTTCGCGACCTTGTGCACCCGTCGAAGGCGCCGCGGCTGGCGAATGTCGTATGCGAGCAGGTAGCGCGTTCGCTCCGCCATCGTCGCGGAGGAATCGCACGTGATTATCGAGTTGTCAAGGAGCGGTAGACCGGCACGTCGCCGACCAGCGCTGCGGCGAGCAGTCTGGCTTGGATCTCGAGGGTTCGACGATAACTGGCTCGATAGCCGAAGAGAGGATGGCGCAGCTCGGTCGCCATGCGTCGTTCGTAGACGCGCACAAAGCTTCGTCGCCCCCGACCGGTCAGCGCGACGGCCTCCGCACGACGGACGAAGTCCCGCTCGCCCACTTCTCTGTTGTTGATCGCCGTGATCACCGTCGAGTCGGCAATGAGCGGCCGAAACTCCTCGGCGAGGTCCAGGGCGAGCGCGGGACGCCCGAATCGGGGCTGGTGATAGAAGCCGACGTAGGGATCGAGCCCCGCAGCGAGCAGGGCGACCGTCGTATCTTTGACGAGCATCGCGTAGGCGAAGGACAGCAGAGCGTTCACCGGATCTCGGGGCGGCCTGCGATTGCGCTCATCGAAGCGGAATGCGCCGAGGCCGGCCTCAGGACGAAGCATGGAGTCGAAGGCCCCGAAGTAAATGCGCGCGGCCGTCCCCTCGACGCCGAGCAGCGATTCGAGCCGGCGCTCGGCCTCCGCGGAGCGCGCCAGCGCGGCGAGCTGAGCCACGACCCGGGCCGGCGCGGCACGAGCGTTGCGACGAAGCAGGGTCCGCGAGTTGCGGATCTTGCCGGCCACGAACGCGCTCGCGAACTCCGGCGACCCGATGGCTGCCGCTCGATGCTGCCGCATCCGGACCTGGACGTTGCCGGGCGGCATCGCGGTGGCAAAGCCGCTGAACCAGCCGCCCGCAGTGAACCACAGTACTGGCACCCCGGCGTCGAAGCATGCGCGAATGACCGCGCTCCCGACGGTGACGTTGCCGAGCACCGCGACGTGCGAGATGTCGATCAGACGCCGCGACGCGACCTCCTCGCCGTCCTCCAAGAGCACCACCCGGCCGCCTCGTTTGCTCAACCGGCTGCCCGCCTTGGTCGCGTAGAGCGGAGTAGCCGGCGAGTCAGCCGCCACCAAGCGGCGCGGAGGCCGCTCAGCCCGCTCCCGCAGCGCGTTGACCTCGTCGGGCAGGCAGAGCCCAACGAGCGAGCAGCGCGGGCACTTCGGGCTGTCGACCAGCGGAGGCGGCGGCTCGTCTCGAGCGGCGGTTGAGCGCAGCTCCTCGATCGCCGCGAGCGTGCCTTCAATCAGCTCCTCCGTCATCTCCAAGCGATGGCGGGATCGAGATTCCGCGAAGAAGACCTCGGCGTGGTCGACCTCGTAGCCGGCCTCTCGCAGGATGAGCACCTGCGCGCACAGCTGGGTTTCCTCTGGCTCCCACAGCGGCCGGTCGGGCGCACGCGGCCGCCCGCGCTTGTACTCGACCGGGATGACCGCGCTTCCATCGGACTCCAGCAGATCCACCCTTGCGATGAGCCCGAGGCGCTCCGAGGAAAGCGTCACCGAGCGGCTCGGCGGAGGGGCATCCTCTCCCGAACCGGGGTCAGGCGGCGTGCCCTGCTCGCGATCGACGCGGCGGTGCGCGAACGTACCCTCCGCCGTGTCGGCGTTGTGCTCGAAGACGTGGTCCACCCACTCCAGGTAAGCGAGCCGCGGGCAGTAGACGTGCTCGTTGAGGATCCGGGCGGGAACGAGCCCGGGAACGTTGACGCCTGCCTCCGCCATCGACAATCACCGACGCTTGGACAGGGAGTGGTCGCGCCGCCGCACGAAGACCTACGTCGAGCCCATGAGCCGTGCCGCCATCTCCAGGTCGGACCGCGTGTGACCGGAAGCCCGCTTCGCCGCGCCCAGTAGGCGCGCGGACTGCCGCTCGACGGCCTCCTCCCCGGAGGACAGCTGCTGGGCGCGAGCGATGGCGATCACCGCCATGTCGGTGCGGCCGGCGTCCAGCGCGATCTCGGCCAGCGCGAGGTACGCGTCCGAACCGGCCCACTCCGTGTCCGCCGTCCGCTCGGCCGTGCTCAGCGCGCGGACGATGTATCCCAGCGCGAGGTCGTTCACCCCGATGCGGTTAAGGGTGGAAGCGAGGTTCCAGGGGTGGGATGGCTCGTCTGGGTCCAACCGCATCGCCCGCGCATACAAGGCGAGGACACGCTCAAGGCGATCGTCGGCGAGGAACCGGTCGACAGTCGAGCGCGTCGGCCAGCGCCCCGGGGCCAGCACCTGGCCGATCAGCTCGTCCGCCTCGCCTGCGAGCGAGTCGGCCACCGCCGCTCCTTTGCGAGCGGGCTCAGCCTCCGCGCCGCGGGCGGCGTCCTCACGCTTGCCGGTAGAGCGAGCGCTGCTCATCGGTCAGTGAGCTCCACCACGTCCGCCATCGATTGGACCTCTCCGAATTGTGACTGGTCCCGAGCATCCTCTCGCCGGTGCGCACGAGATCGCAAACCCGAACCAGCCGGCCGGTGACGGGATCGATCCCATCCTGTTCGAGCCAGTTCCGAGGGCGGCGCCTTGGCACGTGTCATGCTCTTGAGCCGGCGGAAGGCATCATGCGCGCTCCGGGACGAGGAGCCCGAGTCCGTAGTGGCTGAGCGCACCTAGTGCGAGCGGGCCCGTGACCGGCTCCCGGAACGCGAGCCGCACGCCAGTAAGCGGCGTGCGATCGAGCCGCCTCTGACCGAGCTTTGAGCTGCGGAAGCGGTGCCACGCGCCGCGTACGAGCGTGACCTCAGCCGGCTCGGGGAATAAGCGGTGCTCGAGCTCGCGACGGACCTGTTCCTCGGGGGTATCAGTCACGCCGCCGCGCCGCCTCTTCGGATGACGGACCAAGCCGAACGGAGTGAGCGAGCGCCAGCGAAGCGAAGGCCCCATCAGCTCGGGGAGGTGAGCGCTCTCCGACCGACCAAGCGCCGCAAGCGCAACATCTAGGGACGCGGGGAGGCCATGCATCCACAGGCGCCGCAGCCCCGCCAGGGCGCTGACCTCCGCCGGACCGAAGCCCTCCGGCGCCCAGACGACGATGCGGTCCACCCGCCTTCCGTCTCGATCCGGCAGGGATAGAAAATGCGCGTGGGAGTGCTGATCTCGGCGTCGCTCGACACCGGTTCTACCGCTGAACGTCCGCGACGCCCCGCCGTCCCCCGCTTCTCCGAAGGTGGACTGGAGGGCGGAGCGCATCAGCTGCCCGATCGCGACGGCATCCGCAAGGCCGGGACGGTGCGGGCTGTCGAGCCGGAATAACGCGATGTCAGGCGGGGTGGTCTTGCGGATGACCGAGCGTGTCGGCGGCTGGGCTCGAGTCACCAAGTACGGCACGCGTCGGGCACCCTGAGGAAGGAGGCGGCGCGCCTTGCGCATGCGAGTCACCGAGATCGAGAGCTCGTCCAAGCTGGCCTCGGGTCTTGGGGCGAGCAGGTCCACGAGCTCGCTGCCTTCGGCCGCGGGCGCCGCCCACTGGTCTTCGACAGGGACCGCACTTGCCCTCTGCGGCCCCGGGCCGACGATCGCACGCGCCGAGCAGACCGACTCCGAGCGGCCGAGATACCCGAGTCTTTCCGCTGCGCGCTCGAGTGCTCGCTGGCAACCGTCGTCGAGATCGATCTCCCACCAGACGCGCACCTCGTCCCGTGGGTCAAGCGCGAGGAAGCCGTCGAGGACGCGGTCGCGAGCCTCTCCTGGCTGCGCGGTCGAGTACTTCGCACTCGGCATGTAGTGGCGCGTATGCGCAGCCGCCACCGGCGGCAGCTCGTATACGGGTGGTTGGGCTGCGGCGAGGCCAAGGATGGCGGCATCGACCTGGTCGCGATCGTCTTCGAGCTCCATGTTGGTGCGAGCGACCGAGTAGAGGGCGCGAAGGATGCGCCACGGGCTCGGAGGCCATTCGGAGGCCCCCTCGTTGACGTGGGTTCCCCAAGGGTTTGCGTGGTAGCGCCCGAGGTCGAACGTCAGTGCCAGACCGAGCATCTGGCTCAGCCCCAGACCACGGTGGCCGGTCCCGCGGTGCTCAGCCCGGAGGCGGCCCCTGCGATCTCCTGCGCGAGGGCTGCGCGGTCCGGCAGGGCCGCGATCCCCGCGGGGCGCCGCACCTCCACGGCACTCACGACGAAGTCGCAGGCAGTCCGCGGGCGCAGTGGCCGTTCGAGCAACGCCGTCAGCTCCCACAGCGCCAAGCTCACGAGCAGATCGGCGTGATTCCGCGGAAGCCCGTAGCCGCGAATCTGCGCGAGGTCGACGGCGGCGTCGAGCCAGATCGCTTCCGCCGTGTACTCCGTGCGGCCGAACGGGACGAAGCCATACCCCTCGGCGGTCCCGCGCCCCTCGGCGATGGCGGGGTTGACGTCATCGCGCTTGACTCCGCCGGAGATGACTGGCCTGGCGCCGTGCGCCTCGATGACGGCCGTTATCGCCCGTCTCACCTTCGGATTGCCGTAGTCGCGCCATGCCGGCGCGGAGAAGAAGACGCCGTGCAGGAGGCACATGGGGTCGAGCGAGAAGATCGCGGCGTAGACCTGTCGCCAGTCGGTTGGAACGCCCTTCTCGACGGCGAGGCACTCGATCAGCCAGTCCCCCGCCGAGGCGCCATCGATCGTCGCGGCGCGAATGTAGGCGCCGGCTAGCCGGTGCGGCTCGAGTCGTGACGAGGTCAGGAAGCGCCCCTGCGTGTCCCGGACCTCGACGTAGGGCAGCCCCTCAAGCTCCTGAACCGGACGCTGGGCTGGCCCATCCCAACCGACTGCCTCGAGGTGATTGGCCAGTGCCTGGACCGAGTCGACGAGCAGCGCGCGTCCGGCGCCGTCCTCGCTGCCCGGGCGCTCGAACTCGGCCGGTCCTAGGTCGGGAAACCCGGTCGGCTGGAACGTCGAGCCGACGACCGGCTCGAGTCGGGCGCGGATAACGAGCCGGGCCTCGTCGGTAAGCGCGTCGATCATGGGGTGGCCTCCTCGAGAGCGGGTATGGGTTCGGACGACGCCTGCCGCGGATGAGTGAGCGAGTCGGCGATCCGGCGGAGGGCGGCGGGACTCAGATGGAGCAGTAACGCGGCGCCGAGCCGAGGCCCCGTGGGAGGGGCGACCAACAGGTCGACCTCGGCGACTCGGGGCGTCATCTCGGCCATGCGGAGGCGGAGAAGCGCGTCGTGCAGCACAGGAGCGACGGCACCTCGCGAGAGAATCGTCGCCCAGCCGTTCCGGCCTCCCACGAAGTGATCTGCTGCTTCCGCGGAAGCAAGCGCGAGCAGCTCGTAGGCCGGATTCGGCTGCGTCGCGAGCCGTGCTCTCCTGGGGAGTACAGCTCCGTGGTGGTCGAGAAGTACCAGACCGCCCAGCAGCCGGCCGATCCGCTCGTCGTCGAGGCTGCCAGCGACGAACAGCCGTGCGGCAGACAGCCAGCACCAGGTGCCCAGCCCGAAGCCGGTTGAGACGCGCCCAGGCTCGATCTCGCGTCGGGCATGAATCGCCGCCAACCGCGAGACGGTATCCGAGCCCCCAACTCGGGCGGTGAGGTCAGCGTCGAAGCTTCGACCATCATGCCTGGTTCCGTGCCATTGATCGCGCAGGGTCGGGAGCTCGCTCCGCGATCGATCGCGGAGCGAGGCAAGGCACGTGGCAACCAGGAACTCCGCGCTTCCGTCGTCAGCCGCGGCGAGCCACGGGGCTGCGGCAATACCTCGAAGCGGTCGAAGACCTGCGTCCTCCGCGCGTCGCGCCGAGCGGGCGAGCGCCTGCTCGACTTCGCCGAGCGCGACGATTACGCGCCCGGCGGACTGGGAATCGCCGCGGCCGGCGAGAGCGAACACCTCGCCCTCAAGCACCCTGAGTGCAGTTCGGGCCGCTCTCGGGCACTCCCTTGAGCGACCGAAACGGAGGATGTAATCGAGCCACGGATCGAGCGTTCGAATCGCCGCCGCCGCCGGATGATCGCGCACCGCGATCCGGCCCACCGGCACCGCAAGCGAGGACTGGCCTGCGCGCTCGACGATCGCGTAGCGCTCGAAGTGCGAGAGGCCGCGGGCGACGCCCATCGACCCCGCCGCGCGAGCGAAGTCGAGTCCGGAGCGCGCGAACCGGCGCCCGACCTGCGCGCGCGACTCCCGGACGAGGACCTCGATCTCGCGCAGTGAGGCCCAGCCGGGCCACAGTGGAAGCCAGAGCTCGCCGCGTCCGCTCTCGCCCGTCGAAGACGAAGAGAAGCCCGTCTCGGAGAGACGCACGGTGAAGGGGGAGACGAGCTGGCGCGACGATTGTGCGGCATGTCGGCGGGTGGCGCTGGCGGCGAGCAGCATCGACCCCTCGATCGCCAAGACGAGATCCCACGGGTTGCCCAGGCTGTCCGGCTCACCCGTGGGAGCGCCGGTAGGCGAGGCATCGCGCATGAAGTGCCCGAGTGCAAGCGAACGGAGCGGTGCTCCCTGACCCGACAGAGCCGCGCGGAGGAGACGCTCGACCGCGCCCGCGTCGAGCGAGCCACACAAGACTAGGTCGAGCGCCTGTAGGAAGTTCGAGGAGAAGTCGTAGCGCCCGTCGTTGCCGCCGGTGCCGAGGACCGGGAGGGGCTGGACGCGCCCGTCGACGAGCACGGTCGCGGCGTCCAGCCACTCAAGGGCAAGATCAGGCAAGCTCGCGCGCAGCTCGCGGATGAGACGGGCCTTGAGCTCTCCCTCCGGCTTTTGATCGATCTCGAGCCGTGTCATCGCGGCCCAGGCGGAGGAGATTGCCACGCGCACGTCGGCCAGGCGACGGTCGTCAGAGGACTCGATGCGCTCGCGTGCAGCGAACGCGGTGGTGTTTCCCTTCCGATAGAACCCGCTTCCTCCATTCCACGGAGAGATGGCCGGTGCCGGACGATAGGTGCTGGTCAGGAACTCGATAAGGGCCTCGAGCCCGAGCATGGACCGCAGCTCGAACGTCGCGTCGCGCCACCGACCACGAGCCTCGGGATCAACCTGGCGCGCGACGACACGCAGCACTCCGAGCGCCTTGAGGTAGCCGGCCAGGGGGCGCGAGCCACAGCCCGCGAGGCGGACGTCAGGCACCCGTCTGCCGCTCCCTTGCGCTCGCGCGCCAGTCGGCTACGCGCAGGAGCGCCTCCAGGAAGGCGAGCCGGAACGGCCCGAGCGCGGACTGGTCGCGCAGCCCAACCGCGCGGTCGGTCCAAGAGGCGTCGCCGCCAAGCTCCATCGGGCTCAGATCCAGCTCGACGGCCGGCAGCTCGCCCAGCGGCGTGGACACAGCGGGTATTCGATCGCCGTCAACGATTCCGAGCGCGAAGCGCACGCCGGGCCCCGCTCCAGGCGGCGGCTCCTCGTCGGGCGCCGGACGGATGGACAGGCGCACCTTTCCGTGGTGAGCGGCCACGAGGTAGGAGATGAGAACACGGGCCTCGGGCATGGCGAACTGGCCGTCGATCGCCTCGAGTGCGAGCGCGCTCGCAAGCTCGTGGCGAAAGTACGGACGCTCGTGTCTACCGCCGCCGGCTCCTCCCTTCGCCCAGAGACGATCTGCTGCATCCGGCTCATCGATGGTCCGTAAGAGCGTGCGCTGGAAGACGGGATGCGCTTTGCCGACGTCGTGGAGCGCGCCAGCTGCATGGAGGACCTGCCGCCAGCGGTCGGAAAGTACAAGCGCAGCGGCCAAGGCGTGGCACTCCTCGGCGACGTCATGGAGATGAGCCGAGATCTCGCACGGAAGCGCTTCGGTCAGCCTATCTCGGCCAAAGCCGTCCAGCGGCGCCGCGGCGCGGCGCGGGGTGACTGGCACGAGCGACTTCGCCCCAGGATTCCATCCCTCCATCTCGCTGTATCCGCCCTGTCCAGCCGCTAGCAAGACCTCCGCCCCGGGGGGAATCTCACGGTACGGAGTCCGCAACCACACTCCCTCCACGTGATCGAGCCGCCAGCAGCTTCGGTCCTTGGAGAGCTCCGCCAGCGGCACACGCACGAGCTCGTCGGACTCTGGCCGCGGCTCGTTCTCGAGCCGGCGCGCAGCCAGATCTTCGACTTCTCGGAAGAAGACCGACACGTCGCGCTCGTCGTCGTCGCGGATGAACGGGGCGACGTCGACGTCGAGCCCGGAGAGGTCTGGACTCGTGTCGAAGAGGTCGAGCAGGTCGCGCCGACGCAGGACCGCGGCCTCCTCGCGCGATTCCGGCACGTCCAACCCTCCAAGCGCAGTTGGAGAGAGCGATTGGCCCTCCAGGTCGAGGAGCGCTTGCCGTGTCGCGTCGAGGTCCGCCGGCGGATAGGGCGCAGCGGACTTGCGGGCGGCGTCTCCTTCCCCTAGCGCGCCCGGATCGGCCCACAGCACGTCAGCGACCTCGAACTCCCCCGCTCGATTGCAGCGACCCAAGCGCTGGACGACGGAGGAGAACGGAGCCAGCTCGGTCACTAGCGTCCGGGATGACATGTCAACGCCCGCCTCTACGACCTGAGTCGCAACGACGATGGTCCCCGACTTGCCCTCCGGCTCGGCGAGCGCCTCGGTCATCCGCGCCGCCCGCTCGACTGGGCGGAAGCGCGAGTGCAGGAGGACGATGGACGGCGCCTGGTCAACCTTCGCTGCGGCGCGGCGAAGCGCTTGAGCGGTCGCCCGAGCCCGCGCGACGGTGTTGAAGACGACCAGCGTGCGGGTTCCCACCGTGTGCTGGTCGAGGACCGCCTCGGCCAGCGCCTTGGGCCGTGCGGCTTGAGGGATGGATGAGAAGTCGAGGCGCGCGACCCGCTTGACCGCCTCAAGCCTGGGTGCGAGGGGTCCATCGCGATCGCTGGGCGGGAGCGTCAAGACTGGGCCCAACTCGGGGCGATCAACCGTGACTAGGGCCTCGCGGTCGACGGTTGCCGAGACCCAAGTCGTCTGGCACGGTAGCGCCGCCCCGACCTTGTGTCGGAGGCCGTCGAGCTGCGCCGTTGTCGCCCGAGCCGGGCCCATGAGCTGCACCTCGTCGAGAACCCAGCGGCAGTCGGCGTTCAGGAGGCCGAAGGCGACCGGCCACTGGAAACGGCTTTCCGCATATCCGCGGTTCAGGGCCCGGGACAGCAGCATGTCGATCGTGCCGAGCAGGATCTGCGGACGCTCCGGACGCTCCCGCCAGTCGCTCTGCGGCGCGCCTCCCATGAGGATGTGGATCGGAAGCTCCTCGGGGGTGAGTCCGAGCCGGTTGCGGGCGCCAAGGGCGACGTCGGCGGTCTGCTCGACAAGCGTCCGCATCGGGAGTGCGTACACGAGCCGCCTGGGCCCGCGACCCTCGACAAGCGTTTGGAACAGCCAGGCGAGGATTAGGGCAGCCGTCTTGCCGCTCCCCGTGGGGACGGCTACGACGCTCGGAGGACGCGGCTCACGGGCCAGCGCTCGCTGCCAGCCGTACGCGTTGCTGCCAGTCGCTCTGCGAAAGAGGTCGTCGAAGTCGCTGGGAAGATCCGGGTGTCGTTCAGTAGGGCACATCATTCAAGCGGTGGCACTCCCCCCTGTCGCCGGCGCGTCAGGGCCTCCTGAGAGGCGACCCTAACCTGCGGCGCATCGGATCGCGAGTGGTCGGACGCGTCCGTTCCCTATCTATCGCCATCGACGCGTACCGGTACCTCCGTCTCGACGTCACCGATACCTCGCTCGTAAGCCGCCAACGACCACCTCCGCCGCGTCCACGAGGCGAATCAGCGGACGCTTCTCGGCGGCCGACTTGAGCCCATCGGTGAATCCGGAGCGTGAGAAGAGCAGTATCTGCGGCCCGTCCCTGCTGAGCTTCGCGCCGCTCTGGACGAGCGCGGGAAGCTTGAAGCGCTCGAGGTCGGCGAGGATCGCCACGCTGAGGGGCTTGTTGGTCCACTTGCACTCGCCGACGACGGTGACGCGGTTGCGGCCGATTCCGACGAAGTCGATCTCCTCGGTCTGGCGCTCGCCGGACCGGCGCAACTCGTGCAGGGCATCTCCCCACCATGGGCCGATACGTGCCGCGACTTCTCCGTAGGCGCCACGAGCCCAAGTGCGACAGAGGTCCTCGAACGCGGGGGCGACATGCTCGGGCAGCAGCGGGCGGACCTCGCCTTCGTAGAGGGCCTCCGGGCGCAGGCCGCCTTCAAGCTGGGCCTGGTAAGGGAAGGTGAAGCGAAACCAGAACCGGAAGAAGTGGTCGACGAGGCGGTACTGGCTCTTCGGCGTGCTCTCGGGAGCGTTGATCGGAACGGTCCGGTCGACGAGCCGAAGGTCGCGAAGAGCCTTCATGTAGCTGGTCAGGGAGGTGTTGCGCATCCGAAGCGCGGAGCTGAGGTCTTCGAGCCGCTTTGGACCGGTCGACAGCTCTTCGAGGATCGAGAAGTAGACGCCTGGCTCGCGCAGTTCGCGCTCCAGGACATCACGCGGCTCGTTGAACAGCGGGCCGCGCGGGTCGAGCACGCGCAGTGCTATTCGCGGCCCGAGCGGGCCGCCACGAGCAAGCTCGTCGAGGTACAGGGGCATCCCGCCGGCGATGGCGTAGCGTTCGATCCGCGCCACCGGATCGGTGTCCTCGATGAACGGCGCCGCCTGCGCAAAGCTGAGCGGCCGCAGCGCGAGTGGCGTGAGTCGGCCGCGGAGCGCGCTGCCCTCGTAGAGGAGCTTCTCCATGGCGGAGACCTGGGAGCCGCAGAGGAGCAGCTTCAGCCGCGAAGCGTCGCGCTCTTCCTCCATCACCGCCGCGATGGCAGTCTGAACCCGTCGCGACGCGCTGTCGCGGTTGGGCAGGAGATAAAGAAACTCGTCGAGGACGACGAGCGTCTTACGTTCCCGCGCGAGGCGATAGAGGGCGCGAAAGAGCGAAGGCACGTCAGGGAGATCTGGCCGCAGCCCCAGCGCCGGCTCCAGTGCATCGGCGAACTTCGTGAGCTGCGCCCCCTCGGCCAACTCCTCCGCGACGAGGATGAGCGCCGGCTTTCCGTGCGCCAGGGCGCGCAACAGCCAGGACTTGCCCACCCGCCGCCGGCCGTACAGCGCGACCGGCCGGCGGTCGGCGTCCGCCCACCAACCAGACAGGCGTTCGAGCTCGTCGTCGCGATCGAGGAACTGATCGCGAAGCGGCCAAACGTAGTGCTCAGTCATATATTCCAGACACTAAGTGCTTGAAATATACAACGCGGCGATAGCTGCACCGCCGCGCTCCCCCCTAGCGGAGCTCGCTTCAGCCGCCGGCGACCTGCTCGGGCCGAGGTGCGACCTCGCCGCCCTCCCCCGTGCCGCCCGCGCTCTGCCCCTGGAGTGGGACGCTGGCCAGGCTCGGGGGATGGCCGAGCTGCCCGAGCTCTGAGGCGTCGCGGCTGAAGAGCAGGCTGGTCGTCCAGTCCGTGACCAGGCGGGCCTTTCGCTTGGCGCCCGGCATCATCGCGAGGTGGTAGCTGCGCGCGATCCACCACGCCGGAAACCCCTTCCAGCGGATGCCCGCCGTGCTGGCGACCGCGTCGTAGCGGCCGATGTCGACGAACACCCCGAGGGTGCGGTAGCGGAACGGGCGCTTTCGGCCGTTGCCCAGCGCCGCGGCGACGTTGCGGGCGACGCGCTTGCCCTGGCGCAGGCTGTGCTGGCAGGTCGGCGGGCACGCGTGGCCCTTGCGCGCCGGATCGGGGACGGCCGCGGCATCGCCGACGGCCCACACTTTCTGGCGGCCCTGGACCTGCATGTAGCGGTCGACGACGATTCGCCCGTCCTCCCCCAGCGGCAGGCCGAGCCGCTCGACCACGGGATGGGGTCTGACGCCCGCCGTCCACGCGACCGTGCGGGCCGGGACGGGCTCGGTCCCGTCCGGCGTCGCGAGCACGACATGGTCGGCGGCGACCCGCTCGACGGTCGTGCCCGTGCGAATCTCCATGCCGCGTCCGCGCAGCTCGCGCTCGGCGAAGGCGGCCAGCGACGGCTTGATCTCGGGCATCACCCGGTCGCCCCGCTCGACGAGGATCCACCGCGTCCCCTGGAGGCGACAGCGCGGGTAGAGGTCGATGACGTCGGCGGCGAAGTCCTGGAGCTCGGCGAGGCCCTCGAGGCCGGCGTAGCCCGCGCCCACGAAGACGAAGGTGAGGTACTGCACGCGCTCGTCGGGGTCCTCCAGGGTCTCGGCGATCTCCAGGCAGGAGAGCACCCGGTTGCGAAGCGCGATGGCCTCCGAGAGGGTCTTGAAGCCGATCGCGTGCTCGGCGAGCCCCGGGATCGGCAGCGTCCGCGAGACCGAGCCGAGAGCCACGACGAGCTGGTCGTAGGCGATCTCCGTGCGCCTCTCCCCGAGGAGCTCCACGTCGAGCCGGTTGCGCTCGGGCTGCGCACCGACCACCCGGCCGAGGCGCAGCTCGGTATCTCTCAGCTCCTCGCGCAGCGGGACCACGACGTGCCTGGGCTCCAGCGTGCCGGCCGCCGCCCCGGGCAGCAGCGGCGTGTAGAGCATGAAGTTGACGTCGTTGATCAGGGTGACCCGCGCGCTGTGGCGCGGGAGGACGCGCTCGAGGGTGCGGGCCGCGTAGAGCCCGCCGAAGCCGCCCCCGGCGATGACGACGTTCCGGGCCATCTTCGAAGCGTCCCACACCTCTCCCGAGGACCGTTTGAGCGAGCGGCACCACGGGCGACGGTCAACGGCCGCCGCGCCTCGCCATCAGCAGGGCGGACCACTCGCCATCCTCACCTCGCGAGGTCTCCTGGAGGCCCGCGGCCGCGAAGGCGTCCGCCACCTCGTCGGCCTCGTGAAGGAGCAGGCCACCGGCGACGAGAGCCCGCGGGGCCGGTTCGGGCATGCGCTTCGCCAGCGCGAGCAGGAGCGGACGCAGGAGGTTCGCGGTGAAGACGTCGCCCGCCGGCAGTGGAGCTTCCCGCAGATCGAGCCGCCGAACGTCGACGCGGACTCCGTTCGCCTCGGCGTTCGCGCGCGTCGCACGGACGCTCTCGGGATCGTTGTCGCAGGCGAGCACCGGCGACCACCCCAGCTTCGCCCCGGCGATCGCGAGTACTCCGGAGCCGCAACCGGCGTCGACCAGCACGCCGCCGGGCCTGAGCTCGAGCATGAGCTCGAGGCACAGCCGGGTCGTCGCGTGGGCGCCCGTCCCGAACGCCTGCCCCGGTTCGATGACGATGTCGAGCGACCCATTCTGAGGCGACGCCCACGGCGGCCGCACGCGAAGCCGCCCGCCCACCACCACCGGCGTGTGGAAGCGCCGCCAGCGCTCCGCCCAGTCGTCGGGCACCTCGCTCGAGCTGACCTCGACCAGGGCGTCGCCCGCCGCCGCGCGCAGGTCTGGAAGCTCCGGGAGCTCTCCGGGGGCGCCGTAGACGGCGTACTCGATCGTCTCCCCGAGATCGCGTTCCTCCACGCCGGCGGGGGCGAAGACGAGCAACTCGGCGAGGGCGAGCTCCGCGTGCTCCCGGGCCACGCGCACGGCGAGGCGGATCACGACGGGCGCGGCGGCGCGGGGCGGAGCGTCCTCATGACTCGCAGCGCGCGCTCAAACCTTGGTGAACGCGTCCTTCTGGATCGAGGCTCGGCTCGCTGACGTCCATCTGCGCACAGTAGCCATCGGATGCGACATAGGCCCATCGTCCTCGGCCCGGCCGCCGAAGGGGGCGAATCATGCGGTCGCTGAAGCTATTGGTAGTTGATGGGCCAGCAAAGGCTTCAGTCGTCGGGCTCCGTGCTCTGGACGCTCGCCGAACGACAGTACGGCGCGGTCACACGGGCTCAGCTGCTCGAGCTCGGATTCAGCCCGCAGGCGATCACGCACCGCATCGCAAAGGGGCGCCTGCATCCCGTTCATCGGGGCGTCTATGCGATCGGGCGGCCGCAACTGACCCGGAACGGCCGGTGGATCGCTGCCCTTCTGAGCTGCGGCCCCGAGGCAGCGCTCAGCCACCGCAGTGCGGGCGCCCTCTGGGAGATCAGCGCAGACGGCGAAGCCAAGGTCGAGGTGTCCGTGCCGGCCGCTGTGGCGCGCGTGCGGCCAGGAGTCGTTGTGCACAGGCGGGCGAAACTGGGCGCGGAGGACGTCACGCGGCACCACGGCATTCCGGTCACGACGCCGATCCTCACCCTCATCGACCTCGCCGCTCTTCTGCCCCGTGATCACCTCGAGGCAGCGATCAACGAGGCCGACAAGCGCAGCCTGACCGATCCAGAGTCGCTGCGCTCGGTGCTCGACGGGATGACCGGGCTGCCCGGCGTCGCTGCCCTGCGCGACATCCTCGATCGCCGCACCTTCGCCCTCACCGACTCGGAGCTCGAGCGCCGATTCCTGCCGCTCGCCCGCCGAGCCGGACTCCCGCTGCCGCGAACAGGTCGACGCGTGAACGGCTTCGACGTCGACTTCTACTGGCCAGAGCTGGGGCTGGTCGTCGAGACCGACGGCTTGCGCTACCACCGCACGCCTGCACAGCAGGCCAGAGACCGCCTACGGGACCAGGTCCACGCCGCGGCCGGCCTCACGCCGCTGCGTTTCACCCATGCCCAGGTCAGATTCGAGCCCGACCACGTGCAGACGATCCTGACCTCGGTCGCGGGCCGCCTTGGACTGCGCTCCCGGTAGCCCGCGTGCAGTATTCGGGAGGCGATGGCGTACCAAAGCCTTCAGCCGCGATGGGGCCAGGCCGGACCTCTCGCCCGAATGAAGCCTTTGGTAGGCCGCGGGCTGCCCAACCCTTCAGCCGACGATGGGCCAGGCCAGACCTCTCGCCCGAATGAAGCCTTTGGTAGGCCCCGGGCTGCCCAACCCTTCAGCCGACGGCCGGGGCGGACCGGGCCGCCTCACGACGCGCGCAGCGCGCGCCGCAGCTTCGAGAAGACGCCCTCGTCGGAGCGGAGGTTGTCGGCGGTCATGCTCTCGGCGAGCTGCTCGAGCAGGCGGCGCTGCTCGCCCGACAGGCGGCGGGGGATGACGACGTTCACAACGACGCGCAGATCCCCCTTACGGCTGCCGCGCAGCTGGGGCATCCCGCCGCCGCGGATGACCTGAACGTCGCCGGGTTGAGCGCCGGCCGCGACGCGCACCTCGGCCTCGCCGTCGAGCGTGGGGACCGACATGGTCGTGCCGAGCGCCGCCAGCGGAGCGGGGACGTCGATCGCGGTCACGAGGTCGTCCCCGTCGCGAACGAAGCGCGGATCCTCGCGCACGCTGACCAGAACGTAGAGGTCGCCCGGCGGGCCGCCTGCCTCGCCCGCGTGGCCGCGGCCGCTCAGTCGGACGCGCTGCCCGTCCTCGATGCCGGCCGGCACCTCGACCTCCACCCGGCGCTCGGTGGCCACCCTTCCCCGGCCGCGGCACTGGGGGCACGGGGTCTCGGGCACCTTGCCATCGCCGTTGCACTGCGGGCAGACGACGCTGCGCATCATCTGGCCGAAGGGCGTGCGGGTGACCGACTGGAGCTGGCCGTTGCCGTCGCACCGAGCGCACCTCTCGATCGGCGTGCCCGGCTCGGCGCCGTTGCCGCGGCAGTGGTCGCAGCGGACCACCGCATCGAAGGCCGCCTCGATCGAGGCGCCGCCGGCGGCCTGAGTCAAATCGATCTCGACCGATACGGCGACGTCGCCACCCTGGGCCGCGCCGCCGCGGCGGCCGAACGGGTCCCCGCCGCCGCTGAAGAAGGCGTCGAAGATGTCCGAGAACGAGCCGAAGCCCTCCATGTTGGACGCGTAGCCGCCGGAGCGCAGCCCTTCGGCCCCGTAGCGGTCGTACACGCGACGGCGCTCGGGGTCGGAGAGCACCTCGTAGGCCTCCGCGGCCTCCTTGAACTTCGACTCGGCCTGCGGATCGTGATCGTTGACGTCGGGGTGCAGCTCGCGCGCCAGGCGGCGGAAGGCCTTCTTGATGTCGGTCTCGCTGGCGTCTCGGGCCACCCCCAGCCGTTTGTAGAAGTCAGTCGGCATAGACGTCCTCGACGTAGCTCGAGAGCAGGAGCGCCGCGCCGCGCACCGACTGGATCGCGGTCGCGTAGTCCATGCGCACCGGCCCGATCACCGACACCGTCCCCAGGCTGCGCTGCGGAAGTCCGTAGCTCGCGGCCACGACGGCCAGCGACTGGAGCGCCGGTGCCTCGTTCTCGGTTCCGATGCGCACGTAGACGTCGCGCTGGTTGAGCGCGGCGTGCAGGACTCCGAGCAGCGAGACCCGGCGCTCGAGCATCGACATCAGCTCGTTGAGCTGGGAGAGGTCGTGCCAGCGATGCTCCGAGAGCAACCGCGCCGCACCATCGACGTAGAGGCTGTGCTCCGCGGTCTCGGCGAGCTCGAGGAAGGCGGGCGCGAGCTCCTCGAGGAATGCGCGCTCGCTCGCCGGCAGGGAGGGATCGGCGATGCGGCCGCCGAGCATCCTGGCTCCGAGGCCCATCCCGACGAGGCGCTCGTTGAGGTAGCTCGCCGCCCAGTCGATGAGCCCCGTGTCCACCGGGGAGTCGAAGGTGAAGATCCGCTTCGAGACGCCTCCCGTGGAGGTGATGATCACCACCATCAGCACCTGCGGCTGGAGGACGAGCACCTCGACATGGCGGATCGTGGCCGACTCGATCGGCGGCGCCGAGACGATCGCGAGCAGGTTGGTGACCTGGGAGAGCTTCTCGGTGGTCAGCCGCATGGCCTCGTCGACCTCGCGGCGGATCAGCTGGAGGTCCAGCGTACGGCTCTCGTCGAGGCGAGGCTCGCCCACGAGACGATCGACGAAGTAGCGGTACCCCGCGTCGGTGGGCACTCTGCCCGCCGAAGTATGGGGATGGGCGAGGAGCCCCTGCTCCTCGAGGATGGCGAGCTCGTTGCGGACCGTCGAGGGGCCCCACGAGACGTGCTCGTTCTCGGCCAGCGCCCGGGAGCCGACCGGCTGCCCGGCGTCGAGATAGCCCTCGACGACCTTATGGAGAAGGAGCTCCTGGCGCGGGGTGAGCATGGTCGGAGGATTGTAGGAGCGGGGTGGGCCGCGTTTACGTAAACCTGCTCATTAGCAGGTGCGTTATGTGTCCTCCTCTGGTACGGTGCGCGCGCACACCAGCCGAATCCCTCACGTCGCCAAGACGAGGGGGAGCGGGGGACCCAGATGTGGCTCCGGCCACGGGGGCGAATCGTCGCGACGTGCGACGTAGCGCGAGCTTTCCGCGCGAGCCCGGCAGCTAACTCCGCAGGCACACGAAAAGCAAAGGAGTCCTTCTTGTCCGCTCTGCGTACCCGTCCCTCCGTGGACAAGGCCATCTGCCGTCGGGACCTGGCCTCGCCCGACCTATGGGATCGCTCCCTCCAGCGCTCGCGCGAGCGCCGCCGCATCGCCGAGATCCATCGCCGCACCGCGCCGCGGCGAAAGGGGGTCTCGCTGGCCGTCAGCGCCGCCCTGCTCGCCTCACCTGTCTTTCCCCGCTTCGCCTCCGCCCATTCGGGTTCGAACGTCGGCACCTCCACCGAGGACACCGGCGGTCCGGGAGCGCCCCAGGCGCCCAAGCTGCTCGAGCGCGGCGACACCAGCTCGGCGGTCAAGCAGGTTCAACGTGCGCTCGGCGTGACCGAAGACGGCATCTTCGGGCCGATCACCGAAGGCGCGGTCATGCGCTTCCAGGGCCACGAGGGCCTTCCCCGCACCGGTCGGGTGGACCCCACCACCTGGATGAAGCTCTTTTCCGGGAACGTGACCGTGCTCGAGGCCGGCACTCCGGAGGCCCAGGCCGTCCAGACGGCGGCCGGCGACGATCCCACGCCGCCGGCGGTCCCCGCCGGCTCCGACCCGGCCGGGGACGAGTCGGCCACGCCGGTCGCGAGGCCGGCCGCGTTCCAGCCGGCCGTGGAGGAGAGGGCGACGAAAAGCTCTCGCGACGAGCCCAGCGCGACTCGGGACTCCGGCGACGAGCCTCGTCGCACCCGCCGAGCGTCGAGTGACGATCGCGATCGCACCCCCTCCAGGCGCAGCGAGCCAACCGGCGAGGACCGCGACCGCGGCTCCACTCAGCCGGCTCCGGACAAGCGCGAGGATCCCGCTCCCTCGCCCACTCCTGCCCCATCCGGCGGTGGTGGCGGCGGAGGAGGCGGAGGATCGTGCGACGGCGACTTCGCGCGCCCGGTGAACGGCACGGTCACCGGCGTGTTCGGTGAGAACCGCGGCGGTCGCAGCCATGAGGGCATGGACATCGCCGCCCCCTCCGGCACGCCGATCAAGGCGGCGACCTGCGGCCGGGTCAGCGAGGCCGGCTTCCAGGGCGGCTACGGGAACATCATCTGCATCCGGGCGAGCGAGTCGTTCACGACGTGCTACGCCCACATGTCGCGCTTCGGGGCCTCAGTGGGCCAGTACGTGAAGATCGGCGAGGTCATCGGCTATGTCGGCTGCACCGGCTCGTGCACCGGGCCCCACGTGCACTTCGAGGTGCGCCTGAACGGCCAGAAGGTCGATCCCGCGCCGTACATCAACGGGAGCAAGCGGGCGCCGAGCGCAAGGTCGAGCTCTACGATGGCGGTGAGCTTCACCGACTCCACACGCAAGACCAAGGAGGCCAGAGCAGCCAAGCGAGAGCAGGTCTCCCGCCAACGCGACGAGGCAGCTCAGGATCCGGCCCAGCAGCCGCAGATCTCCACGGCCGCGACGGACGGCGACGGCGGGCAGGCGGGATCCAGCACGCCCACCGACCAGGCCGCCCCGACGACCGCCTCAACCGACGCTCCGGCGGCCGCCGCCGACCCTTCGACCCAGGCGGCCGACCCGAGCGCGAGCGTCCCGGAGGACACGACCGCAGCGGT
>JBBPZA010000061.1:0-11232 GCA_038199375.1 Solirubrobacterales bacterium | reverse complement strand
GTGCCCTACGCACGTGCTGTGGAAGTACCAGGAGCGGGTGTGCGAGAAGCCCGACTGCTGGCGCTGTACGTTCAGCTACCGGCGACCGCCCCAGCCGTGGCGCTCGACCTCGTTGCTGGAGCGCTCGCTCTCGCACCTCGATGCGCTCATCTGCCCGAGCCGCGCCTCGGAGGTCCTCCACCGGCGCTTCGCCTCGATCGTGCGGATAGAGCGCCTCGGCCACTTCGTCCCGGACCCGAACGTGAGCGAACCCGATCATGCCGAGCGCCCCTACTTCCTCTTCGCCGGGCGCCTCGAGTCGATCAAGGGGGTCGGGGCCCTGCTGGAGGCCTTCCGGCGCCGCCGAGGGGCGGGCGAGGATCTCCTGATCGCCGGGGAGGGGACGCTCGAGCCAGAGCTCCGCGACGCCGCCGCGGACCTGCCCCGTGTCCGCTTCCTCGGCTGGCGGTCAGCTGCCGACCTGGACGCCCTGTACCGTGGCGCCCTCGCCGTGATCGTCCCGACCGCCGGCCATGAGTCCTTCGGCCTCGTCGCCGTCGAGGCCTTCGCGCGCGGGACCCCGGTGCTCGTGCGCGGCTTCGGCGCGCTCGGCGAGCTGATCGAGGAGAGCGGCGGCGGCCTCGCCTTCACCACCGACGCAGAGCTCGACGCGGCGCTGGGACGCCTCGCCGGTGACGCGCCGCTGCGCGCGGAGCTGGGCGCAAAGGGCCGCGCGGCCTACGAGGCTCGCTTCACCGAGGAGCGCCACCTCGACCGCTACCTCGGGCTGATCGGCGATCTCGCCCACCGGCGCGGTCGGCGCGACGTCGCGGCGCTCGCGACTCGGGAGCTCCCGGCGTGAGCGCCGATCTCGCGCGCCGGCCCGGTCGGGCCGAGGTAGGGAAGCTCGCGGGCGAGGAGCTCGCGGCGTGAGCGTCTTGATCCTCACCTACCACGCGATCGAGGACGGCCCTCCGCCCCTGTGCGTCGCGCCGGCGACCTTCGGTGCCCACCTCGACGCGATCGCCGGCAGCGGTGCAGAAGTCCTCACCCTCGCCTCACTCGCCGAGCGCATCGCACAGCGCGAGCTGCCCGAGCGGGCCGTGGCCATCACCTTCGACGACGGCCTGCGCTCGGTGGTCCGGGAAGCCGCGCCGATGCTCGGCGCCCGCGGCATGCCCGCGACGGTTTTCGCGGTCGCCGGCCACCTGGGGGGCCACAGCGACTGGCCCACACAGCCCCCCAAGGCGCCCCGCCGGCCCCTCGCCTCGAGCGACGAGCTGATCGGCCTCGTCGACCGGGGCTGGGAGATCGGCTGCCACGGTTTCGACCACGCTCCGCTGACCGGCGCCACGGGCGGCGAGCTCGAGCGCGAGCTGGTCACCGCGCGCGAACGCCTGGAGGCGGCCGTCGGCAGACCGGTCACGAGCCTCGCCTACCCCTACGGCGCCCTCCCCGGCCCCGAAGGCCGGGCGCTGGTCGAGCGCGAGTACGCCGCCGCCTGCACCACCGAGCTCGGCGCGGTCGAGGAGGGCGCCGACCTCCACGCGCTGCCGCGGGTCGAGGTCCACTACGTCCGCCGCCCCGACCTCCTCTCGCGCGCCATCGAAGGGAAGCTGTCGAGCTACCTCACCGCCCGCCGCCTCGGGTCGCGTGCGCGCCGGATGGTTCGCCCCGACTACTCCAGGGTGGGGTGAAATGAGCGAGCCGCTGATCCCGCCTCCCGTCGAGCCGCTCGCGAGCTGGCGCAACCTCGTCCGCGGCTTCGGGGTCCTGGTGATCGGCGAGGGCGTGGCCCGCATGTGCGGCTTCGTCGCGATCCTCCTGATGGCGCGCCGCCTGGATCCCGACGGCTTCGGACTGGTCACCCTCGGGGCAACGCTTGTCCTGTGGTTCGGGATCGTCGTGGACTCCGGGACCGAGGTGCTCAACATCCGCGACATCGCGCGCGCGCCCGAGCGCTTCAAGGAAATCGCCGAGCCGGTGCTCGGCCTCCGGCTCGTCCTCTCGGCCGGCGCGGTGCTCCTCCTCGCCGGCGCGGCGCTGATCGCCTCCTCGCGCCCGTCTGACCGCTACGTGCTCTGGCTCTTCGCGCTCTGGCTTCCGATGACCGCGCTCAATCTCCGATGGATGGTGCTCGGGGTCAAAGGCGGCAAGTCGGTCGCGCTGGGCAACGCCCTCGGCCAGCTGCTCTTCGCGGGCGGCGTGATCCTGCTCGTGATGGACGTACACGACACTCTGAAGGTCCCGCTCGTCCACGCGGCCGGCGAGGCGACCTACGCGCTGGTCGTGCTGGTAGCCGTCGGCCGGCGCTTCGGCGTGGTGCGCCCGCGGGTCGACCTGGCCAAGTGGCGCGCGACGCTCAAGGAGAGCGGGCCCCTCATGGCCAACCAGGTCGCGCGCGCGACCGTCTACTCGTTCGACATCTTCCTCGTCGCCGTGCTCATCGGCCGCGCCGACGTCGGCTTCTACGGCGCCGCCTACAAGCCGGTGCTCTTCTTCTCGGGCGCGCTGGGCCTCTTCTACGTCTCGTTCCTCAGCCAGTACAGCGTGCTGGACGCCGAGCACCTGCGCCACCTCTTCCGGCGGACGGTCCTCGCCGCCGGGGCCGCCACCCTGGCGCTCGCCACGCTGCTGGCGGCGGGCGCGGGATTGATCGTGGAGAACATGTACGGCGAGCAGTACGCCCCGGCCGCGGCGGTGCTCGCCGTGCTCATCTGGACGGTCCCGCTGCTCGCGGTCAACGGCGCCTACTCCAACGCGCTCATCGCCGGCCACCGCCAGCGCGTGCTCATGCGCTCCAACATCACCGGGGCGGCCTTCAACGTGCTCGCCAACGCGGCGGCGATCCCGCTCTTCGGCATCGAGGGGGCGGCCGTGGTGACCGTGCTCTCCGAGTTGATCGTGCTCGGGATGAACTACCGCAGTGCGACGCGGATGGACCTCGCGCCGAGCTTCGCGGCGATCCTCGGGCGCGAGCGCGTGCCGGCCCTGGCCCAGCCCACACCGAGGTAGCGGTCGGTGCGCCTGAACCTCGGCTCCGGCAACGAGCCGCTGCCCGGCTGGACCAACGTCGATGCCCGCGACGTTCCCGGAGTCGACGTCGTCGCCGACGTGACCGACCTGCCCTTCGAGGACGCAAGCGCCGACGAGGTGCTCGCTTCCTCCCTGCTCGAGCACTTCAAGGACCCCTACGAGGTGCTCGACGAGATCTGGCGGGTGCTCGCCCCGGGCGGGAGCTTCACGATGCGGGTGCCCTCGCCGTGGTCTCAGAGCGGGCTGCTGGACACGACGCACGTCTTCCTGGCCGACTCCAAGCTCTGGCGGGAGATCCTGGGCGGCTACTTCGCCGAGGTGCGCGCGGTGGGGGAGGGCGTTCGCTACCGCGACTCCAAGCTGCTCGCGGCCGCCTGCCACGTCGCCGTCCGCGCGCTGGGAATGCGCGAGTTCGCGCAGACGTGGCGCTTCGAGTGCACCACGCGCCGCGCGAGCACCCGGCGCGCCTACGTGCCGTGGTGGCTGGAGGAGCGCTACAGCGCCGACCGGGCGATCACCGAACGGACCGAGGAGCGGCGGTGAGCGGCGCGGCTGGGGCGGCCCGGCCGACGGGCGCGCGCGACGGGGCTTCGCCGCCGAGCACCGCCGGCCCCACTCTGGCGATCAACGCCCAGCGGCTGCTCGGGCCGCGGGCCGGGGTCGGGCGCTACCTCTCCGAGCTGCTGCGCCGGTGGGCCGCGGCCGAGCTGCCCTTCGCACAGGTGACCCTGTACGCACCCGCGCCGATCCCGCGCGATGCGCTTCCGGCCGAGCATTCCTACCGGCTCGCGGTGGTTCGCGGCCGCGGGCCGGCGGGCGCGTGGGAGCACATCGCGCTGCCGCGCGCGGCGGCGGGCGCGAGTGTGTTGTTCTGCCCCTCCTATGTCGTGCCGCCGGCCTGGCGTGGGGCCGCCGTCGTGACGATCCACGACGTCATGCAGGAGGTCGTCGCCGGGACGTTTCCCTGGTACAGCCGCGCCTACCGGGCGCGCCTTTACCGCCTGTCGGCGCGGCGGGCCTCGGTCGTGCTCACCGACTCCGAGTCCTCCAAGCGCGACATCGAGCGGATCTACGGCGTCCCCGGTCCGCGCGTGCGCGCCGTCGCGCTCGGGGTGGATCCGGCCTTCGCCACGGCAACCGAGGAGGACGAGCGCCGGGTGCGCGAGCGCCTCGGGCTCGTCGGGCCGCTCGTGCTCTTCGTCGGGAAGTTCTCGCGGCGGCGAAACCTTCCGACGCTGGTGCGCGCCTTCGCCGGCGCTCAGAGGGGCGGCGCGTGCGACGCGACGCTCGTCCTGGTCGGAAGCGACCACCTCGGGCTGGCGCTCGACCGGCTGGGGGAAGAGCTGGACTTGGGGAGCGCGCTGCGTCTCCCCGGCCACGTCGCCGACGAGGACCTTCCGGCGCTCTACCGGGCCGCGACCGTGTTCGCCTATCCCTCCGACTACGAGGGCTTCGGCCTCCCGCCGCTCGAGGCCATGGCGGCGGGGACGCCGGTCCTCGCGCTCGACAGCTCCTCGGTGGCCGAGGTGGTCGGCGACGCCGGGGTGCTGCTGCCCGCGGCGACCGAGGAGGGCCTCGCACACGCGCTCGAACGCCTCCTCTGCGATCCCGCTCTCCGCGAGCGCTGCGCACGCGAGGGGCGCGAGCGCGCGAAGCGCTTCACTTGGGAGGCGACGGCCGGCGAGACCCTGGCCGCGCTGTGCGAGGCGGCCGGGCTTCCGGCGCCGGAGCTCGTGGAGGGCAGGCCGCCGGGGGGAGACCCCGCGAGCGGCGAGCCGGCGGGGGTGAGCGCATCGCCATGACCGTCGCCGGAGCCACCACGCAGGAGCTCGGCATTCCCGAGGACTACTACGCGCGCATAGCGGCAGTCGAGTGCGCGCACTGGTGGCACCGCGGCATGCGCGAGATAGCCGCCGCGCTGCTCGGACGCAGGCTCGACGCTCCCGGGCTGCGGGTCTGCGATGCGGGGTGCGGAACCGGGGGCGTCCTGCGCTGGGTGCTCGAGCGCAATCCGGGAGCCCGGCCCGCGGGGGTCGACATCAGCTCCGAGGCGGTCGCCCTTGCGCGCGTCAGGGTGCCTGAGGCCGACCTCCGGGTCGCTCCGCTGTCGGAGCTGCCCTTCGAGGAAGCAACCTTCGACGTAGTGGCGACCAACGACGTCGTGCAGCACGTCCCCGAGCGCCACCTCGAGGCCAGCGCGCGCGAGCTTCGCCGCCTGCTCGCGCCGGGCGGCGCGCTGCTCGTCCGCACCAACGGAGGCCGGCGGCTCAAGCGCGCCCGCGAGGATTGGCGCCGCTACGACTCCGGCTCGCTGCGGGGGTGGCTGGAGGAGGCGGGCCTCTATGTGGAGCGGGTCACCCACGCCAACCTCGCCGGCTCGGCGTGGGCTGCCCTGCGGGGCGCCGAGCCGCGCGCGCCGACCGAGGAGCGCCACGGTATCCCGGCCGCGGCAGGCTCGCGCGAACGAGACCCGCGCTTCCTCGCCCTCCGCGCCGAGGCGGCGTGGCTCGCCGCCCCCGGTCGCTCCCTGCCCTACGGTCACACGCTGTTCGCCCTGGCGACGAGGGACGTGTGAAAGCGGGCGCTCCCATCGCCTCCTTCTTCGACGAGGAGGCCGCCCGTTACGAGGCTGCCTTCGAGGATCCCGGGCCGGGCGGCCAGGCGCTGCGCTCGCGCCAGGCAGCCGTCCTGCACCTGGCGGGGAGCGGACCGGGGGAGGCGCTCGACGCCGGCATGGGCCCGGGCCGGCTGTGCGCCGACCTCGCGGCACGGGGGTGGACGGTCCACGGGGTAGACGCCTCGGCCGAGATGGTGGCGGCCGCCCGCGCGCGGCTGCCCGCGTGGGCCGACCGGCTCGTCCAGTCGCCCATCGAGCGACTTCCCTTCGGCGAGAGGAGCTTCGACCTCGTGACCGCCACCGGCGTGCTCGAGTTCCTCGAGGACGTGCCTGCCGCGCTCGGAGAGCTCGCGCGGGTTCTCAGGCCCGGCGGCCTCGCGGTGGCGACCATGCCCAACCCGGTCGCGCCGTTCGGGCTATGGCGCCGGGGGCTCTGGTACCCCGGCCTTCGCACCGCCAAGGCGCTGCTCAGGCTGTCCCGCCCGCCCCGCCCGAAGCGGCCAGCCCCCCTCGGGCGTCGGCGGCTGCTCCGCGCGCTCCGGGATGCCGGCCTGCGCCCCGAACGCCACTCGTGGGCGAGCTACCAGGTCGCCCTGACGCCGCTCGACGAGCTCCTGCCGGCTCCCAGCGCGCGCCTGGCGGACTGGCTGGAGCGGCGCGCGGGCTGGACCGGGCCGCTGCTGGCCACGCAGCTCGTGGTAGCGGCGCGACGTCAGCGCTGAGCCGCGTCGCATCGCTGCGGGAAGGGCAGGCCGCGTCGCTGCGCGCGCGAGCCGCAACACCTTGCCGTCTACCGGTACGTCACACCGGCAGTGTAACATGGACGCATGGGAACGACTCACCCGCGCATCGGGGTGACCAGGGATCCCGCTCTCGCGGCGGCGCTCGACGCCACGCGACCATTGCTCGGCTCCGAGGAGACGCGCTCGGAGGCCGGGCACGTACGCCGTCTCGCGCTGATCGGCGCCCAGGCGCTCGGGAAGGGAACCGTGGAAGCCCGAGCGGCGCTCGATCGTCAGCGTCTCCTCGGGCGCCCCGGCGTCCGGCCGGCGACCCGCGGTCTCGACGATCTGCCGTGGTTGGAAGCCGACCCGGTCGATGAGGGCCGCCGAGCCAGTCGGGCTCTCGATTGGGTGCGTGGCGATCGGTGAGCGCCACGACGGCCTACCTGGATGCCTCGGCCGCCGTGAAGCTGCTGCGACCAGAGGCCGAGACGTCCGGATTGCGGACCGTGCTCGCAGCCATCCCCGGCCATGTCTCCAGCGAGCTGCTCGAGGTCGAGCTGCGCTGCGTCGCCCACCGAGAGGGTGGCGGCGAGCTCATCGAACGCGCCGAGCGCATCTGCGCCGCCGTTGACCTGCTGCCCTACACGATGGCCATACGCGCTCGTGCCGGCGAAGCGTTTCGCCCGCCCCAGCGCGCCCTCGATGCACTCCACCTCGCCACCGCGCTGGACCTCCGATTGGAAGCGCTCGTACTCATCACCTACGACCAACGCCAAGCGGAAGGCGGCCGCACCGCCGGACTGGACGTCCTGGTTCCGACGTAGTGCTGCCGCTCCTTGACCGCCCCTTGATCCCCCGTTCTTACGTCGGATCGGGCGTCTGCTGGTGTAGCACGAGCTGCCACGCGCCGTCCCGGCGGGCGTAGACGCTGGACATGACTGCGGCGTAGGTGCTCTCGCCGCGGCGCGAGTGCCAGCGATAGCTCAGCACCGCGCTGTCCGGAGTCAGCGCGATGGTGCGAGCGTCGGTGATCTTGTGCTCGTCCCAGCGTGCGCTTGCGTCCATCGCCGCGGCGCACGCCTCGCGGGTGAGGATGGCGCCCGGCACGACAACGATCGCGTCTTCGGCCAGGTGCCGGCGGTAGGGGTCGCCCGGGCCGTCGGCCAGCTCGCCCTCGATACGAAGCAGCTCATCGTACACGCTCTCCATATACGCTGTATACCAGATGGCGCTCGATCGTGACACCGTGCTCCGCGCGGCGCTCGACGTCGTGGACGCGAAGGGCGTCGAGGGGCTGTCCATGCGGCGGCTGGCCGGCGATCTCGGCGTGACGCCCATGGCCATCTACAATCACGTAGGCGGCCGGGCCGACCTGCTCGACGGGGTGGCCGACGTCGTGGCGCGGAGCATCGAGCGCCCGCCGACGCGGTGGGGCTGGAGACGGCGGCTGCGGGCAGTGCTGCTGGGAGCTCGGCAAGCGTGTCTCGAGCACCCCGCCGCGGTAGGGCTGCTTCAGGGCGCCGGCGCGTTGACGCCCGCTCTGCTGCAGCCGACGGAGACCGCGCTCGAGGCGCTCGCGGCGGCCGGCCTGGGGCCCGATGCTGCGCGGACGGCGTGGGCCGCGCTCGTCGGCCTGACCTTCGGACACGTGACCTACCAGCTGGCCGGCCACATGCGCGGGCCGTCGACCGGCAGGGGGATGCTCGACGGCGCGGCCTTCCCGCGGATCGCTGCGATGGCCGACACGCCGGCGTTCGACTGGGACAAAGCCTTCGAGCGGGCGCTCGACGCGGTCGTCGACGGCCTCGTAGGCAGTCGACGACCGCGTTCGCCGCTCAATGCTGCCGGTTGACCGGAAAGGCATCGGTCTGCAGACAGATGCGGTCGCAAACGGGAAACGCCGAGCCGGGCGGTACTTGGGTGTAGATCAAGCCCGCGGTCAACCGGCACGCCCGGTCGGTCGACGCCCTGACGTCGCGGCCCTGGCGAGGACCGCGAGAATGTATGCGAGAGTCGCTGCCAGCAGCGCGAACTTCCCCGTGGCGAGGATGGCGGCCAGTCGGGGTGCCGTAGCGCCGCCGTGCATGCCGAGGGCGATCAACAAGAAGACGTTCTCCAGCACGTCGAGTCCCGCAGCGCCGACAGGCAGCGCCACGACGAGCCCGCGCGCGACCGCGAGCCGGCGCCAGCCGCGTCGGAGCGCCATGTCCCGCGCCGCCGCCGCCGCAAGGGCCAGGAAGCCGCCGTAGGCGATCAGGAACGCGAAGTCCAGCCACAATGACAGCCGGGCCGTGTCGCGTCCCTCCGAGCCCCAGTCAGCGAGGATCTCCCGAGCGCGCGCCAGGCCCCCGGCGAGCTCGAACGGAATGATGCCCGGGCCTCCGGTCTCATGCAGGCGCCCGTCGAGCACGCTGAGCGCGACGAAGAGCGCCACAGCGGCGAAACCGGTGAGCCACAACCCGAGGCGGAGGTTCATGCAGGCGTCACGCTCCTCGGGCGGAGCTCGATCCGCTCAGCCGGTCGGGTGTCCACCGTGCGCCGAGCGCATCGCCAGCAGGCGCTTTGGCGCCTTGCCCTCCCAGGCGTCGGCGAGTAGCTCTTCGACCAGGGGGGCGCTCGCGCGGCGCAGGTCGATCTGAGCAGCGGCCAGCCGCCGGCCCCACCGAAAGCCCGAGCACGCCTCGGGGTGACGCTGGATGGCCGTCAGGATGCCGCTCTCGTCGAGCATCACGTTGATGTGGTCGGGATCCCAGAGGGTGGCGAAGATCTTGCCGCCCACCCGGAACGACGGCCGGCCGTGATGGTCGCGCTCGACCGACTCGGGCAGGGCGAGCGCGATACTGCGAACGACCTGGGATGGGGCCGGCTCGCTCATCGACGAGCCCTCCTTCGCTCGGTGGGGTGGAACCCTACGTCCTCAGGGTTGGCGGGGCGTGGACGACGGTGACCCCCGACTGAGCCGAGCGACGCCACGGGGCGGTTGGGTCTCTACCCTTGGGCTCCGTGCGCGCCCCGACCGTTCTCGCCGTGGCCGTCGTGGTCGCGGCGCTCCAGCTGGCGTGCGGCCAGCCCTCGGCGTCGGCTCCGGCCCTCGGATTTCCCAGCGACCAGCTGCCCATCACCTCGAAGACCAGGGCGCTGAGCGGCTGTCCGGTGCCGCGCTGGCCGATAGAGGAGGAGGGGGCGGCGCCGGGGCGCATCGAGGTCACCCGGATCGGGCGCCAGCGAATGCAGGGATGGGGCGCGAGCGTGGTCACCGACACGCCCGTCGATCCGCTCGTCAACCCCGCGGGCCTCTCCAGGGCTCAGCTCGGCGACATCGACCGCCGGATCTTCGTGGATGCCGGGATCGACCTCGTTCGCGTGTTCGGGACCGGCTACGGCTACTACAAGCTCATCGAGGCCCAGCCGGCGCGCGCCGACGACCGGCGCTTCGCGTTCATGCGGCGCGTCAAGCGCTACGGCGTGCGCTTCATGTACACGGGCGCCGACGCCCCCAAGTCCCAGAAGAGGGGAAAGACCCTGGCTCCCGGGCGGGAGGCCGCCTACGCGCGCTACGTGGCGGGCTATCTGCGCTTCGCCCGCGACGCCATGGGCGTGCCTTTCGACTACGCCGCCGTCGCCAACGAGCCCGACAACACCAAGTCGCTGCTCGTCCTCAGCCCGCCGCAGACCAACGTGGTCTACGGCGCGCTCGCCGCCCAGCTCCGCCGCCAGGGCCTCGCCACCAAGCTCGTCCTCGGCGACACGACCGGGTGGGGGACGGCGTGCCCCTATGCGAACTGGCAGCTGCGCCGGCCCGATCTCGTCCGCGCGGCTGCGGCCTTCGCGACCCACCCCTACCGAGGAACCGCTGGCCAGTCGCGCGCGGTCGCCGAGCTCGCGGGCGAGGCCGGGGTCCCGGTGTGGCAGACGGAGTTCGGCACGGGGTGCGCAGAGTGCGGCGACGATCCCTCGATGCACGGAGCGATCAAATGGGCGCGCAAGATCGCCGGCGCGCTGACCAAGGCCCAAGCCAGCGCCTGGTTCGCCTTCCGGCCCGTCGCCGACATCACCCACGGGCCGGGCGACGCGCTCATCGTGCGCGATCGCTCCAACAAGCAGCGTCCCTACTACACCACCAAGCGCTTCGACGTCTTCCGTCAGTACTCGACTGCGGCCCCGACGGGCTCCCAGCGCATCGTGGTGCGTAACGGAGTCAAGGGAACCCTGACCGTCGCCTTCCGAAAGGGCGGTCGGCTGTCGATCGTCCTCACCAACCCGAGCACCGCGCCCAAGCGGGCGGCCTTCGACCTCGGCGACCGAAGCGGCGTGCTCGCCGGCAGGCGGACGGACGCGAGGCAGGGCTTTGCGCCGATTCCTCCGGTCAACTACTCGGGCAAGCCCGTGCCGCTCGTCCTCCCCCCGGAGAGCGTGACGACCTACGAGCTCGAGACCGCCGCGTAGTCGAGTTCGATGCGGGTCCCGCTCTCCGCCGAGCGATAGGCGCCCTCGATGACGACCATGACGTCGCGCGCCTCCTGTGCGCTCGATGGTGGCTCGCGGCCCTCCCTCAGGGCTCCCACGATCCCCTTGAAGAGCTCGCCGGTCGCGTGGGCACCGGGATCGCGCGGGTTGCGGGCGAGGGTGGTCCGGCCCAGGCCCCGCTCCATCCAGGCGAGCCCGCCGGGCCCGAAGTCCAGACGGATCCCGGTGCGTTCGGCGCGCTTCTTGCCGAGCTGGACGGTCGCCCGCCCGCCCTCCGAGGCGCGCAGCGACGCGCGCTCGCAGTCCGCGCGCACCTCGACGTAGCGGGTTCCCGCGGGGCACAGGCGGTCGATGGTGATCTGGGCGAGCAGACCTCCGGGAAACTCGAGCGTGACGAGGTGGATCGCG
>JBBPZA010000060.1:0-6612 GCA_038199375.1 Solirubrobacterales bacterium | reverse complement strand
GCCCGGCCGCGCACTCGCGAGGCACGCGGTGACGCCTGCCCGCTTCTCCCTCACCCCGCGCGGCCCGTTCTCGCTCGCAGCCTCCGCCCGCTTCCTCGAGGGCTTCGCCCCGGCGGCGGATCCGACAACGCCCGAGGGCGGTCTGCGCATGGGCTTCTGCGTGGAGGGTGGGTGGGAGCCGGCGGCCGTCTCGATCGAGCAGCCGCGGGCGGGCGGCGAGGTGGCGGTCTGGTCGACGGGTGACGCCGACGGGGGGCGGCTGCGCAATCAGGTCGCGCGGATGCTCTCGCTCGACGTCGACGCCACGGGATTTGCGGCCCTCGGGGAGGCCGACCCGGTCGTGGGCCGCCTCCAGCGCCACTTCGCGGGGCTTCGCCCGACAGGGTTCTGGTCGCCCTACGAGGCGGGTGCGTGGGCGCTGCTCTCACACCGGATTCGCATGGCCCAGGCGCTGTCGCTCAAGGCCGCGCTGACAGAGCGCCTCGGCGCGGAGGTGGCCATCGAAGGACTCTCGCTGCGGTCGTTTCCCGGCCCGCTCGTCCTCGCTGCCCTCGACGGGTTCCCGGGCCTACCGGCGGTCAAGCTCGAGCGGCTGCGTGCGCTGGGCGCGGCGGCTGCGGAGGGCGCGCTGGACGGTGCGCGGTTGCGAGGGATGGAGATCGAAGAGGCGCTCGAGGCGCTGATGACCTTGCCGGGAGTGGGCCCGTTCTCGGCCGGCCTGATCCTCGTACGCGGAGCGAGCCATCCCGACGTCTTCCCCACCGCCGAGCCGCGTCTGCACGCGGCGATGCGCGGCGCCTACGGCCGGCCGGAGGCGCCGGTCGACGAGCTCGCCGCGATCGCCGAGGCCTGGCGACCGTACCGCTCGTGGGTCAGCGTGCTCTTCCGCGCGGCAGCGGGGAGCACGCCGGAGCTGCTGGCGGCGCAGGGCGCATAGCTCTGGCCGGAAGGCGCCGTTGCCGACCGCCGCCTCGGCTACAGTGCGCCACGATGAGCCGCCGCAGCCCTTGGCCACCCGCCTCAGGGCGGGAGCGCTTCGGCGTGGCCACGCCCCACGAGCGTGCGCCGTTCGCGCGTCGGCTGATCGCAACCTTGCCCGTGCGATGGCTCGTCGCAACCTTTGCGCTGGTCGCGAGCACCGCGGGCCTCGTCGCGGCGGGGCCTGGACCCGTCGCCCTCGCCGCCGAGGCGCCCTCGAGCGCGCTCGACGGCGCTCCGCCTCCCGCTCGCGGCGCAGCGGGCCCGGTGCGGCCGGCCCCTCTCCCGGCCGACGCCGCTGCACGCCCCAGAATTCCGACGGGCTGCCGTCGCGGCGGCCCGCCCTTCCGCACCAACGGCCCGCGGGATCGCAAGGTCGTCGCCCTGACCTTCGACGACGGGCCCAGCGACTACACCGACGACGTCATCCGCATCCTCGTCCGGGAGAAGGCGAAGGGGACCTTCTTCGTGCTGGGCAACCAGATCCCGGGGCGCGAGCGGCTCCTCAGGCGGATGCTCGGCTGGGGCTTCGAGATCGGCGACCACTCCTTCAGTCACCCTCAGTTCCCGAGCAGCGCGCAGCTGTCGATCACCCGCGACCGCATCCGCAAGGCGAGCGGCTTCACCCCCTGCCTGTTTCGCCCGCCCTACGGCACCGTCAACCGCGACCTCATCGGGCGCGCCCGGGCGCTGGGCATGATGACCATCAACTGGGACGTCGACCCGCGCGACTGGGCGACCCCCGGCTCGGGGGCGATCTACCGCCGCATCGTCGGCGCCGCCCAGCCGGGCTCGATCATCCTCATGCACGACGGCGGAGGCCCCCGCGGCCAGACCGTCGCGGCGCTCCCGGATGTGATCCGAACCCTCCGCGCCCGCGGCTACCGCTTCGCGACGGTGACTGAACTGCTCGGTCATCGCTTCGTGTACGAGGGGTGATTCGGGATCTAACTGCCACACTCCGACGCACCGATGCCTTCGGTCCTCAGCGTCAACGTCGGCCGGCCGCGCCCGGTTGATACGGGGCGGCGCACCGTCTTGACCGCGATCTGGAAGCCCCCGGTCGACGGTCGCGTCGCCGTGCGCGGCGTCAACCTCGACGGCGACGACCAGGCCGACCGGTCGGTACACGGCGGGCCCGACAAGGCGGTCTACGCGTATGCAATCGAGGAGACCCGGAAATGGGAGGCCGAGCTGGGCCGCGATCTCGGCCCGGGCGCGTTCAGTGAGAACCTGACGACCGAAGGGATCGAGATCTCCAGTGCGCTCGTCGGAGAGCGCTGGCGGTGGGGACGGCGCTGCTCGAGGTGGTCCAGCCGCGGCTGCCGTGCTTCAAGCTCGGCCTGCGCATGGGCGACCCGTCGTTCGTCAAGCGCTTCGGACAGGTGTCGCGCCCCGGCGCCTACCTGCGCATTGTCGAAGAGGGGGAGCTCGGCGCCGGCGATGCCATCGAGGTCGACTTCGCGGCACTGCCCGGTCACGGCGTCACGTGCGCCTGGTCTCCGACGCGATCCTCCTCGACCATGACCTCATCCCGCAGGCGCTTGACGCGCCGGAACTCATCCCATCGCTCCGCGAGTGGATGACGGCGAAGGTCTCCTGAGAGCCGAACGCCGGTGCCAGCCGCGATGCGCCAGGCACTGCTCTGCCCGCCGGTGGGAGCGGGCGCTCAAGACGATGCCCGAGTCCTGAGGGGCCCGTTGCGCCCGCCGAAGTTTGGGGTCTGGCTGTGGCAGTTAGGGCATAAGAAGGAGATGTTTTCAAGACGGTAGTCGTAGGGGTCGCCGTTGACGTGGTGAAGGGTGACTCGTAGCGGTTGCCCTCTCCACTCGTCCAACCCACATTCCTCGCATCGTTCCTCTTTGAGTCCCGCGTTCACCAGGCGTCGCCGCAGGTGACCCCGGCTTCTTGGGCGGTTTGCCACCAAGAGCTCAGCGATGGGAATCCCGGGCGGTCGAGTCTCGAGCACGCCGCGTCGTCTCGCATCGTGCCAAGCCGAGGTGGAGAACCCGAATCTCCGCTGACACTCAGACATCGAGAGGCCGGACGCGTGCGCTCTGCTTATCTCAGCCCAGTCATATCGCCGCCGAAAGCGCTCGTCGCCCGTCGCGCCGAGTTGCCGGGCGTGATAGCAGACGGTTCCCTTGCTGAGCATGAGCTCGAACGCCACCTCAGTCTGAGTCATCCCTGCATCGAGCAGTTCCTTGACCGCATCTCGCATTTCATGCTTGAATCTAGGGACTGGACGCGAACGGGGCACCACCTCTCCCCGCCCCACCGCGGAGTACCAGGCGCCGTTGGCGAAGCCGAAGCGCTCCTTACATTCGGCGAGCGTGTGGCCCTCGTCGTAGAAGCCCTGGATCGCCGACCAGTCGTAGCTCCGTTTCATGGGAACACATGTTCGCATAGATGTCGGACGCAAGGGGAGTCCGTGGCGCTGTTCGGCTATGGTGGTGGCCCTCTATTGCCCCCTGGTGTAGCGGCAGCACGCGACACTCTGGATGTCGAAGGTGGGGTTCAAATCCCTGGGGGGCAGTGTCTCGAACCTACTCGTACGGGCGGCGGGTACGCCGCGCTACGCCGCTGTCGACTGCCCCGCCCAGTCGTGGTGCAGCCTCCGGTAGGGGCCGTCGCGTTCGATGAGCTCGTCGTGGGTTCCCTGCTCGACGATGCGCCCGTGGTCGAGCACGACGATAAGGCTCGAGCGGCGGATGGTCGAGAGCCGGTGCGCGATCACGATCGCCGTGCGGCCGGCGAGCAGGCGGCGTAGGCCCGCCTCGATGCGCGACTCGGTGTGGATGTCGACATTCGAGGTCGCCTCGTCGAGGATGAGGATGCGAGGATCGGCGGCGAGGGCTCGGGCGAAGGCGACGAGCTGGCGCTGGCCGGCCGAGAGCTGGACGCCGCGCTCGCCGACCTCGGTGTCATAGCCCTCGGGCAGCTCGGCGATGAACTCGTCGGCCCCGACCGCTTCGGCGGCGGCGCGCACGTCGTCGGGCGTCGCGTCGGGCCGGCCGAAGGCGATGTTCTCGCCGATGGTGCCCGAGAAGAGGTATGCCTCCTGAGGAACGATGCCCAGCTGGGAGCGCAGCGAGCGCGCCGTGACCTCGCTGACGTCGACACCGTCGACCAGGACGCGCCCCTCCGTCGGGTCGTAGAAGCGCGCGACGAGCTTGACGAGCGTCGACTTTCCCGCTCCCGTCGCCCCGACGAGCGCGACCGTCTGGCCCGGCGCGACCGTGAGGCCGACCTCGCGCAGCGCCCAGCCCGCGTCGCCACCCTCCTCGGAGCCGGAGCCGGAGCCGGAGCCGTAGCCGGCGCCGGAGCCGTACCGGAAGGAGACGTCCTCGAAGGCGATCTCTCCCCGGACGCGCGGGAGGGCGGCAGCCCCGGGCCGGTCGTAGAGTTCGGGCTCCTCGTCGAGCAGCTCGAAGATCTTGTCCAGCGCGGCCATGCCCGACTGGTAGGTCGTGTAGAGCTGGGAGAGCTGCCCGATCGGATCGAAGAAGTTGTTGAGCGCGGCGATGAAGGCGACGAGCACGCCGACGGAGACCTCGCCCTGGATCGCCTGCGCCCCCCCGAAGAGGACGATGCCGACCGTCGCCACCGCCGAGAGCAGCTCGACCCCCGGGAAGTAGGCCGCGTTGAGGTAGACCGTCTTCATGTTGGCGGCGCGGTTCTCGTCGTTGAGCTGGGCGAAGCGCTCGAGGTGGCGGTGCTCCTGGCCGAAGGCGCGCACGAGGCGGATGCCCGACAGCGTCTCCTGCAGGTAGGCCGTGATCTGTGCGATCCGCTCACGGGTCAGGCGGTAGGCGTTGGCCGACGCGATCCGGAAGGCGAGGCTGCCGATCACCAGGACGGGGAAGACGAGGAAGGTCAGCAAGGCGAGCTCGACATCGAGCACCAGCAGGATGACCGCCGTCCCGACGAGCGTGAGGCTCGCCTGGAAGAGCGTGACGACGCCGTCGGTGACGAGCTGGTCGAGCGCCTGGACGTCGTTGGTCATGCGCGAGATCAGCGTGCCGGCGCGCCGGCGCGAATAGAAGCCGATCGACTGGCACTGGAGGTGGGCGAAGATCCGGATTCGCAGGTCCTGGAGCGCGCGCTGGCCGACCCAGCCCACGAGGTAGGTCTGCAGGTAGCTGGCGCCCCAGTAGATCAGCGCGGAGGCGACGAAGGCCGCGACGCACAGGTCGAGCGTGCGCAGATCACCCGGGGTGATCCCGCTGTCGATCGCGAGCTTGGCCAGCGGAGGCGGAGCGAGGGTCGCCGCGGTCGAGAGGATCAACGCGCCGAGCATCGCCGCCACCCGCCACTTGTAGGGCCGCAGGAGCTCGAGCAGCCCGCGGACCTTGCGCCCGCGCCCCCGCGTCGCCTCGAAGCGGTCGCGGACGCTCACAGCCCGGCCACCTCGGGCTCCACCGGCTTCTCGATCAGAAAGACCTGGTCGGGCATGCCCTTCTCGACGATCTCGCGGTAGAGCCCCTCGCGCTCGAGGAGCTCCTCGTGGGTGCCTCGGGCGACGATCCGCCCGTGGTCGAGTACGACGATCTCGTCGGCGAGCGAGATCGTCGAGAGGCGGTGGGCGATGACCAGCGTGGTGCGCCCGGCCATGGCCGCGCCGAGCGCGTCCTTGATGTCGCGCTCCGTCGAGGCGTCGACGGCGGAGGTCGCGTCGTCGAGGATGAGGACGCGCGGATCGGCGAGCAGGGCCCGTGCGATGGCCACGCGCTGGCGCTGACCTCCGGAGAGGGTCAGGCCGCGCTCGCCGACGAGCGTGTCGTAGCCGTCCGGGAGCTCCTCGACGAACCCCGCCGCCTGCGCGCGCGCGGCGGCGGCCTCGACGTCCTCACGCGAAGCGTCGGGCCGCCCGTAGGCGATGTTCTCGGCGACCGAGGCCGAGAACAGGAACGGGTCGTCGGTCACCAGCGCGACTCGCGAGCGCAGGGAGGCAAGGTCGACCTCGCGCACGTCGATCCCGTCGACGAGCACCGCGCCCTCTTCGGGGTCATAGAGCCGCGGGACGAGCGAGGTCAGCGTGGTCTTGCCCGAGCCGGTTGACCCGACGAGGGCCACGACCGTGCCGCCCTTGACCACGAGGTCGATATCGCGCAGCGCGGCGCTGCGGCCGGCCTCGAAGGTCAGGGTCACCCCGCGCAGCTCGACCCGGCCGTCGCCGTCGGGCAGCGGCGGCGCTCCCTCAGGTGCGACGATGCGCGGCTCGCGATCGAGGATCTCGAAGATCCGCGCGCCCGAGGCGGTCGCGCGCTGGGCGGATGAGAGCATGAAACCGAGGGTGCGCATGGGCGAGATGAGCAGGAGGAGATAGGTGTAGAAGGCGGCGAAGTCGCCGAGCGAGAGCGATCCCTCGATCACCTGCCGGCCGCCGTAGAAGAGGATCGCCGCCAGGCCGATGTTGGGTAGGAAGCCCATGAACGGCGTGTAGAAGGCGCGAAGGCGCGTCGAGATCATCGACTGGTCGAAGACGCGCTTGACCGTGCGGCGGAAGCGATGCAGCTGGCGCTCCTCGCGCGCGAAGGCCTTGACCACCCGGACGCCGGAGACGTTCTCCTCGGCCTCCGCGGTCAGCTCGGCGATGCGCTGCTGGACCTCCTGGAGCGCCGGGCGCGAGAG
>JBBPZA010000059.1:0-101293 GCA_038199375.1 Solirubrobacterales bacterium | reverse complement strand
GCCGAGGAGCCGACAGCAGCGGCTCGACGAGCTCCCACTGCGCGTCGGTCAGATCAGATGGATACCGCCCCTTGATTGACATAACCGAGGGCTTCCACCCTGCCACACCCAAATCCTGCCCTACATCTCAAACACGTTCTCAGGCTGATTGCCGAGGGTCCGGGCTCCCCCAGCGACCTCAACACCAGCTCGGTCTGGGCATTCCAGCGCCCTCTCTAAAGGGAGAATAGCCTCGGATTCCGGGCACCGTCCCGTTCTAGGGTCGCCCTGCGACACCAGGGCAGGACCGTGGGCGATTTTCACCCGCCCCGGCTCGCCGGCGAAGCCGGCGAGGGCAACTGAGGCGCAACGCTTCCTGACATCAGACCGTCCCGCGGCCTAGGCGGCGCGCGGCGATGCCGCCGATCAGCTCAGCCGCCATCAGCACGCCCGGCAGTGGGTCCTGTCCCGCCCAGATCGCGCCGGTACGGGGCCGGGGAGGCGGGTGCGCCAGCACCGCCGCGGAGCGCCGCAGCGCCTGCGCCGGTCCCGAGGCGCCCCGCACGGCCGTGAGCAGCTCGCCCTCGAGCCAGCGGTAGCTCACTCCGACTCGGTAGCTCGCGGGCCCGCCCGCCCGCTCCCCGGTGACTGCGGCGTGCCACGCCGCGGGCAGGTTGACCCCGCACGCAAGGGCGAGGGCCATCGACCCGTAGAAGCGCGGGTTCACGTCGATCAGCGCCGGCCCGCGGTCGACCTGGACGAACTGGAGCTGGGCGAGACCGCCGAAGCGGGCGTCGCGGAGCATCGCCGCCGTCTGCTCGGTGAGCCGCCCGTCGGGCGTGACGCTCACCGCCAGGCTGCTCATCCCCGCGTCCGGGGGCCAGGTGCGCCGGGCCTCCTGCTGGAAGCGCGCCACGAGCTCGCCCCCGCGCCCCATCACCACGGCGAGTGAGACCAGCGGGGGGCGCGCCCGCTCCTGCACGAGCAGCGGCTCCCCGGTGGGCAGCGTCGCCAGCAGCGCGCGCAGCTCTTCGCCGGAGCCCACCGCGCGGGCGGTCGGCAGCGCCCCGCACGGCGCCGCGGGCTTGACCACGCAGGGGGCGGGCGGGTCCCATCCGCGCAGCTCGGCCGCGGTGGCCTCCACCAGCGTGGCGGGGGTCGCGAGGCCCACCTCCGCGGCCAGGGCGGCCAGCCCGCGCTTGTCGCGCAGCAGCTCGAGCGCCCCGGCGTCGGGATAGGGCAGGACCGCCGTGGCGGGCAGCGGCGGATCGGCGCCCACCAGCGCGTCGATCGAGCTCTCCGCTCCCGGGTAGACCACGACCGGCCCGTGCTCGGAGGCACACTCGGCCACGCGTGCCGCTAGCGCTCCGGGGCCGCCGGATCGATGCACTGAGCGAGCGCTCGTGTGGCGGGACCAGAGGCCCCCCGCGGTCCGTCGCGGCCCGAGAGCCAGCACCTCGTGGCGCGCCCGGCCGAGACCCCTTATCCCGGCGAGGGCGTTGCGGTGGTGGGCGTCCGTGACCAGTGCCTTCATTGGGGAACCCTACCCCCCGCGGATCGACGGCAGCGTTTGCCACCATGGAGCGGTGTCCCCCCGCCATGGCAGTCCGTGCCGAGCCGTGCTCGACTCGTCCACGGTCCGCTGCCGCAGGGGCTAGGGAGATGGCCTCCTTGGCGCTCGTCCGCGCACTCTCGGTGGTGCGCTCTCGCCGCTCGGTGATCCTCGGCTACCACGGCGTGGCTCCCTCGAGCCCCGCGGAGGACCCCCACAATCTGCGCGTGCCTCCGGAGCGCTTCAGGGCGCAGGTCGCGCTCCTGGGCGACGCCGGATTCCGGTTCGTGACGGTGAGGGAGCTCGCCGAGCGCATGGACGGCGGCCCGCCCCCGTCCGGCCTGGTCGCACTGAGCTTCGATGACGGCATGGAGGACAACCACTCCGTGCTGCTTCCGATACTCAAGGAGCTCGGGATAGGCGGGACTGTATACGTGACCACGGGGCTCATCGGGCAACCCAACCCGTGGCTGGCCGAGAGCTCGGGGGCGCGCATGATGACCGCGGGCGAGCTGCGCGAGCTGGCCGGGGCAGGGGTCGAGCTGGGCGCCCACACCGTGAGCCATCCCGACCTGTCCACCCTCGATCGCGAGGCCTGCCTGCGCGAGATGGTCGACAGCCGTGGGGCGCTTGAGCGGCTGACCGGGGCCGAGGTCAGCACCTTCGCCTATCCGTTCTGCCGCTATGGCGCCGCTGCGGTGGCGGCGGCCGCCGACGCCGGGTTCATTGCCGCGGTGACCGGCGAGGGGCGGGGAGGGTGGACGCCGCTCGAGCTGAAGCGGGCCATCATCACCGGCAAGGACGGATCCGCGAGCTTCCTGCTCAAGGTCACAGACGCCTACCAGCCGCTGTTCGACAGCGCGCCGGGCCGGCTCCTTCGCTCCGGCACGCGCTTTGCGCGCGGGCGGCTGCGCGCCTGGAGACCCGCAGGTGGCTGAGGCCCCGCAGGTGCCTAAGCCGGTCACCGCCCGCCACCACGGGGCCGAAGGGGCGGGCAAGCGGGCGGCCAAGAACACGGTCGTGAGAGCCGCGGCGGAGGTGATCGGCAAGCTCGCGACCTTCGTGCTGTTCGCCGCCCTCGCCCGCGGGGCCGGCCAGACCGGCGTCGGCGTTTTCGTGTTCGCGTTCGCGTTCCTGCAGATCTGCCTGATGCCGGTCGGCTTCGGATGCGACAGCTACCTGCTGCGCCAGGTGGCCAAGGACCGCTCCGCCGCCGACCGCCTCTTCTTCAGCATCATCGGCCTCAAGCTGGTCCTCGCCGGCCCGGTCCTCGCGGTGAGCCTCGTGGCGGTGTCGCTGCTGGGCTATGACACAACGGCGCGTACCACGGTCTACCTGCTCTCGGTCGGGCTGCTGCTCGACCTTTTTGCGAAGACCTTCCACAGCATCTTCGACGCCACCGAGCGCGGCCATCTGCACGCTGTACCGCTGATCCTGCAGCGGGTGGTCACAGCCGCGCTGGGAGTTACGGCGCTGACGCTCGGATACGGGGTGGTGACCGTAGCGGCGCTCTACTCGGTGGGCGCGGCGCTCGGGCTGGCTGCATGCGTGTTCCTGATGCACCGCCACGTCGGGATGCCGCGGCGGGCCTTCGATCGCCACGGGTGGCGCACCCTGGCCGCCACCAGCCTCCCCTTCGCGATCCAGGACGTGTTCACCGTGCTGCTCTTCAAGCTCGACGCGGTGATCCTGTCCTTTATGGCCGCCGAGGCCGCTGTCGGCCGCTACGGCGCCGCCTACCGGCTGCTCGAGGCGACGCTATTCATCGGCTGGGCGCTGAACGGCGCCTTCGGGGCCATGTACGCGTACCTGGGCCGAGACACCGATCCCACCGTCGGCTCGGTGTACGAGCGTTCGATCAAGGTCGCGCTTGTGCTGCTCACCCCCTGTGCGGTGGTGATGGGCGTGCTGGCCGAGCCGATCTGCCGGCTATCGTTCGGCAGCGACTTCGTGGCGGCGGCACCGGCGCTGCGGCTGCTCTCGCCGGTCGTGCTCGGGCTCTGCCTGGTCACGCTCAGCTCCTCGCTGATCATCTCCCGTCGCAGCCCGAGGACCATGGTTCGCATGACCGCGTCGATGGTGCTCCTGAACGTGCTGCTCAACGTCAGCCTCATCCCGTCACTGGAGGAGCGGGGAGCGGCTCTGGCGATGCTGATCACCGAGATCGCCTTCGTCGGCGTGGCAATGCGCGTAGCGTCGGACGAGGTCGGGGGCCTCCGCTGGGCGGTGATGCTGGCGGCGCCCCTCACCGCCGGGATCGCAATGCTGCCGGCGATGATCCTGCTCGTCGGACTGCCAGTGGCCTCCCTCGCGACCGGCCTCGCCGTCTACGTGGCGGCGTTCGTGCTACTCGAGCGCAGGATCAGCCCCGGCGACCTCGCCTTCGTGGCCGCCATGCTGAAGGGCCGCCTGCCGGCCCGGCTACGTCGGCGGGTCACCGACGTGGCGACCGCGACCCAGGAATGACTGCCCCCCGGAAGGACAGGCGTCAGACCTTCTCGCGCTTGCTCTCCGCGCCGGTCAGCGTGGCGGCCGGCATCTGCTTGTCGAGGCTGTAGCTGCTCGACGCCGCGGTGCGGTCGCTGTTGATCAGGAGCCCGAGCAAAGGAGCCTTCACGGCCTTCAGCCGCCCCAGCGCCTGGCGGACCGAGTTGATGGTCGAGGCCTGAAGGTCGACCACCAGCACCACCCCGTCTACCCGCTCGGCGATGATCGACGCGTCCGCGCCGACCGTGAGCGGCGGACAGTCGAAGATCACGAGATCGCCCTTCTCCACAAGCGCAGCCACGGCACCGCGCGCAAGCCGAGATTCGAGCAACGCCGACGGGCTCGGCGGCAGCGGGCCAGCGGGCATCAGGCGCACGCCAGGCCGGCCGATCTCGGCGAGGCACTCGTCGAGGGTCGAGCCGTCGACGAGGTAGTTGCTGAACCCCGGCCGCAGTGGCTCGCGCGGCTCGCGCAAGAGCTCGTTCTGCAGGGCGGGCCGGCGCAGGTCGGCCTCCACGGCGATGACCTCGAGGCCGGTCTCGGCACTGGTGACCGCGAGGTTGGCGGCGATCGTGGTCTTGCCCTCGCCCTCGCCCGCGCTGGTGATGGCGATCGAGCGCAACGGGCCATCAGCCTTGGCGAACTGAAGGTTCGTGCGCAGGATGCGGTTGGCCTCGGTGAACGCCGACACATCTCTCTCGCCGCGTCCGCGCCGCGGCACGCGCGCGAGCACCGGGACGTTGAAGTGTGCCTCCACTTCCTCCGCGCTGCGCAGGCGCCGATCAAGGCGGTCGCGCAGCAGAGCCAGGGCGAGCCCGAGCACAAGGCCGAGGATCGCGGCCACCAGCACGTAGAGCTTGGGCTTGGGCCGGGAGGGCGACCGCGCCAGCGGGGCTGAGTCGGCGAGGATGATCGTGGCCTGAGTGGCGTCCGCAAGGTTGGCGCGCGCATAGTCGATGAACACGGCGGCGTAGGCGTCGGCGATCTTCTTGGCCCGTTCCGGCGAGGCCGCGTCGGCGTTGATCCTGAGGAGCTGGGTCTCGGGCAGCGGCTCGAAGGTTGTCGCGCCCTCGATCTCCTTCTTGGTGGTGCGACCGCCGAGTCGGCGCACCACGCCGTCGGCGATGTTGGGACTGTCGATGATGTCCGCATAGGAACGTGCGATGGCCTGGCTGGCCTGCACGGTGTCAAAGCTCTGGTTGTTCTCCGAGCGCAGGGCCACGAGCAGGGTGGTGCTCGTGGTGTAGACCTTGTCGAGCATCTGCGAGACCCCGGCTGCGGTCAGCACCACGACCAGGAAGGTGGCGATCACGATCCACTTCCGTCGGGCGAGGGCCGTCAGGGGGCTCGTGGCATCCAACATGCCCGGCATCCTAGCCCCGTGCCCGGTGGTCGGTGGCCGGTCCGCCCTGCCGCAGAGGGCGCTAGATTCGGCGCCACTCCCCTTGACCGCCATGGCCACATCCCTCCGTAGGCTGGAGCTGCCCGCCCTGCTCCTCCTCGGAGCCCTCACGGGCGCGGCGATCAGCGAGCTCGCCTACCTCACCCAACCGGTTGTGCCGCTGGCTGTGGGGGGCGCCCTGGCGATGGTGATCCTCGCCGTGGCACGGCCGATGCTGTCCCTCTACGCGGCCATCGCGCTTGCGCCGCTCGAGCTGCTGTCGTTCAGCCTGGGCGCCGCGGCGGTCTCACCGGCGGAGGTGCTGCTGGCGGTCACGGGACTCGGGTGGGCCGTGTCCCGACTGCTGCGCGGCCAGGCCCCCTTCGCGCCCTCGCCGCTGGGCAAGCCTCTCACCCTCCTGGTGCTGGCGCTCGTGCCGGGCATAGCCATCGCACCGGAGCCGGCCGCCGTGATCAAGGTCCTTCTGATGTGGGGAAGCTTCCTGCTCCTCTACGAGATGATCGTGATCGAAGGGCGCCCTGACACCGTGCGCAACCTCCTGCTCGTGCTGGGGCTGTCAGCCGCCGTCGTGGGGCTGATCGCCATAGTCAAGTCGGGCGGCGCGGCGCCGGAGCTCAAGGGCCTTGGCGATACCGCCACCGGGCGTGCCCAGGGCTCGTTCGGTCACCCCAACACGCTCGCGACCTTCGAGGCGCTCGCCCTGCCGGGCGTCCTCGCGCTCGGCCTGAGGGGTCCCTCCGGGATCCGGCCCGCGGCCTTGGCGTCATTTGCCGTGATCTTCGCCGCGCTGGCCCTCTCGCTCTCCCGCGGCGGCTTTCTCGCGGTGGTGGGCGCCCTCGGGATGATGCTTGCCTGGGCGCCCTTCCGGCGCCCGGTGATCGCCGTCGCTCTCATCGGCGTCGCACTCACGGCCGGCGGCTTCAACGTCTTCGGCGACACGCAGCAGGTGCGGGTGGTCAGCCAGCGCTTCGAGTCGATCACCTACTCGGCCGAGGGCGTCGATCCCCGCTTCGTGGTCTGGCAGATCACCCCGAGGATCATCGCCGACCACCCGGTGTTCGGAATCGGCGAGAATGCCTTCCCGCGCATCGCGCAGCGCTACGGGCTGCTCGGCCCGGATTCGCTGAGCACCTTCGAGCACGCACACAACATCCCGCTCACGATCACCGTCGAGCTCGGGTTCGCCGGCCTGGCCGTGCTGGTGTGGCTGGTCGTGGCGCTCACCGGCGTGATCGCGCGCGGGCTTCGCCGCGTCGAACCCGAGCACCGCGGGATGCTGCTCGCCGTGGCCGCTGCCTTTGTCGGCATCGCGCTTCAGGGGATGGTCGACTACACGCTCCGCTCGAACGTGATCGTGGCGGCAATTTTCGTGCTGGCGGGCTGCGCCGTGGTGCTGGGCCGGCACGGCGCGCCCGCTGCCCCGGGCGGCGACGCTCAGTCGCCTCCAGCCTCGGTGTAGAGCCGTTCCATCGACTCGACGGTTGCCGCCAGCGAGTGGCGCGTGCGTACCCGCTCCCGCCCACAGGCCGCCGCGCGTTCACGCTCGTCCTCCCCCGCCAGCATCACGACGATCGCGTCCGCGAGCGCCGGCCGGTCGCCCTCGCCCACGAGCCGCCCGCAGTCACCGAGGACCTCCGGGATGCCGCCGGCCGCGTAGGCCACCACCGGGGTCTCCACCGCCATCGCCTCGAGCAGGGCGAACGGGCACGCCTCCTTGCCGGCCCCGCGCTCGTCGGGCACGCTCGGCACCACCAACACGTCGCTGCCGCTCATCACCCGCATCGGGTCCGTGCGATGGCCCGCGAAGGTCACGGCCGCCTCGATGCCGAGCTCGGTCACCCGCCGCCTGAGACCCTCGGCGTAGGCAGGCTGGGTCGGGTCCTCGTCTCCCAGCAGCACGAAGCGCGCGTCGGGCCGGCGCTCCAGCACCCGCGGGGCCGCCTCGACCAGCTCGATCTGGCCCTTCGCCGGGTGCAGCCGCCCCACCAGCAGCACCACCGGCGCATCCGCGGACCCGGTCAGCTCGGCCAGCACCGCCCGCCCGCCTGCGCGGTCGCGTTTGTATTCCGGGATGCCGTTGGGCACCACCCGCACACGCCGCCCCAGGCGCGCACCAAAGGTGGTGGTGATCGCACCACTGACCGCCACGACGCGCCGGCAACGCCAGGCAATGACGCGCGCCAGGGGGCCGTCCCAGCTGAAGTCGTGCTTGACCCAGAGCACCGGGACTCCCGTGCCGATGGTGGCGAGCACCGCGGCGAGCGCCGCCTTCACGCCGTTGGCGTGCACCACCGCGGGCGCCTGGCGCCGCAGCGTCCGCCGCAGGCGCCACGCGGCCGGCACCATGCCCGCACGCGCGGGGGTGGGCACGACCTCGACGGGGTGCCCGAGGGAGCGCAACCGCTCGGCGAAGGGACCGTCCTGGAGGCAGAGCACCCCGCGCACCCAGTCCTGCCCGAGGCTCTCGAGCAGCAGCTCCAGGTAGCGCTCCGAGCCTCCCCCGAGCGCGTGCGAGGAGACGAAGCTGACCCCGACCCGCGTTGGGGGCGGCGTGCGCCATGTCTCGAGAGAGCCCTCGAGCAGCCCGCGCACCCCGTCCCACTCGCGGTTGAGTGCCCTGTGTGCAACCAGCACCGCGATCAGGCCGGCGAACTGCAGCCGGGCGAGTGGCGTGCGCCTGAAGCTCTTGCGAAAGAGGTAGGTGCGGTTGACCACGACGTCGCGGTTGAAGCGGCGCGTGCCGGTGGAGCGAAAGCCGGTGTTCTTGTGGTCGACGACGGCATCCGGGAGGTATCGCACGCGCCCGACCCGCGAGAGGCGGTAGGAGAAGTCCTCGTCCTCGGCCAGCGCATAGCCGGGGAGCCACTCGTCAAAGCCCACCTGCTGCACGATCTCGCGGCGACCGCTCATCAGGCAGCCCTGCATGAACTCCACATCGCGCTCGCGGTGGATGTCCTGGAGGCGCCGCGGGTAGCCGAAGCGCGTCATCGTGCCCTCCGCGCCGCCGAACAGGAGCCTCCGCGCGGCTGAGCGCTTGTTGCCGAACCGGCGCTCGCCGCCCTCGATCACGAGGCCGGTGGCGCCGACCACCGCCGGGTCCCGGTAGGCGCGCTCGAGCACGGCGAACAGCTGCGGGCCGACGTCGACGTCGTCGTCGAAGAACACGACGACGTCTCCCTTCGCCTCGCGCACCCCCCGGTTGCGCTGGAGGGTGAGGCCCGCGGGGCTCGCGACGTAGCGCAGCGGAGCGGCATCGGCGTGCTCACTTGCGGCCTGCACCACGCGCTCCGCCGAGCGGCCCTCGTCGCCGTCGACCACTACCACCTCGGCTGGCGCGGGATCGCAGCGAGAGAGGCTCTGGAGCGTGGCCGCCAGGTCGTCCGGGCGGCCCTTCGTGGCGATGATGGCCGACAGCCGCAGCGCCCCGACCGTTGGCAGCTCGCCCGACGCGTGGCTCTCCGCGCTCATCTCGCCGCCATGAGCTCGGCGTAGAGCTCAGCCACCGAGTCCACCATCGGCGCCACCCGGAAGCGCTGCTCGAACGCCACCCGGCCGGCCTCACCGAAGCGGCGGCGCAAGTCCGGGGCCCCGAGCATCTCCGACAGCGCGGCGGCCAGCGCCGGCGCGTCACCCGGCGCCACCACGCGGCCGGTCACGCCGTCCTCCACCGCCTCGGGCACCCCGCCCACGCTCGTGGCCAGCACGGCAACCCCGCAGCTCATCGCCTCGAGCACCGCCAGCGGCAGCGCCTCCCAGGCCGACGGGAGCACGAGCACGTCGAGCGCACCCAGGTAGGCGCCCGCTCGGCCCTCGAAGGGAAACCAGCGCACCCGCTCCCCCACGCCCAGCCGCGCGATCTCATCGCGCAGCTGGTCGCGCAGCTCGCCGTTTCCGACGATCGCCAGCCGGCCCGCCAAGCGCCCCTCGCGCGCCAACGAGGCCGCGGCACGCACCGCGAGGAGGGGGTCCTTTTGCGGCCTGAGCACGGTCACGAGCCCCGCGAGCGGCTCCCCGCCGCGGAATGCGAGCAGCTCGCGGGAGGGCTCGGCGGGCCGGGGGTCGGGCACTCCATTGTAGATCACGCGGGTGCGCGAGCCGGCGCCGCGCAGGTGGCGCAGGGCGAGCCCTCGCTCCCACGCACATACGGCCACGATGGCGCCGCAGCGCGGCAGGAGCGCCTGCTCGACCGCCGTGTAGGCGACCCGGCGCGCGCTCCCGAAGGCGGCCGCGAAGGCGAAGCAGTGCGGCGTGTATACGAGCCGGCGCCGGCGCGGCAGGACGCCCCGCACGAGCGCGCCGGCCTTCGAGCTGTGACCGTGCACGATGGCGTAGCGTCGCTCGCGGTCGAGTGCCCTCAGCGCCCGGGCCGCACGAAGGTCTCCCGGTCCGGCCTCGCGCGTCAGCGGGAGCTCGTGGACGACCACGCCCGCATGGGCCAGACCGGAGGCGATCGTGCTGGCCGGCGATACGGCGGCCTCGACCGTCCAGCCGCGCTGCACGAGGCCGCTGGAGAGCTCCAGCACGTGCTCCGCCACACCGCCATCCTCCGGCTGGCACACCTGGAGGACCGCGCCGCGCACGGCGGCCTACTATAGGTCAGGGTCGGACCGGGCCCCGGACCGGGCCGGAGCCTCAAACAGACGTCCGGGGTGGCCACCGGATGCTGCCCTAGCTAGAGGACCTTTCCGGGCCGACAACGGATCCATGTCAACCGCGAACAAACGCCCTTTCCCCCTGCGCGCCGCCCTCGCGCTGGTGGCGGCGCTCTTCCTGCTGACCGTGGCGCTTCCCGCCCGTGCGAGCGCCTCCCAGACAGCGGCGGTCCAGGCCCACCTGCTGTGGTCGCGTTACGACGACGCGGCGGTGGCTAGGCAGCTCGACAAGGTCAGGGATGCCGGCGCCGGCATGGTGCGGGTCGACCTCGGCTGGTCCAGCCTCGAGCAGGTGGGCAAGGGCCAGTACAACCCCTGGTATCTCGGGAAGATCGACAACGTGGTGAACCAGGCCGAGGCGCGCGGCATCCGAGTGCTCTTCACCTTCTGGGAGACGCCGTGCTGGGCCTCGACCGCGCCCGAGGACCTCAAGCAGAGCTGTACGGGCGCCTGGTGGGATCGCGGCGTGCAGCGTTACCCCCCGGCCAACCCTTCGGACTTCGGCGCCGCTCTCGCCTACCTCGCCAGGCGCTATGGCCGCAGGGTCGCCGCCTGGGAGCTCTGGAACGAGCCCAACCACCCGGACTACTTCAAGGCATCCGATCGTGTTGCCAGCTACGCCGCCCTCGTGAAGGCCGCCTACCCGGCGGCGAAGGCCGCCGACCCGGGCGCCACGATCATCGCCGGCTCTCTGGCCGACGCCGACTTCGACTTCACCGAGGCGCTCTACGGGCAGGGAGTCAAGGGAAGCTTCGACGCCTGGTCGGTGCATCCCTACAGCGAGGATCGCTCGCCCCTTGACCCGGGCATCGCCGGATGGACCAAGAAGAGCTTCATCGCCGGCGTGCCGGCCGTGCGGGACACGATGCTCCGCCACGGTGATGACAAGCCGCTGTGGCTCACCGAGTTCGGCTGGAGCACCTGCAACGTCCGCGGCCTCGAGGCCTACCGCAACTGCGTGGACCCGGCCGTGCAGGCCGACTACCTTCGGCTCGCCTATCAGCAGATGCGAGCCTTCACCTACGTCCCCGTCGGCGTCTGGTTCAACCTGCAGGACACCAGCTCGAACCTCGGCAGCCGTGTCGACAACTTTGGCCTCGTCAACTACGCGGGCGCCGACACGCCCGCCTTCACGGCCTTCCGCACCGCAGCGCTGGCAATGGGCGCCCCCTCGCCCCCCGACACGACTCCCCCCGAGACCACCCGCACGGGTGGACCCGTGGGTACCGTTGAGGTCGCGGCGAGCGACTCACTCCTGCGCGTCGAGGTGCGCGGGCGTGCGGTTCGCAGGGCCGGCTCCCCCCGCGTGAAGCGCATCCGGGTGCGGATCGTGCTGGAGCGCCGCCGGCCCGGCCGCTGGGTGAAGGTGGCCAGGAGGTCCGTCCGTGCCCGCGCCGGCGGCCGCTTCGCCACCGCCTTCGACAAGATGCCCGCCGCGAGCTACAGGGTCCGTCTGCGTCCGGTCGGGAAGGCCCGCCTCCGGATCGTGCTCGACTCGGGTATGCCCCGCGTGGTGCGGATCTAGCCGGAGAGACGGCCGGTGGCCGCGAGAGCGCTACTCCGCGCGGTGGAACAGGGTACCGAAGGTCATGGCAAGGATCTTCAGATCGAGGCCGAGCGACCAGTTCTCGATGTAGTAGAGGTCCCACTCGACCCGGTCGGTCAGGGATGTCTTTCCGCGCAGCCCGTGCACCTGCGCCCAGCCGGTCATGCCGGCCTTCACCCGCACGCGGTCGCCGTAGCGGTCGACCTGTTCCTCGAAGAGCTCGACGAACTCGGGCCGCTCCGGGCGCGGGCCGACGAGGCTCATCTCGCCCTTCGCCACGTTGATCAGCTGGGGCAGCTCGTCGAGCGAGGTGGCCCGCAGGAACTTGCCCACCCTCGAGCGGCGATCGTCCCCCTCGATGCCTCCGGGCGCAGTGTCCCGGCCGGCGACGATCCACTCGTCTGGCAGCTTCGCCCGCGGGTCCAGCGGGCGCATCGAGCGGAACTTGAGCATCTCGAACGGCCGGCCGTCGCGGCCCATCCGCAGCTGGCGGAAGAGCACCGGCCCGGGCGAGCTCAGCCGCACAAGGACGGCGGCGATCAGCAGGACCGGCGAGAGGAGCAGCAGCAGGAAACCGGCCACCACGCGGTCCATGCCGTGTTTGAGCGAGAATCGCCAGCCCCTCGGGTCGACCGAGCGCAGGCCGAACAGGGGCAGCCCCCCGATGTGCTCGAGCTTGACCTGCATGTTCACTCCCTCGAACAGCCGCGGCACGAGGGTGACCTCCACACCGCGGGCCTCGCAGTGTCGGATCACGGGGTAGAGGGAGCTGTCCGGCTCGTTGGTGAAGGCCAGCACCACGTGCTCGATTCGCTCCTCCTCGAGGATCCGGGGCAGGTCGCCCGGGCCTCCGAGCACCGGAGCTTCCCGGCCCGGGACCATCTCCTCGGGCGGCGGATCGCCGTCGAGGAAGCCCGCGAGCCGCAGGCCGAGCTGGGGCTGCTCGCGCAGCCTGCGCTCGACCTGGGCGCCGACCTGTCCGGCCCCCACCACCAGCGTGCGACGGGCGATCAGTCCTTCCGTGCGCGCCCGGCGCTGAACGATCGCCAGCAGGATCCTGCCGGCGATCACGTAGACTGTGCTGAACACCCAAGCGCGGGACATCAGCTGGGCGGGGTCCGAGTCGGGCTTCGACCACGCGGCCACGGCGACGAGGAAGGAGGCAACGACGGACATCGCGCCGACCGTCCCGCCCACCCCCTCGAAGATCTGCACCTGAAACCGCGCGCGGTAGCTCTTTCGAGCCGCGAGCAGAGCGAGGGTGAGAGGCGGAAAGAGCCACACGAGGAAGCGCCCGTCCGAGCCCAGGTCCGCCGGCGCGCCCGCTAGGGCCGCGAGGATTCCTACCGTGAGCAACAGCGCGTCGCTTGCCAGCTTGAGCAACGGCCAGCCACGATCCTCGAGGAGGGTGTTCACCAGCCGGGACAGGCCCGGGCCCGCGGACGCGCCATCGACCTCCGCAGTCAACGGAGGTCTGTCCTCGACCTCCCTGTCCTGCGCTGCGACCTCCCTGTCCTGCGCTGCGACCTCCCTGTCCTGCACTGCGACCTCCCTGTCCTACACTGGGTCATCCCTCTTGGGACCCAGTCCACCCTCGCACGCTCTCAAGAGCGTCATCATACACTCATAGCCTCATCGGCATACTTGCAGAGGGCTTGAAAAGCCCTCCCGCGCCGCCCCTCAACTGACCCATGAATGGCCAGAAAGCGGTCGCGCGAGCTCCAATTCTTCTGGCTAGGCCGCCGGGCTCTGTCGTCTCCGGCTCGGCGCGAATGTCTGGTCTGGCTGCGCGCCGCGAGTGAGGAGGCGCATGCCGATGAGGGCGCCCAGCACCAGGACCCCGCCGCCGCCGATCAGTCCGAGGTCGAACCCCGTGAACGGCAGGTTGCCGGGATCGTTCGCCGTACCGGTTGCTGCCCCGTTCCCCCCGCCGTTGGGATCGCCGTTGCCGCCGCCGGCTTGGGTCTCGACGACTGCAACTTCGTCGCTGTAGCCGCCGCCGGTCTGCGCCATGGCCGGTGCCGCTAAGCCCAGCGACGGTACGAAGGCGACGAGCAGCACCGTAAGTCTTGTAGTCATCGCCTTCATCGTTAGAAGACCTTTCCCTGTCTAACTGGAAGTCAAACTTCCGTTTCAATATCAATCTGGATTCCTGCCGAAGGGTTGAGCCTCGCTGGAGGTTCCTGACCAAGCACGCCCGAGTGCTGCTGTGCATCGCGAATGACCCTGACGTTCGCCTGTGGGAGATCGGGAACGCGATCGGGATCACCGAGCGCGCGGCGCATCGCATCGGGGAGAGCTCGTCGCGTCCGGCTATGTCTCTCGCGAGCGAAATGGCCGCCGCAACCGCTACGCGATTGAAGAGCATCTAGCCGTGCCCGATCCGCTCGCTCGCTCGCTGAAGATCAACGAGCTGCTGGACGTGCTGACCGCAGGGCGCCCTCCAGACAATGCTTCTGTGCACCGGGAGCGTCGCGAGCGCTCATCAGGCTGCATAAACCTGAACGCCAGCGCGGGCGGCCCTCGCGCCGGTCGAGCAGAGCCCGTAGTGCCCGCCGACGTCGTCGGGCAGTCCGCGGCTGGCAGTCGAGCGCGCGCTGCGCACCGTAACGATCTGCCCGCGTCAAAGCCGTCGCTTTCCCTTGTAGGCCTTCCCGATCCGATAACGGAAGTTGACCTCCCCGAGAGTGCGCCGTGGGCGCACCCGCGCAATTGACCGCGCGGCGATTTCGCGGTCCCACCAGCGAACTGCATCGGTCGCGTACCGTGCGGAGAGGTTCCTCGCCGCGTGTTCGGAAAGCCACTCCTTGAAGAGGTCGTCGACGGTCATACGCGCCGCTGCCTCCGAGCGCAAGACAATCTCTCCCCGTCGCGCGATCTCCATCGCTCCCTCGCGGTAGGCCCGCGCCTCCTTTCGCGCACGGTCGAGCGAGCCGAGCTTTCGCGCCGAGAACCGCTTCGCGGCATTGCGGCGCACCCCGTTCTCGTCCTCCTCGCGCCAGCGCACCTTTGTTAGCCGACGATGGAGCCATCCTCTTTGGCAACCGCGTAGACGCCTGCAGGCAGCGGACGGCCTTCGTGATCAGTACGGGTCTCCGCGAGCTTGGTGGTCACGAGCGTGGGAACGCCAAGGAGTAGGTCGGTGCCCGGCACCGTATCAAGCCCGTGCCGAACGCTGGCGGCTCGTTCCCACTTTTGTTCCCATCCACCTCAGTGACGAGACTACTGAGACAGCCGGTGTGCCTTCGAATCTGGGCAGGTCCAGGTAATTATGGGAGTGCCCCGAGCTGGATTCGAACCAGCGGCCTACTCCTTAGGAGGGAGTCGCTCTATCCGGCTGAGCTATCGGGGCCATGACCCGACAGCCTATGCGCAGGAGACCGCGGACACGAGCCGAACCGGGAAGGGGTAAAGGAGGAGGGGGAAGAGGACGATAGGAGGAGGGGATGACGACGCCCGGCGTCGACGCCCGGAGCGAGGCGGCCGAGAACCGCTTCGCGACGGAAACGATCCAGAGTGGTGCCGTGACGGCGCGTACGCCGCCGCAGCTCTTCTGGGGGCGCCTGCGGCGCGACAAGGTCGCGCTGTGCGCACTGGGCTTTCTCGTCGTCCTCGCCCTCATTGCCATCTTCGCCCCCCTCATCGTCCATCTGGCCGGCGTCCCCGGCCCCAACGAGCCCGACAAGTCCACGCTGGACTCCTTCGGCTTGCCAACCGGCCCTTCCGGAGAGCATCCCTTCGGTGTCGACGGAATCGGCCGCGACGTCTTCGCGCGCACGGTCTACGGCGCCCGTGTCTCGCTCGAGGTCGCCATCCTCGCCACGGCGCTCTCGGTCGGCATCGGCGTCATCGCCGGAATGTTCGCCGGCTTCTACCGCGGCTGGGTGGACACGGCGATCTCGCGCGGAATCGACGTCCTGCTCGCGTTCCCGATCCTCCTCCTGGCGATCGGCATCGCGTCGGCGTGCTCCTTTGGCCGCGGAGGGTCGTCGGGGTGCCTCGGCGGCTCGGTCAAGCCCGGGCTCGCGCTGGTCATCCTCGTGATCGCCTTCGTCAACTGGACCTACATGGCCCGGATCGTGCGCGGCCAGGTCCTTTCCCTGCGAGAGAAGGAGTTCGTCGAGGCGGCCCGGTCGCTCGGCGCCTCGAAGACCCGCATCATCTTTCGCGAGATCCTCCCCAACCTCGTGGCGCCGATCATCGTCTACACGACGTTGATCGTCCCCCAGAACATCCTCTTCGAGGCCGCGCTCTCGTTCCTCGGAGTCGGAGTCCAGCCGCCGCAGGCCAGCTGGGGAAAGATGATCGCCGATGCGCAGGGCAGCTTCGACACCGCCTGGTGGTTCATGGTCTTCCCCGGTGTGGCCCTGCTGCTCACCGTCCTCGCCTTCAACCTGATCGGCGACGGGCTCAGCGATGCGCTCGACCCTCGGTCCGACAGATGACGCTTGAGTCCATCACCTCGAGAGGAGACCTCATGAGCAGGCACGTATGGAGGGTGCTCGCCCTTGCGGTCGCGGCGCTCACGGCGCTCACGTGGTCCGCGTGCGGCGGCGGCGACGCAGCGACGGGCATCGGAGCCGGCGCCCCGGCGAAGGGCAAGAAGGGGGGCACCCTGAACGCGCTGTTCGCCAATGACCTGGAGCACATCGACCCCGGCGAGGCGTTCTACCAGCCCGACTACATGATGGTCTTCGCGGTCCACCGGCCGCTGTACTCGTTCGAGCCCACCAACCTCGAGGTGGCCTCGCCGGATCTCGCGGCCGCACCGCCAAAGCTGTCGGACGGCGGCCGCACGGTCACCGTCAAGCTGAAGCCCGGCGTCAGATACGGCCCCCCGGTCAATCGCACCGCGACCTCCGCCGACGTCAAGTACGCTATCGAGCGGGCCTTCACCGCCGCGGTGCCCAACGGCTACGCGCCCACCTACTTCGGGATCGTCGAAGGCGCCCCGGAGCCCGGGCGCAAGAAGCCGACCGACATCAAGGGCATCGAGACGCCCGACGAGGAGACGATCGTCTTCAGGCTCTCCGAGTCCTCGGGCGCCTTCATCAAGGCGCTGTCGCTGCCCATCACCGCGCCGGTGCCCGAGGACTACGCGAAGCGCTACGACGCCGAGACGCCCTCGCAGTACGCCACCCACCAGGCGGCGACGGGCCCGTACATGATCGAGGCCGGCAAGGACGGCAGGATCACGTATGAGATCGGCAAGCGCATGACGCTCGTGCGCAACCCCAACTGGAGCGCGGCGACGGACTTCCGGCCCGCCTACCTCGACCGGATCGAGCTCACCATGGGCAACGAGGACACCACGGTCGCCGCGCGGCAGATCCTCAAGGGAAAGGGCCTGATCAACGGTGACTTCCCGCCCGATCCGCCCGTCATCAAGGAAGCGGTGCAGCGGCGCAAGAGCCAGATCACCTTCGCCCCGCTGGGCAACCGCTACATCAGCCTCAACACCAAGGTAAAGCCGCTCGACGACGTCAACGTCCGCAAGGCGATCGTCGCGGCCTCCGACCGCAATGCGCTTCGCCTGACCCGCGGCGGCCCGATCGTCGGCGACCTCGCGACGCACTTCCTGGCGCCGGGCCAGCCCGGCTTCGAGGAGGCCGGGGGGATGAAGGGCCCGAACCTCGACTTCATCCAGAACCCCGACGGCAGCATGGCGCTCGCCGCCGAGTACATGAAGAAGGCCGGCTATGCGAGCGGCAGGTACACCGGCTCGGAGACCTTGACGATGGTCGGCGACGACAGCGGCGTCGGCGCCAGGACCGCGGAGGTCTTTCAGAGCCAGCTCCAGAAGCTCGGCTTTGAGGTCGACTTCCGCCAGGTTCCGCACGACACGATGTTCTCGAAGTTCTGCAACGTGCCCGAAGCGAGGGTGGCGGTGTGCCCCAACGTGGGGTGGTTGCCCGACTTCGCCGACGGCCAGGCCTGGTTCGATCCGACGTTCAGCGGCGAGTCGATCGTCCCCGAGAACAACTCCAACTGGCCCCAGCTCGACTTTCCGGCCATCAACGAGGCGATCGACGACGCCAAGAAGATCACCGGCCAGGCCCGGCGCGACAAGGCGTGGGGAAAGATCGACCGGATGGTCATGGCCCAGGCGCCCGCCGTCCCGTGGATCTGGGACAAGCAGGCGAACATCGCCTCCTCCGACGTCCAGGGAGCCATCGCGCGCTGGAACGCCCAGTGGGACCTGTCGTTCACCTCGATCAAGTGAGAGCCGCGATCTCCCCGTGAGCGGCGCCCGGGCCTCCCGAGTCCCGGGCCCCAGAAGGCGACATGGTCACCTACATCCTCCGACGTCTGCTGTGGGCAGCCTTCCTGGTGCTCGTCGTCAGCTTCCTGACGTTCGTCATCTTCTACGCGCTGCCCAGCGCCGATCCGGCGGTCCTGCGGGCCGGCGCACGCTCGGGCAACCAGGCGCTACTCGAGTCCATCCGCGACACGCTCGGCCTCGACGAGCCCTGGTACGTCCAGTACGCGAAGTACATGGAGCGGCTCCTCTTCCACTTCGACTTCGGCTTCAGCTACCGCAACGACGCGTCGGTGCGCGAGCAGATCTTCGACCGGATCCCCGCGACCGCCTCCCTCGTGCTCGGGGCGGCAGTCGTGTGGATCGCGGTCGGGATCCCCGTCGGCGTCGTCTCGGCGACGCGAAGGCGGTCGTGGATCGACCGCATCGCGATGGGCGCCGCGCTCGTCGCCATCTCGGCGCCGGTGTACTGGCTGGGACTCGTCGTGCTCTACCTCTTCGCCGATGACATCGGCCGCTTTCCCGTCTTCAAAGGCTCGGGCAGCTACGTCCCCCTGACCGAGAGCCCGGCGGGGTGGTTCGGATCGCTCCTGCTGCCCTGGCTCGTGCTCGCGGCGACCGCCGCCGCCTTCTACGCGCGCCTGCTGCGGGGCAACCTGCGCGACGTGCTCTCCGAGGACTACATCCGGACCGCACGGGCGAAGGGTCTGAGAGAGCGTTCGGTGGTGTGGCGACACGGGGTGCGCAGCGCGATCACTCCGGTGGTGACCCTGCTCGGGCTCGACATCGGCATCCTGCTCGGCGGGGCCATCCTCACCGAGACCGTGTTCAACATCCCCGGCGTCGGGCGGCTCGCGTTCTCGGCCATCCGCGGCGCCGACCTGCCGATGATCCAGGGCACGGTGCTCATCGGCGCGCTGTTCATCATCCTCGCAAACCTCGTCGTCGACGTCCTCTACGGGTTCCTGGACCCGAGGGTGCGCGTCGGATGAGCGCGGATCCGCTTCTCGCGATCGAGGACCTTCGCGTCGGCTTCCGCACCGACGACGGCCTCGTGCAGGCGGTCCGCGGCCTCTCGCTCCAGGTCGCCCCGGGTGGGGCGCTCGGGATAGTCGGCGAGTCGGGATCGGGCAAGAGCGTGGCGATGCTCACCGTGCTCGGCCTGACGCGGGGGCCCAACGCGGAGATCGCGGGCGAGATCCGCTTCGAGGGCCGCGACCTGGTCGGCGCGCGGGAGTCCGAGCTGCGCGCCGTACGCGGCCGGCGCATCGCGATGATCTTCCAGGACCCACAGTCCTCCATGCATCCCTTCTACCGCGTGGGGCGGCAGCTCGTCGAGGCGCTCAAGGCGCACCAGACGATGACCAGGACGGCTGCCCGCGAGCGAGCCGTGGAGCTCCTCGCCCTCGTCGGCATCCCCGAGCCGCGCCGTCGGGTCGACGCCTACCCGCACGAGTACTCGGGGGGCATGCGCCAGCGGGCGATGATCGCCATGGCGCTGGCCAACGACCCCGAGCTGTTGATCGCCGACGAGCCCACCACGGCGCTCGACGTGACCGTCCAGGCCCAGATCCTCGACCTGCTCGCGCGCCTGCGCGAGGAGCTCGGGATGGCCCTCGTGCTCCTCACCCACGACCTCGGCGTCGTGGCCCAGGTGACCGACGAGATCGCCGTCATGTACGCGGGCGAGGTCGTCGAGCGAGGATCCAGGGAGGCGATCCTCACCGCTCCCGAGCATCCCTACACGTGGGGGCTCCTTCGCTCGATCCCTCGACTGGACCGCCCTCGCGGCGAGGAGCTCGTGCCCATCGCCGGCAGCCCGCCGTCGCTGCTCGCCCCGCCGTCGGGCTGCGCCTTCCATCCCCGCTGCCCCTACGTCCGCGAGGCCCACCGGCGCGTGCACCCCCAGCTCGACCCCGCACCCGGGGCCGTGGTTCACGACGTGCGCTGCCTGCTTCCTGCCACGACCCGAAGGCGCCTGTGGCGTGAGCTCGCTGCGCCGGCCGAAGGAGGGGCGAGGTGACCGACAATCTCGTCGAGGTGAGAGATCTCGTCAAGCACTTTCCGATCACCCGCGGGGTCGTCTTCCAGAGGCGGATCGGCGCGGTACGGGCCGTCGACGGCGTCTCCTTCGACGTTCGCCGCGGTGAGACGCTGGGCATCGTGGGCGAGAGCGGATGCGGCAAGAGCACGACCGCGCGGCTGATGCTGGCCCTGCTCGAGCCCACCTCGGGGACGATCGCCTTCGAGGGAGAGGACCTCCGCGCGCGCAAGGGCGAGCGCCTCAAGGCCCTGCGGCGCGAGATGCAGATGATCTTCCAGGACCCATACTCGTCGCTGAACCCGCGCAAGACGGTCGGGTCGATCATCGGCGAGCCCTTCGCCGTCCACGGCCTGCGCAAGGGCGAGGGGGCGCGCAGGCGCGCCGTCGCAGAGCTCATGGAGCGCGTCGGCCTGAGCCCCGAGCACTACAACCGCCACCCCCACGAGTTCTCGGGCGGGCAGCGCCAGCGCATCGGGGTCGCGCGCGCGCTGGCGCTCGAGCCAAAGCTCATCGTCGCCGACGAGCCCGTCTCGGCGCTGGACGTCTCAATCCAGGCGCAGATCCTCAACCTGCTCCGCCAACTGCAGCGCGAGCTGGGCCTGACGCTCGTGCTCATCGCGCACGACCTGGCGGTGGTGCGCCACATGTGCGACCGCGTCGCGGTGATGCACCTCGGCAAGATCGTCGAGCTCGCCGACGCCGACGAGCTCTACGGCCATCCCCGCCACCCGTACACCCGAGCGCTGCTCGCGGCGGTCCCCGGCGCGGCGGCTCATTCCTCCTCGCCCTCGCCCTCGCCCTCGCCCTCGTCCTCGTAGAGCGACTCGCTGGCGAGCTCGCGTCCGTGACGATCGAAGAGCTTGACGTCGAGGACGTCGCCGCGGTAATCGTCCGGGGCGACGAGGGTGAAGCGCTCCTCGGCGAGCTCGCACTGGTCTACCGCGAGATCCGCCAGCTCGGCCGTGGCGACCGCCCCGCCCTCCGTCAGGGCGACACCCCACACGAGGGTGACCTCCGCGACCTTCCCCTGCTCCCCGCGCCAGCTTCCGATGACCTCGTCCGAGAGATCCAGCAGCCACTCCTGGTTGCGCTCGGCGACCTCGTCGGTGAAGTCGGCGCTCGCCGTGAAGTCCTCGGCGCCCCGCCCGTCCTCGCCGATCACGAACGACACGTAGCCGAAGAGCTCTAAGCCGGTGCTCGTCCGCGCGGTGGCGGGAACGTAGGTGCGCCCGCACCAGGTGCGGTCGGGAAACCAGGTGACCTCGCCGGGCTCCCCGAGGTCCTCCCCTTCGCCGTCGATACGAAGGCACTGCCCGAGGAACTCGGCCTGGAGGGTCTGCGCCCAGCGGCCGTAGGGCAGGGTCTCCTGCGGCGGCTCGGCCGCGAAGCGGGGGACGAAGCGGTCGGTCGGCGGCACGGGCGGCAGCGTACTCGCCCAGGTCTCTCAGCTCCGGCAGGGCGCGCGCTGCCGTCTGGCGGCCACGGTTCCGTCGCGGGCGACCGCGAGCTCGACCGTGCCCGCCATCGGCGTGTGCGGCGTTGTCGTCGTCGTCGGGCCGCTCTCCTCGTTCTCTGCGCCGCACCCAAGGGCCAGCAGCACGGCCAGCGCAACGAATGGGGAGGCCGCCCGCCTCATGCCTCCAGCACCAGGGTGACGGGCCCGTCGTTGACCAGCGAGACGGCCATGCGAGCTCCGAAGACGCCGCGGGCGGCGCCGAGCCGGTCGCAGAAGCGGTCATAGAGCGGCTCGGCGAGCTCGGGCCGGGCGGCGGCGACGAAGCTGGGACGGTTCCCGCCACTTGCGTCGCCGTACAGGGTGAACTGGCTGACGCACAGCACGTCCCGCGCGCCCAGTGCGTCGTTCATCTTGCCCTGGGCGTAGCTGTAGCGGTCGACGTCCGGCTTGCTCATCAGCGCGAGATCCTTATCGAGCCCGACCGGCTTGCCGTCGTCGTTGACGCCGATGATGAGGGTTCCGCCCTTGGCGTTCGCGAACGCCGCAATCGTCTTGACGATCGCCAATTCGATGCGGGCGTCGCGGCTCCGGGTAGAGCGATGTCAAGCGCTGCTGCCGTCCACGATCAGCAAGCGCGGTACGGCCTGCTTTCCGTTTTGCCGATCTGGCGAGTGCCGCTCGCACCAACGTTTCCCCAGAACAGCAGGTAGCCGACCGGAAAGCCGTTGTACATCGAGTCGAAGGGGTCCCGGACCTTGGCCTTCGTCCACACGAAGGGCCGCTGGATATCGGGCAGCCCAATCTCTCCGACGTCGATGTCCTCGATCAGCTTCGAGAGCGAGTAGCTGACCTCTTTGAACAACGTCGCTTTCATCGGCTCAACCCGTGTTGCCCGACCACTCGACCGATCCTACGGGTCCCGGAGGAAGCTTGGTCTGCGCGCTCTGGTGGAAGCCTCGGGCAGTCCGGACGCTCAGCGCCCTGCTCGGGTCAAGAGCCTGGACCGCCGCGCCGCTCGACCTCGGCCCTCGCCCAGCGCACGAGGTCATCGACGAGCTCGAGAGCGAGGTCTCGGTCGAGCTCCTCATGGTCGAACGGGTCGTCGTAGCGAAGCTCGACTGCGTAGCCGGTCAGGCCGTCGAGCTCGTCAGGGTCGACCGGAAGCTCAATCCTTCCCGCGTCGAGCAGGTCCGCGAGGTACCTCAAGCTGTGAGAGCGCGCGTAGTCGATCTCGTTGGCTGCAAGCACAGCCTTGATCAGCTTCTCGGCCGCCTGTTGGGCATGGAAGCCCAGCACCGAGTCAGGTGTCTGGGGGCTGCCGCGAAGCTCCCGAACGACGAACTGATCGTCCTCGGCGCGCCGAAGCAGGACGGCCGCGAGGTCGCGACGCTCACGTTTGGGCAAGGAGCCGACCTTCCCTCAGCGCCTCGTAGAGCACCGTGCCCTTCACGTCGCCCCAATCCTCGACGTGCTGCTCGGTGACCACGATCACATCGACCGGGACCTCGAGGCCGCTCAAGGCGCGGCGGAGGCGAACGGCTTCCGAGCGCCGGCTCGCAACCTCCTGCTCGATTACGAGGAAGTCGAGGTCGCTGGTCGTGCTTCCGTCGTTTCGCGCGCGTGAGCCGAACAGGATTACCCGTGCCGGGCTCGATGCAGTCCGCGCCAAGCGTCGCGCTGCTTCCGAAACGGCATCATCGACGAGCATTACATCACCGTAGCCGAGCAGTCGGAGCACGGCATTGCGTGCCGCCGTAACTTGTCGTGACGGCGGCAGGCCGCTGGTCACGTTTCCGAACGTCGGTCTACGCGTCGCGCAGCTCGGCGGCGGCGAGCTCGGGGGGCATCGTGTTGAGGTGCACGCCGGTGCCGAGCTCGAGCCCCGCGAGCACGGTCAGGCGCGGGAGGACGTCGATGCGCCAGCAGAAGTGCTCCGCCCCCCGCGGCGCGGTGCGGATCCACAGGTTCAGCGGCGGGCTGGCGCCCAGGCGGCGGGCGATCCGGCGCAGCCCGTCGTGCAGGAGCGCCGCCCCGGTGGGCCCGGCGTCCTCGAAGGCGGTGCGCGGACGGCGCGGGACGAGCATGAGCTGGAAGGGAAGCTGCGAGGCGTAGGGCGCCAGCAGCACCGCCTCGTCGTCCAGGGCGACGACGCGTTCGCGCCGGCGCACCTCCGCCTGGAGGAGGTCGGCGAGGAGGTTGGCGCCAATCTGGCGGGTCGCATAGGCGCCGAAGCGCTCGCGCTCCCGGGCGACGAGGGCGGGCACGAAGTCAAGCGCGTAGAGCTGGGCGTGCGTATGTGGAAGGGATGCCCCGGCTTCCCTGCGCTCGTTGACGAGCAGGTGGCGGTAGGCGGACCCCTCGTGCGCCCGCATCCGCGCGCGCCAGCCCTCCAGCGCGAGCGTGACCTGATCCTCGGGCAGCTCGGCGAGCGCGCCGACCGACTGGGGTCCGTTGACGATGACCTCGTGGGCCCCGGCCGCCCACCGCGCCGAGAAGAGGTCGGGGTTGGCCGACGGCTCGGGCTCGGGCCCGCTGTCGCTCAGCGCGGGATAGAGGTTCGGGACCGCGCGCACCCGCCACCCCGGCGAGTCGGCGGGGCCGCCGCCGGGCCGGTCGGCCCACAGCTCGGGCGGCGTGCGCCCCTCGTTGCCCTCGGCGAAGGGATCGGTCTCGGGCTCGATCGACGGCGGTGCCTGCGCGCTCCACTCCGCGCCCGGCCGTGCCGCCCGCCCGGCGGCGACGATGACCTTCTGCCCGCTGAGCGGATCGATCCGGAGCTCAGGCACGGCGCCTCCTCGCTCGGCCGGCGCCTCGGTGCCGGCCTACGAAGACGCGCCCCGTCACGGGAGGGCCTTCTCCATCGCGACGTGCTCGATCCCGGCTTCCATGAAGCGCGTCCCGTAGGCAACGTACCCGGAGGAGGAGTAGAGCCGCTGTGCGTGAAGCTGTGCGTGAAGCGCGATGTACCGCGCTCCGGTCGCCCTCCCCTCCGTCTCGGCGGCGCGCAGCAGAGCACGGCCCACCCCACGGCCCCGCGCGCCGGGATCCACGGCCATGCGACTCAGCTGGCAGATCGGGCCGCGCAGGAGCAGCCGGCAGGTGCCGATCACCGCGCCGCCTTCCCCGACGGCAACCAAGTGGATCGCCGCGCCGTCGTGGCCGTCGAGCTCGTCAGTCGGGGAGACGCCCTGCTCCTCGCAGAACACCCGCCGCCGCAGTTCGACGGCCGCCTCGCGCTCGGCTAGGTCTTGCGCACGCCGGGTCGCGACGGTCACCGGCCGATCAGGCTTCCAGCCGGCCCTGCCTGCTCGGGAATGCGCGGGGAGAGAGCTCAGCGTGCGTACCGGCGGATGTCATCCAGGAGCGCCGCTTCGCTGGCGTAGGGCCCTTGATGGACCAGCACCTGCCGCCCCGAGGGCGCGTAGAAGACGGTGAAGGGGAGCCCCTGGACGCCGTAGCTGCGCGCTATCCGGCCTTCCGGGTCCTCATAGCTCGGGTAGCTCACCGGGAACTCGCGCTGGAAGGCCCGTGCATCGCCGTCCGCGTCCCTCTCGTTGATCCCGAGGAAGGCGACCCGCCGGCCGAGCCGCACGGACTGGGCCTGGAAGGCGGGAAGCTCGAAACGGCAGGGGCCGCACCAGGAGGCCCAGGCGTTCACGACGACGGGGTAGCCCTTGAGGGACGCCAGGCGCGCCTCGAACGCAGCCGCGCCACCGGGAAGCAGGGCATCGGCCTGGCGATGGAGCGCTGCGAGCTCGGGCGGCGCGCCGGACAGGGCCCGGCGCGTCTGCGCCGCGTCGGGCGCCTTCGCCTTCGCCGCCGTTCCGCCCCCGTCGTCAGACCGGCGGGCCTGCACCAAGCCGACGAGCAGGACCGCCACGAGCGCCACCGCGCCGAGCGCCACGAGCAGTCTCCGCTTCACCGGTCGAAGGTTGCCATATCGCGGTTCCCACCCGCACAGGTAGGGTCGGAGCGCCGGGGTGGGAGTGCCTGTGCGCGCCAATCAGGTCGTGCGGCACGTTCCGCCCGGCGTCAGGCGCCCATGTTCTGCCGCGAAGGCGCTAGAATCACGGTCAACGCGACGGCAAGCAGCGAACCAGCCGTCGCGGCTCCCGGCAAGGGGCCGGGAATTTCCCGGGTCGCGCGACCTGATTCTCGCGCGTCCCTCGCTCTTCCAAAGAAGCCCGCTCATGGCTGAGCCCATCCAAGCGGCCGTCGAGGCCGCGACCGTTCCCAAGCCCACCGACATCGGTCGGGCGGCCAAGTTCACCCGCGAGCCCTTCGTGCTCGAGGGAGAGGAGCCGGCGGAGGCGCTCCCTCCCGGCTCCGCGCGCCGGCTCGCATTCGACGCGGCCCTCGCCGAGCTCGACGCCGGAGCCGAGCATCCCTCGGTCGAATGGCGGCGGACGTGGTCGTTCCTCCTCGGGCTCGAGCGGCTGCTCTCGGAGGAGGAGGCCAAGCTCGTCGACGGGACCGTCCTCTCCGCCCACCAGGTCGACGCCCTGTCGGGGACGCTCACGGCCCTACTTGCCGAGACCCAGCGCCAGATCGCCACCAACGGCAACGGCAACGGCGCGAGCGCCGAGAGCTCGGGCAACGGTTCGGTGCCCCTCCCCGAGCTGCCGTCCCTCGCATCGTCGGCCATCCCCGGGGAGGAGGACGAAGAGGACGACGAGGAGGAGGCCGACGAGCCCCGCGACTGGGACGGCGACGACGCGGTCGACGAGGCGCCGGAGGACCCAAATGCGGCCAAGCGCTTCTGGTTCGAGCACGCCACGGGCGCGGGCAAGACCGTCGCGGCGCTGGGCTTCGTCGAGGCCTCGCGGACGGGCGGGGTGCTGATCCTCACCCACCGGCGAAACCTCGTCGACCAGTTCCACGGCGAGCTCCGCGACCGCGGCTATGCCAAGCGGATAACGCCGGCGCTCCTCGACGGAAAGGACGACGGCAACGGCCCGGTGACCGTCGAGACCTACCAGTGGTACGTACGAAACGCCGGGCGGGTCTCCGATGCCTACACGATCGTCATCTGCGACGAGGCCCATACCGCCCTGGGCGAGAAGACCAGCGCGTCGATCCGCCAGTGGAGCGGCCCGGTGTTCATCGGGATGACCGCCACCGGCGCGCTCATCGCCCGCCACGTCACCGATCTCTTCCCGACCCAGACCTCACGCTTCGACCTCGCCCAGGCGGCGCGCCGCGGCGTGATCTCTCCCCTGCGTTGCATCCGCATCCCGCCCGGTCCCGGCGTGCGGACCATCGCCAAGGTCCCCCTGCGGCGCGGGGAGATCGACACCGAGTTCGACCAGGAGCTGCTCGCCGAGCTGCTCGATCAGCTTCCGTTCAACCTGGCGGTCGCCGACCTCTACAAGACGCGCTTCAACGGCGTGCCCGGCGTGGTCTACGCCGCCGGCGTGCGCCACGCCTACAACGTCGCCGAGGCCTTCCGCGACGCGGGTCTCAAGGCGCAGGGCGTCTCGGGGGAGACGCCCAAGCGCGAGCTCGCACGCATCCTCGCCGCCTATGAGGCGGGCAAGATCGACGTGCTGATCAACGCGCAGCTGCTCGCGGAGGGATGGAACTCGCCACGCGCGACGGTGTGCATGCACCTCGCGCCCACGGCCTCCAAACGCATTTACCAGCAGCGCGTCGGCCGCGTGACCCGCCGCCACCCGGGCAAGGAAGCCGGCATCGTCATCGACTTCGTCCACCCCGCGACGCGCCACGACGACCCTGTCGTCACGCTGCACTCGCTCCTGGACCGTGACGTCTACCGCGGAGGTGCCATCGTCGTCGGGCCGGTGCGCCGCGGCCGCGGTCGAAGGGTGCGGGTGGAGCGGCGGGTGCTGCCCCTCGCCGCCGATCCCGACCGGCGGGCGGAGGTCTTCGAGCGCGAGCTCTGGCGCATCGCCGTCGAGCATCTCGACTACGGCGAGCAGCATGTATGGGCGGCGCTGGCCGGAGCGCGGGTGGCCACCAACGGGTGGCGGCGAGCGAAGGCGATGCTGCACTTCGACCGCCAGGGTGAGCTCAAGAGCCGCTTCCTGCTCACCGCCGTGCAGCGCAACCGCAACGCGCAGCTCCGTGTCCGCGCACTCCAGGAGATCGCGGCGGTCCGCGACCCCGACGCCTTCGACCAGGCCATCGAGGTGATCGGGACGTGGTCGCGTGACGAGAAGCGCGAGGGCGTGAAGGTCATGCTCCAGGCGCTCGCCGAGAAGCGCATCGGCCGGCGCGACCAGGCCAACGCGTGGATCTGGCGCATGGCCGAGTACACCCGCGAGGTCCACGAGGAGTACGCCGTCCAGCGCTGGCCGGAGACCAAGCGCCTGCTCGGCCTGCTGGTCAACTCCTCCGGCGGCGCCCACGCCCGCAACGCCCGGCGCATCGTCCACGCCTCGCGCAAGCAGGACCGCCGCCTGGCCGCCGCGCTGCTCGCGGCTTCCGTCGCCCACACGCCGGAAGCTCAGCAGGTCCTCGACGGCGCCCGCAGTCGCATGTCGCGCAAGCCCGCCGCACTCGCCCGCGAGCTGCTTCGCAACTTCCCCAAGGGTCGCCGCGGGCGGTCGGGTCGCCGCCGGCGCAAGAAGGGCGAAGGCACAGAGGCCCGAGCCGGGAAGGCGGCGGTCGCCACGGGCGGGAAGGCGGTCGGGCGGGCACAGGATCTCGCGGTCGCAAACGGGGAGATGGTCGACGAGGACGCCGCCGTCGCGGCGATCCGCGATGCGGCGGGGAGCCTGGCGGCCACCGGGCCGGCCCGCGAGCAGCTCGACGAGGCCGAGGACGCCGACGAGCTCGGGGAGGCCCTCTCGGCGCCGTCCGACGACGACCACGATGACTCATTCGACGAGCCTCATTCGGCGGCGCCCGACGAGGAGGACGAGGACGCGCTCGACGAGGAAGAGGTCGTCGCGGAAGCCGACCTCGAGGGGTTCTCCATCGAGGAGTAGCGGCCGGGTCGCGGAAGGGTCAGGCTGCTGCTAGACGCGTAGGTGGACCTCGCCGGCGTCGAGCGCGACGCGGCCTGCGCGCGTGTCGACGAGGAGGCGCCCGTGGTCGTCGATGCCGACGGCGCGGCCTTCGCCGTCTGCCCAGCGCACCTCCCGGCCGGCGAGCGCGTCGCGGGCGCGGTAGGCGGCGAGCAGGTCTGGCTCGGGCCTCACGAGCCAGTGTTCGAGCTGCGTGAGGAGTTGTCGCAGGGTCGGCTCTATGTCGGCGGGCGAGCGGTCCAGTGTGCCTGCCGTCGCGCGCAGCTCGGCGGGAAGCGCGTCGAGGTCGACCGCTACGTTGAGGCCGATCCCGACGATCGCCCACCCCTCCTGGGGTCGTGCCTCCACGAGAATTCCCGCCACCTTGCGGTCGCCGAGGAGGATGTCGTTGGGCCACTTGACGCGAGCGGCTTCGCCGGCGGTCTTCGCGACGGCGACTGCGGCTGCGAGGGGGAGCAGAGCGGGCCACTCCCGCAGAACGAGCGACAGCAGCAGCGCCTGGCCGGCAGGGGCGCTCCAAGTCCGGCCCTGCCTCCCGCGCCCGGCTGACTGCTCGGCCGTGGTGACAAGCGTCCCGTGGACCGCTCCGGCGGAGGCGAGCTCGCGGGCTCGAGCGTTCGTCGAGTCGGTGGCACGGAGGTGCAGGCGGGGGTTGCCGACAGTCATGCTTTACAGCATGACAGCACCATCGCTGATGCTAAGGTGCCTTCGGCGTGCGCACTACCGTGACCCTGGATCCCGACATCGCCGCTCGCTTGCACGCGCTGGCCGCCGAGCGTGGGGTCTCGTTCAAGGAAGTGCTCAACAGCAGCATCAGGATGGGCCTCAGGAGCGACGAGGACGCGGCGCGGCCCTACGAGGTTCCGACGCGGCCACTCGGCCTGCGCGAAGGGGTCGACCTCGACAAGGCGCTGCGGTTGGCGGGAGAGCTCGAGGACTCAGAGCTCGTGCGCAAGCTCGAGATGCGCAAGTGAAGCTTCCCGACGCGAACCTGCTCCTCTATGCGGTGGACGAGCGCTCGCCGCGGCACCAACCGGCCCGAGCGTGGCTCGAGGGCCTGCTCTCCGGGAGCGAGACGGTTGGGTTCGCGTGGTCCGTGCTCCTCGCCGTCCTGAGGCTCTCGACCCGTCCTGTCATCTTCGAGCATCCGTTCTCTTCCGACGAGGCGCTCGATCTCGTGGACGGATGGCTCGCACAACCGTGCGCGGTCGTGGTCCACCCGACCGCCCGCCATGCCGCCGTGCTGCGAGAGCTCCTCGCACCGCTCTCGACCGCCGGCAACCTCGTCGCAGATGCCCATCTCGCCGCGCTCGCCGTTGAGCACGGCGCGGACCTTCACTCCAGCGACGCAGACTTCTCGCGGTTCGGCGGTGTGCGATGGGTCGATCCCCTTCGTAGTTGACTCGGCGGCGGCCAACCGGCCCCCTTCGTTCACGCGCGCCGGTGCGCGCCCACCTCCGGGTCGACCACGGCGAGATGCACGCCCGCGGGGGCGTAGGGCAGCGTCCGGCACAGCACCAGGGCCCCCGAGCGCACGTCGTGGCGGGAAATGCCGTGGGTGATGTCGACCACCCGCGCATCGGGCGCGATCCGCGCCATGACCCCGTGGCAGACGCCGACGAAGTCGTCGTCGCGCCCGTAGTCCGACAGGAAGGTGATCGCCGGCACGCAGGGCGCAGCCTACCTTCGGTGGTCGGTGGCCTGCCCGGCGTCCTGCACGAGCGCGTCGACCAGGCCGTCGACGTCGTGGCGCACCGCTTCGACGTCGGGCGCGAGACCGTGGTCGCGGAGGGTCGCGCTGGTCACCGGGCCGATCGACACCAACCGGGCGCCGATGAGGGGTTCCGGGCCCTCCGCGGCCTCGAGCAGGTGGCGAACCGTGGAGGACGACGTGAAGGTGACGTAGTCGGCTTCACGCAGGGCTGCGAGCTGCTCCTCGGGAAGTCGCTCGGCGACCGTCTCGTAGAGCGCGAGGACGTCGACCGCGGCGCCCCGTGCTCGCAGCGCGTCCGGGAGGACGTCGCGGGCCTCGGCGGCTCGCGCGACGAGCGCCCGGCGGATCGGCCGGTCGCGCAGGGCCTCGACCAGGCCCTCGGCCACGAAGCGCTCGGGCACGACGTCGGCGAGTACCCCACGCTCGCGCAGCGCGCGCGCGGTGCCCGGCCCGATGGCGGCCACGGTGGCGCCGGCGAGCGCGCGCGCGTCGGCTCCGGCGCGCTCGAGCCGGTCGAAGAGCAGCGCCACGCCGTTGGGGCTCGTGAGGCAGAGGAGGTCGTAGCCCGAGAGGTCGGGCGCGTCGCCGGGAAGCGCGTGGATGCGGATGGCCGGCGCCTCGATCACCTCCGCGCCGAGCTCGCGCAGCGTGGACGCGAGCCCCGACGCCTGAGCCCGCGCCCGGGTGACCGCGACGGTGCGGCCGTGCAGGGGCCGGCGATCGAGCCAGTCCAGCTCCCGGGCCAGGTCGGCGACGGCGCCGACGACGGTCACCGACGGCGCAAGCACACCCGCCTCGGTCGCCCGCGCCGCGATGGTGGCGAGCGTGGCGAGGATGGTGCGCTGCCCTGGCTGGGTGCCCCGCTCGACGACGGCGGCCGGCTCGTGGGCGGGCCGCCCCGCCGCGGTGAGCCGCTCGGCGATGCGCGGGAGCGCCTTGACCCCCATGTAGAAGACAAGCGTGCCCGGAAACCGGGCGAGCGCTTCCCAGTCGAGCGCCTGCTCGCCCTTCTCCGGATCCTCGTGCCCGGTGACGAAGGCCACCGCGCTGGCACGATCGCGGTGGGTCACGGGGATGCCGGCGTAGGCCGGCGCCGCGACGCCCGCCGTGATGCCGGGCACGACCTCGAACGCCACCCCCGCCGCGCGCAGCGCCTGAGCCTCCTCCCCACCCCGGCCGAACACGAAGGGGTCCCCACCCTTGAGCCGCACCGCGCGCCGGCCGGCGCGACCGTGCTCGACCAGGAGCGCGTCGATCTGTGCCTGGGGCATCGACGGGCTCCCCGGCGTCTTGCCGACATAGACGAGCTCGGCGTCATCTCGCGCGCCGTCGAGCGCGCCCGGGGGAATCAGGCGGTCATAGAGGACCACGTCGGCGCGCGAGATGAGCTCGAGCGCGCGGACCGTGAGCAGGCCGGGATCGCCGGGCCCGGCGCCGACGAGATGGACGATCCCGGTCACGCTCCCGCGGAGACGGCCTCGGCACGACGGAGAAGGTCCCCGGCGCCCGCGGCGAGCAGCCGCTCCGCGCACTCGCGACCGAGCCGCTTGGGGTCGGTCACGGCGCCCGACAGCTCGTCGCGCGCCCACTCGGACCCGTCCGGGAGGCCGACGAAGGTGTGGACTTCCATCACGTCTGCGCGAAGGCGTGCGTACGCGCCGACCGGCGTGTGGCAGGTCGCGTCCAAGGCGTCGACCAGCGCCCGCTCGCACTCCAAGCAGGCCATCGTTGCGTCGTCGGCTATCCGCTGCGCCGCGCCCCTCGCCCGGCCGTCTTCCGCTCGGCCCTCGAGCGCGAGCGTGCCCTGGCCGGGTGCCGGGACCATCGCGTCGATCTCGAGCACGGCGTCCGCCAGCTCGCCTCGACCGAGCCGGTCGAGTCCTGCGCGGGCGAGCACGATGGCGTCCGTCGCACCCTCCGCCAGCTTGCGAAGACGGGTGTCGACGTTGCCGCGCATCTCGACGACCTCCAGGTCGGGGCGCAGCGCCAGGAGAGCGGCGCGCCGGCGCAGGCTGCTGGTCCCTACCAGCGCGCCCGGGGCGAGCGCGTCGAGCGAGGCCGCACCGCACAGTGCGTCGCGCGCGTCCGCCCGCGGAGGCGCACCGACGAGTGTCAGGCCCTCGCCGAGCAGGGCGGGAACGTCCTTGGCCGAATGGACCGCGAGGTCGACCTCTCCGTCCTGGAGCGCTGTCTCGATCAAGTCCACCCAGCGCGACTTGTCCTGAGCGCCGTCACCCCGATCGCCACTGGTGACGATGGGCACGAGCTCGGCGCCGCCGAGCATGCGGGCCACGAGCCGGGCTTGGGCAAGCGCAAGCGCGCTCCCGCGGGTGCCGATGCGAAGGGGCACGGTCACCAGAGCGCATTCAAGGGGTGGGGCGAATTGCGTACTACATACGGCCGCAAATCGCCCCACCACGGCCTGTCTCTCGTCGAGCCTGTCGCGCTCGGCGCGGGTCGAGGGTCAGCCGGGGACGAAGGCCGCCGCGCCCGTGCCCCGGTCGCGCGGTCGAGCTCACCGCTCACCGCTCACCGCGACGTGGCAGCCGCCGCACCGTGGCCGCGTCCCCGCGATGCTCCTCGCCTCCCTCGCGCGCTTCCTCCTCGAGCGCGAACAGCTCCCGGAGGAGGTGCATGTGGGCGTGAGCACGCTCCCTCGGCGCGTCCTTGAGGCGGACGGTCGGCTCGTGCAGCAGCCGGCTCGCAACCGCACGGGCCACCAGGGCGATGCGCTCCAGGTCCGCGGCGGACATGGTCTCCCACCGCCCCGCATTCTCGGCCAGCACGCGCTCCACGATCCCACCCGCCCGGCCGCGCAGCGCCTGGATGGTCGGGACGACCTCCAGGGACCCCAGCCACTGCGAGAAGCGCTGGATCTCCTGCTCGACGATCGCCTCGGCCCGAACCGCCTCGGCCTCGCGCACCGACTGGTGGCGGGCGACGACCGCCTGCAGGTCATCGATGTCGTGCAGGGAGACACCGTCGATCGCCGCGCACCCCGGCTCCACGTCGCGGGGAACCGCGATGTCCATCAGCAGCAGCGGCCGGCCCTCGCGGGCGGCCATGACCGCCGCGAGCTCCTCTTCACCCACGATTGCGTGTGGCGAGGAGGTCGCGGCTACGACGATGTCGACCTCCTCGAGCTCTGCGGGAAACTCGTCGAAGCCGACGACGCGGCCGCCGAAGCGCCGCGCAACGCTCTGCGCGCGGCTGCGTCGCCGGTTGGCCACGAAGATCATGTCGGCGCCTCGGCCGGCGAGCGCCTCGGCGGTCAGCTCACCGGTCTCGCCTGCCCCGAGCACGATGACCCGGCGACCGCCCAGCTCACCGAGCAGCTCTCGGGCGAGGTCGACGGCCACCGAGGAGACGTTGGTCGCGCCCTCGCCGATCGCGGTCTCGGTGCGCACGCGCTTTCCCGTCGCCAGCGCGGCGCGGAAGACGCGGTTGGTCAGCGGCCCCGTCGCGCCCGTCTCCAGCGCGCGCTCGTAGGAGCGCCGAACCTGGCCCTGGACCTCCGCCTCGCCGACGATCATCGACTCGAGGCCGGCCGTCACCCGGAACAGGTGTCGCGCGGCATCGCAGTTGCGCAGCGAGTAGATCGCGGGGGTCAGCTCCGTGGGCCGGATCCCCCCGTGGCGTGCAAGCATGCCCAGCGCGGCGGTCTCGGCCTCGACGGGATCACCGGCGACGAGGAAGACCTCGGTGCGGTTGCAGGTCGAGATCGCGACGGCCTCATGGACCGCGTCGGCGTCGAGCAGGGCGGCGACGAAGTGTGTGACCTGGCCGTCGGTCAACGCGACGCGCTCGCGCAATCCCACCGGAGCGGTCTTGTGGGAGACGCCGAGGAGGAGCAGCTCGCTCACTTGACGGTCTCCCTCGGCGCGGGGGGCGGCGGAACCTGTTGATGCGGGCCGGTCGCGGCCTCATCCCCCTCGCGCGGGCCGCGCTGCGCGAGCTCGCCCAGCTCGCCGAGCTCGCGCTCCATGCGGCTGAGCTTCGAGGCCATGATCGCGACGTAGATCAGCAGCAGCGCGAGGAAGACCCCGAAGGCGCCGGCGAGGTACTTGCCGGCTTCGCTCAGTTCCTGGGCCGGCATCGCAGTGGGCTCGAGAAGGGATCTGGGTCGCTCTGGGCCGGCATCAGCTCACGCTCGGCGCGGCACTGCGCGCCTCGGACGCCTCCGCGTCTCGGGCCAAGGCCCTGCGCAGCGCGCGCAGTTGCTGGGCGGCGTGCTTGGAGGTCATCTCGTACTTCCACAGGGTCACGAAGAGCAGCGCCATCCCCGCGAGGCAGACGAGGAAGGTCAGCCACATGGAGCCCTCCATCCCGCTGTCGGCGGCGGCGAAGACGCGCGGATGGATGAGGGGCTCGGCCAGGCGCACCGCCATGAAGTTGAGGGGGACGAAGGCCCCGGCGGTGATGGCAAAGACCGACGCGTAGCGGCCCTGGCGCTCGGGGTCCTCGATCGAGAAGCGCAGCGGCTGGTAGGTCGCATAGAGGAGGAAGACGACGAGGAAGGAGACCAGCGTGGGCTCCTTCCACTCCCACCACGTGCCCCATGATGCGCGCGCCCAGATGGCGCCGGTGAGCAGGACGGCGACCCCGAGCACGAGGCTCAGGTGGATCGACACGTACGACCGCACGTCCCAGCGGCGGTCGCCCGTGCGCAGGTGCCCGATCGCGAACACGCCGCCGGCGACGAACCCCCCGAGGGTCACGATGGCAAGCGGCACGTGGAGGTAGAAGATCTTCTGGATGAGCCCCTGGTCGAGGTCGCTGGGCGCGTAGAAGACGGCGAGCCCGAAGCCGGCCGTCAGGACAACGCAGGCCGCGGCCGCGAGTAGGGGCAACCCTCTGCCGTACATGTCAATCCTCCAGGAGGAAGTCGAACACCGCGTAGGCGATCAGGCCGAAGATCAGATCATAGAGCCCGAGCACGGCCATCCACTTCATGGGTACGGAGCCGGCGCCCGCGCCGCCCAACAGGGGGCTGGCGGCCGACGCCGCGGCGATGATCACCGGGAGCAGGAGCGGAAGGGTGACGATCGGGACGATGAGGTCTCGCGCACGGGTCTGGACGGCCAGCGCGGAGGTGAGGGTCCCTACGACGGCGATGCCGAGGTCGCCAAGGGCGAGGACGGCGATCAGCCGAGGGTCGGGCGCCGGCTCGAGCAGGAGGAGGGCGAAGGCGGGAACGGTCACGAGCTCGACGGCGACCAGGAACGCGAGCAGCGCAACCACCTTGGCAACCAGCATCGCGGTGCGGTCGACCGGGGCGAGGAGGAAGCCGTCGAAGCCGCCCTGCTCGCGCTCGGCGACGAAGAGCCGGTTGATCCCGAGCACGGCGGCGAAGAGCACGGTCACCCACAGGATGCCGGCGGCAAGATCGCCCTCGACGCTCTCCCGATTGAAGGCGAAATGGAAGACGACGAGCGTCGTGACCGCGAACAGGCACATCGCGGGCACCGTCTCGCCAGTCCGAAGCTCCGCGCGCAGGTCCTTTCGCAGCACGGCAAGGGCGGCGCGGGTCACCGGTAGAGCCCTCGGAGCTCCACTTCCCCCACACTCCGGGCCTCGGCGACGAGCTCCGCGCGACCGCGCTTGAGCCCGAGGACGACGTCCGCTTCGGCGACCGACCCGCCCGGATCGTGGCTGACGACCACGCGGGTCCGCCCCGACGAGCGGCCGATCAGCGGCTCCACCAGCTCTATGCCGGCCGGGTCGAGGTGCGAGGTCGGCTCGTCGAGGAGCAGCAGTTCGGGATCGTGGAGCACCGCCCGGCAGACGGCCAGGCGCTGGACCATGCCCCGCGAGAGAAGGCGAAGCGCCTCGTCGGCGCGCCGGGCCATCCCGACCTGATCCAGGACCTCGTCGACGCGCTGCTCGCCGACGTCGTGCAACCGTGCGTGGTAGCGCAGGTTCTCGCGCGCGGTCAAATCGCGGTAGAGCAGCGGGTCGTGGCCGAGGAACCCGATCCGCCCCCGTACGGTCCACCCCTCCCGTGGCAGCTCTCGCCCGAGCACGCGCGCCGCGCCGCGGTGGGGCCTCAGCAGCGTCGCCAGGATCCGCAACAGGGTCGTCTTGCCCGCCCCGTTGGGGCCGAGGACCGCGAGCGTCGCGCCCTCCTCGAGCGCCACGCTGACGTCGGCCAGCGCGGTGCGCTCGCCGTAGTCCCGGGACAGTGCCTCGAGCTCGATCGCGCATGCCATTGCTGCCGAGCGTACGGCCTGATCAACGGTTGAGCGTCTCGGTTACGTGCTCGAGCGTGGGCGCCAGTACCGGGAACAGCTCGTCGATCGCCCTGGGGTTGCCGGGGAAGTTGACGATCAGCGTTCGGCCCGCGATGCCCGACACGCCGCGAGTCAAGATCCCAAGCGGCGTATGCCGGCGCGACTCGGCGCGCAGGGTCTCGGCGAAGCCCGGCGCGTCGCGCTCGATGACGGCCCGGCTGGCCTCCGGGGTCACGTCGTCAGGGGTGAACCCGGTGCCGCCGGTGGTGAAGACGAACGTGCAGCCGGCTTCGACGTGGTGGCGCAGGCGCGCCTCGATGAGCGCGCGGTCGTCGGTGACGACCTCCGCCGCCACCACCTCGGCGCCGGCCTCGCGGGTCAGCTCGGCAAGGCGGGCGCCGGAGAGGTCCTCGGCGTCCCCGCGGGCGACCCGCGTCGAGATCGTGATGACCGCCGCCCTCATCCCTCGCGGCGCCAGTGTCCGCTCTTGCCCCCGACCTTCTCCAACAGGACGACCTCGAGGATCTCGACGTCGCGCTGCATGCCCTTGACCATGTCGTAGACGGTCAGGGCGGCGACCGCCGCGGCGGTCATCGCCTCCATCTCGACGCCGGTCTGTGCGCTCGTGCGCGCCTCGGCGAGGAGCGTCACCGTCCCGGCCGCCTGGTCGACCTCTCCCTCCACGCCGGCGAAGGAGAGCGGAAGGACGTGGCAGAGCGGGATGAGCTCGGCGGTCCGCTTGGCGGCCTGGATGCCCGCGAGGCGCGCGGCGCCGAGCACGTCGCCCTTCGGCGCGTCGCCGCCGGCCACCGCGGCGGCGGTCCCGGGCGCCATCCGCACCACCGCCCTCGCGACGGCCCGGCGGTCGCTTACGGCCTTGGCGCCGACGTCGACCATGCGGGCGCGACCGGAGGCGTCGAGATGGGTGAGGGAGTCGCTCATGGGGCGCCGCTGACGCGGGCGGCATCGGCGGGAGAGAGGCGGGTGAGCGGCTTGCTCACGCCGGCGCGTGAACCCTCTGCGCCGCGGCGACGAGATCCCGGACGGCGGGCTCGTCGCCGGCGCGCAGGAGGTCGATCGGATCGGGATCGCCGTTGACGATCCCCTCGAAGAACGCCTTGCGGTCCTGATAGGTGGGAAGGGTGCCCTTCGCCCACCCCCGCGCTTCGTTGAGCAGGACGGCGAGGCGCGCGTACTCCTCGCCGAAGAGCTCAGAGACCTCGCGCTTCATCCGCTTGGCCAGCGCCGGCGACGCGCCGGCTGTGGAGATCGCGATGGCCAGTGGACCCGTCCGCACGATGGCCGGCAGGATGAAGTTGCACAGCGGGGGCACGTCGACCACGTTGACGAGCATCGCCCGGCGCTCGGCGTCGTCGAAGACGCGGATGTTGACGTCGGTGTCGCTGGTCGCCGCTATGGCGATGAACGTGCGCTTGAGGTCGGCCGGCTCGTAGGCGCGGCGCTCCCAGCGGATCGACCCCTCGGCGGCGAGCTCGACCAGCGCGGGCTCGGCCTCCGGCGCCACCAGGACCACGTCGCCGTCGCAGGCCAGCAGGCCCTCGACCTTCTCCAGGCCCACCTCGCCCCCGCCGACCACCACGCAGCGCCGGCCGGTCAGCCGCAGGCAGGCGATGTAGAACGGCGTCTCGAGCATCCCCTGCACGCAGGACTGGTCGCAGATCCCCCTGCGCAGCTGGCAGACGCAATCCTTTCCGGCGTAGGCCTGTGCGGGCATGGTCTCTAGAAGGGTAGTCCGCGTACACCTCCACAGGGATGACCGAGCGCTCCTACTTCACCGACGACTCCATGCTGCGGCGCGTGCATCGCGAGTCCGTGGTCGCGCTCTCGGGGCCGCGGGCCCTGCTCATGCAGGCGACCCACCCCGTGGCCTTCGCCGGGTTCTTCGCCCATACGGGCGCGCTCGACGAGCCCTACGAGCGCCTCAACCGAACCGCGGCGGTCATGGACGCGATCGCCTGGGGCCCTCGCGAGCAGGCCGACCGCCTGACCCGTCGCGTGCGCGCCATGCACCGCCGCGTTCGCGGCGAGCTCTCAGAGCCCGCGGGCCGCTTCCCGGCCGGAACCCCCTACGCGGCGGACGACCCGGAGCTGCTGCTGTGGATTCTCGCGACGCTCGCCGACTCCGCCCTCACCGTCTACCAGCGCTACGTGGGCAGCCTGAGCCCAGCACAGCGCGGCGACTACTGGAGCGACTACCGGCAGATCGGCCGCCTGTTCGCCCTGCGCGACGAGGAGATGCCCGAAGCGATCGAGGACTTCGACGACTACATGGGAGCCATGATCGGAGGCGACGACCTCCACGTCTCAGAGGAGGCGCGCCGGCTCGCGATCGACATCGTCATGCACCCGCCCGTTTCCCTCTGGGCCCGACCTCTGCTGGAGACCGTCAACCAGGTCACCATCGGCCTGCTTCCATCCCGCATCCGGCGCCTGTACGGCTTCCGATGGGACCCAGCGCGCGGCCTTGCCCTGCGGGGCGGCGCCGAGTACACGCGACGCGTCCTGGTCCCGCTCCTGCCCGGCCGGCTCCGGCACGCCCCCAGCGCCCGAGCCGCGGCGTAGCGCCCAGCGCGCAACAGCGCTACGGCTCGATCGCGACCATCCTTCCCGCCTTCGAGTCGACTGCCCAGAGCTTGCCCAGGCCGAAGGCGACGCTGTCCGGGCGGAGGGGAACCTTGATCGGCTCGCCGATGCGCTTGCCGGACTTCAGGTCGGTCCGGTCTACCGTGCGCTCGATCGGGAACGAGCGCCAGAGGGAGCCGGCGCCCACGGCGGCGCCCGACGCACCCGGAGGGTCGGGAAACGCCTTGCCCACGACGCCTGAGACGGTGTCGACTCGCGATATGTCGTTGCGGGTTCCGACGTAGAGCACCTGGTCGCGCACCGTCAAGCCCCCGGCCTTCTTGCCGAGCCTCACCGCGCTGGCGTCGACCTTCTTGGAGGCGGGGTCGATGACCGCGATCGTGGTGCTGTCGGTCCTGCTCACCCATACGGCGCCGCCGCCGGCCGCGATCTGGTCCAGGTCACCGGGAACGCGGATGGGGGAGCCCGCCTTGTCCGTCTTGGCATCCACGAAGGTGACCGTCCCCTGCTTGGGCTGGATCACCCATACGCCCCCTTCGCCCACGGCGAACGCGCCGATGTCCGCGCCGGTTTGCACGTAGTCGTCCTCCACGTCGGTGTCGGGGTCGATCCGCGCGGGAGTCGCGCGGGAACGGGACCTGGCCGGCGAGGATCTCGTAGAGCACGCAGCCCAGCGCGTAGACGTCGGCGCGGCCGTCCACCTGGGTGCCCTGCAGCTGCTCGGGGGCGATGTAGTCCATCGTCCCGATCACCATTCCCTCTGGCCGGAACTCCTGGTCGTCGGAGAGCTCGGAGGTGCGGTGACCGGCGAGCTCCGCGCCGACCAGGAGGTTCATCGCCGCAGTGCGTCGCGGGCCATGCGCCGGGCGACGGTCAGAAGGGGAAGGGCGCCCTGGCGCAGCGCGCGCGGGCGGTCGGCCTCGCGGCCGTAGAGGTACTCGCCGACGGCGCGAGCGGCGCGATCGAGCTTTGCGTCGTAGGGCTGCCACCAGAGGTCGCGCGTCCACGACGGCTCCCACACCCGCAGCTTGACGTTCACGCACTCATAGAAGCCGAACTTCGAGTGGCTGCGCCCGAGCCCCGAGTCCTTGATCCCACCCCACGAGCACTGACACGCGCCGTGGGAGTACATGTGGTCGTTGATCCACACCATGCCCGCCTGCACCTCGCGCGCCATCCGCTCGGCTTTCGGCCGGTCCTGGGTCCAGATCGACGCGCCCAGGCCGAAGTTCGAGTCGTTGGCCAGGCGGACGGCCTCGTGGTCGTCGGCAACCACCATCACCGGGAGGACCGGACCGAAGATCTCCTCGCGCATGATCCGCATCTCGTGGGTGACGCCGGTGAGCACGGCGGGGGAGTAGAAGGCCGCCTCCGGCAGTCCGGGCACGTCGACCGGCCCGCCGCATTCCAGCGACGCGCCCGCCGCCACGGCGTCGTCGACGAGCTCCCGGACCTTGTCGAACTGCTCGCGGGAGGTCATCGGACCCACCTCGACGCCGGGGTCGAGGGGGTCGCCCAGCTTCAGCCGGCGCGCCCCCTCCACCACGCCGGCGACGAAGCGGTCGGCGACCTCGCGCATCACGTAGACGCGCTCGATTCCCGAGCAGCTCTGACCCGCGTTGGCAAAGCCCGCCCAGAGCGCTCCGTCGATCGCATGCGGGAGGTCGGCGTCGGCGAGGACGATCATCGGGTCCTTGCCGCCCAGCTCGAGCACAGAGCCCTTCATCGCCTGTGCGCACGCCTCCCCGACGCTGCGGCCCGTCTCCACCGAACCCGTGAAGAAGACCTTCGCGATGCCCTTCGAGCGCACCAGCGCGTCGCCCGTCCCCGGACCGTGCACCACCCGCACGATCCCCTCGGGCACCCCGGCTCGCGCGAAGACCTCGGCGATCCGCTCGCCCGTCAACGGCGTGAGCGAGGCCGGCTTGAGCACGACCCCGTTGCCCGCCATCAGCGCCATGGCGACCTCCTGGAGCGGGATGGTCCACGGGTAGTTCCACGGCGCGATGACGGCGACGACGCCGAGCGGCTCGTAGGTGAACGCCGAGCGCTTGGTCTTGAACAGAGGCTGAGGGGTTGGGATCCGCTCGTCGGCGAGGATGCGCGGCCCCTGGTCGGCCATCCAGTGCAGCGCGTCGATGGTGGGCAGGACCTCCATCAGGTAGGCCTCGGTGCGAGGCTTGCCCTGCTCTGAGGAGATCAGCGTGACGATCTCCTCGGTGAGGTCGATGATCGCCTGGGCCGCCCTGCGCAGGTACTTGCCACGGTCGCCGAGCCCGAGCTGCGCCCACACGGCCTGGACGTGGACAACCTCGTCGACGACGGCCGCTACCCCGTCGGCCGGCGTCGTCCGGACCGCGCCGACGAGCTCGCCGGTGGTCGGGCTGCGGGACTCGAGGCCCTGCGCGATGGTGGACGTCGGCGCCACGCCGGGTGAGTATCGCGCGCGCGGCGTCGGGTCGTCAGCCGCGGTGAACGTGCAGAGCTTCGGCAAGCTCGGAGAGCACCTCGAAATCGTCGTCCTGCGTCCAAACGGTCAGGCCGTGTGCCAGCGCGGTGGCGGCGATGATCGCGTCCATCGCTCCCGCGCGCCGCCGCTTTGCGTGTGCCGCGGCCAGCAGCTCGGCTAGGTGCTCGGCGACGAGCTCGTCGTAGGCCAGTGGGATGAAGCGGCGCGCGCGCGCAAGGGTCGCCTCACGCAGCTCGCGCAGCTGTTCGCTCTGCGCTCTGCGCACGCCCACGCCCAGCTCGGTGAGCGTCGCCACCGACACGCGCGCCTCGCCGGCCGGAGGCGACCCCAGCGGGCGCCGCTGCTCGGCAGCCACGAACACGCTCGTATCGGCGAGGTATCCGCTCATCGCAGCATGTCGTCGGTCGTGAGCCCGACGCTGAAGTCGTCCTCGCTCGACTCTACTTCCAGTCGCCCGGCCAAGGACGAGATCTCCTCAAGATCACTCACCAGCCGCTCGCTCGGCCGCCGCTCGGACCGCTGGTTGCGCGGCACGATGTCGGCAACGGCGCGACCGTGGACGGTCAGGACGACATGCTCGCCGCTCTCTATGGCCGCAATGACGCGACCGGTGTGGTTGCGCAGCTCTCGCACGGAGACATCCATTGCGGTGGCACAGCGTAGCACACCTAGCGTCCACGGCCTCGCCTGATCTTCTCGAGGCGCTCACGCAGAGCCGCCTCGGCGTCGTCGGGCTCGTAGAACCGCTCGTGCTCCAATCCCTCGGGCATCAGCTCCTGCGCGGAGAGGTGACCCGGGTTCCCGTGCGGGTAGTCATAGCCCTGGCCCCGCCCGAGCTGCGCCGCGCCCGGGTAGGCGGCGGACTGAAGGTGGGACGGGGGCGGCTTGGCTCCGTGGTCGCGGATGTGGCGCCGCGCCGCGCCGATCGCGCCCGTGGCAGCGTTTGACTTCGGAGCGAGCGCGAGGTAGATCGCCGCCTGGGCGAGGGCGAACTGGCACTCAGGGAGCCCTACGTGCTCGACGGCGTGGGCGGTGGCGACGGCGATCTCGAGCGCTTGGGGGTCGGCGTTGCCGATGTCCTCGGAGGCGAGGACGATCATGCGGCGCACCACGAAGCGCGGGTCCTCCCCGCCCTCGAGCATGACCGCGAGGTAGTAGAGCGACGCGTCGGGGTCAGAGCCTCGGGTCGCCTTGATCCACGCCGAGATCGTGTCGTAGTGCTGGTCGCCCGTCTTGTCGTAGCGCAGCGCCTTTCGCTGCATCGCGTCCTCGGCGTGCTCGAGGGTCACCGCGTCCGGGGCGGCCGTCTCGCAGGCGAGCTCGAGCGCGGCCAGCGCGGCGCGGGCGTCGCCCCCCGCCCGCCCGGCTACGAACTCGAGCACCTCGCCGGGTACCTCGGCCGCGCCGCATTCTCCGCGCTCGAGCGCCCGGCGAAGGAGCGCCTCGACGTGCTGGGCGGTCAGCGGCCGCAGCTCGTAGACCTGCGCCCGCGAGAGCAGGGCGCTGTTGACCTCGAAGTAGGGGTTCTCGGTGGTCGCTCCGATCAGGGTCACCAGGCCCTCCTCTACCGCGGGGAGCAGCGCGTCCTGCTGGGCCTTGTTGAAACGGTGGATCTCGTCGAGGAAGAAGATCGTCGGCTCGCCGGAGCTCTGCCGCCGGTGGGCGGCGCGCTCGAGGACGGCGCGAACCTCCGCGCGCCCCGCCTCCACCGCGCTGGCCTCCTCGAAGGCCGCCCGCGCGTTGGTCGCCACGATGCGGGCGAGGGTCGTCTTCCCGCTGCCCGGCGGGCCGTAGAGGATCATCGAGTGGGGCCGCCCCACCTCGATCGCCCGGTGAAGCGCCGAGCCCGGGGCGAGGAGGTGCTCCTGTCCGATAACGTCGTCGAGCGAGGTCGGGCGCATGCGCACCGCGAGGGGGCCCTCCGACGGAGGGACCGGCGTGCGCCCGCGGGGAGCCTCGTCGCCCGCGGTCTCGAAGAGCCGTTCCATCAGCCCATGGAGTATCTCGCCCTCGTCCTCTGGTGCTTCCTGGTCGCCCTCGGCGGCGGCCTCGTCGGGCTCGTGCTCGGCAACATCCGCCTGCCGCTCGTGCTGCTGCTCGCCTCCTCGCCCGCGGCCGGAGCGGGAACCAACATCGCGATCAGCGGTATCGCCGCCGCGACCGCGGGGGCGACCCATATTCGCGCGGGGCGCATCAACTGGTGGCTGTTCGGCTGGATGGCCCCGCCGTCGATCGCCGGCGCGCTGGTCGGCGGCTACGCGTCCGGCCTGCTTCCCGGGGACATCCTGCTCGCGATCATCGGCGCGGTCCTGCTCTACAGCGCCTTCGACCTCTTGCGCTGGGAGCGCCCCGCGCCGCGTCCCGGCGCGCCGGCCGACCCCCCGCTCGACATCCGCGCGGCGATCGTCAGCGGCGCCCTCATCGGCCTGCTCGGCGGAATCGTCGGGCTCATCCTCGGATCGCTGCGGATGCCGGCCCTGCTCAAGCTCGTTGGCGAGACAGCTCAGCGGGCGGTGGGGACGAACCTCGCCGTCGGGGTGCTCGTCGGCCTGGCGGGTGCGCTCGCTCACCTCCCGTCCGCGGCGCCCGACCTCGACCTCCTTCTCGTCGGCGCTGCCGCTTCGATTCCCGGCGCCCTCCTCGGTGCACGGCTTACCGGGCGGCTCTCGGAGCGTCAGCTGATCCGGGCTATCGCGGTGGTGCTGCTGGTCGCCGCGGTCGGGTGCTGGGTACAGGTCTTGGTGTGAGTGGGCGGGACGATCCGTCCAGCGTCGCGCCTCGAGACGCTGACGAATGTCGCTCCTTCGGATCGCGTCAAGCGTGTGGCGATAGATCCAGCGAAGGTTGCTTCGCCGGCGAGCGTCGCGCACCCGGAGTCCTGCTCGCCAACCGGGGTGGCGCATGGCGCAGGGGCCCAGCGCGCGTACGATCCACAGGTGAGCTCCGAGCAGCCCGACGAGGAGGTCAAAGCGACGTTCGAGCTCGGGCGCCTGCTCAGCGAGCAGGGCGACCACGCCGGCGCGCGCGTCGCCTATGAGCGGGTGATCGAGTCCGGGCACGCCGACTTTGCGCCTTTGGCGTGGAACAGCCTGGGATGGCTGCTGGCCAAGCAGCCTGGCCTCGAGGAGGAGGCGGAGGCGGCTTACCGCGAGGCGATCGAGTCGGGCAGCTCCAAGGCATTGGACAATCTCGGCCTGCTGCTGTCCGACTGGCCTGGCCGCGAGGAGGAGGCGGAGGCGGCTCACCGCGAGGCCATCGAGGCCGGCTACACCGACGCCTGGCGTAGTCTCGGCTACTTGCTGGCCGAGCAGCCTGGCCGCGAGGAGGAGGCGGAGGCGGCGTATCGCGAGGCGATCGGGGCGGGGAACAGCTTGGCGGCGGTCAATCTCGCCGAGCTCCTCGCCGAGCAGCCTGGCCGCGAGGACGAGGCTGAGCAGGCCTACCGCGAGGTGGCCGGCGCCGGGGACAGCATGGGGTGGAACAACCTCGGATGGCTGCTGGCCAAGCAGCCCGGCCGCGAGGGCGAGGCGGAGGCGGCGTACCGCGAGGCGATCGCGGCCGGCAACAGCTTGGCGCCGCGTAATCTCGCCGTGCTCCTCGGCGAGCAGCCGGGCAGCGAGGAGGAAGCGGAGGCGATCTGTCGCAAGGCGATAGAGGCCGGCGACACCGACGCCTGGAACACCCTCGGGCGGCTCCTGGCCAAGCTGCCTGGCCGCGAGGACGATGCGGAGGCGGCCTACCGCGAGGCGATCGAGGCGGGGAACACCTCGGCGCCGCGCAACCTCGGCTTATTCCTCGCCGCGCAGCCGGGCCGCGAGGAGGAGGCGGAGGCGGCTTACCGCGAGGCGATCGAGGCCGGGGACACCGAGGCTTGGGTGGACCTCGGCAACCTGTGCGCCGAGCGGCCTGGTCGCGAGGGCGAGGCGGAGGCGGCTTACCGGGAGGCGATCGAGGCCGGGGACACCGACGGCTGGGGCGCCCTCGGCTACGTATTGGTCAGGCAGACGGGCCGCGAGGAGGAGGCGGAGGCGGCTTACCGGGAGGCGATCGAGGCCGGGGACACCGACGGCTGGGGCGCCCTGGGCTACTTGCTGGCCAAGCAGCCGGGCCATGAGCGCGAGGCTGAGGCGGCGTACCGCAAGGCAGCCAGCCTGGGAAACAGCATGGTGTGGAACCACCTCGGCTTCCTGTTGGCCAACCAGCCTGACCGCGAGGAGGAGGCGGAGGCGGCCTACCGCGAGGCGATCGACGCGGGCAACCCACTCGCGTTGAACAACCTCGGACAGCTGCTTCTCAGGCAGCCCGGCCGCGAGGACGAGGCCGAGAAGGCCTACCGCGAGGCGATCGCGGCCGGCAACAGTGACGCCTTGGTCAACCTGGGCACGCTGCTTGTCATGCAGGGCGGCCGCGAGGGCGATATGGAGCTGACCTACCGCGCGGCGGTCGATGCCGGTCACTCCAGGGCGTGGTCCATCCTCGCTCTGATGCTGGCGGCCGGGGAGGGGGTCGAGCACCTCGCCGAGGACGTCCGCTCGCTGTTGGCCGAGGCGTTCGAGCGCGGGCCCGAGGCCGAGGCCGAGTATCGCGAGAGGATCGACGCCGGGGATGACTGGGCGTGGTTTGCGTTGGGCATGTTGCTGGCCGCGCAGGGTGGCCGCGAGCGTGAAGTGGAGGACTGCTTCCGCGAGGCCGTCCAGGCCGGGGTGATGGAGGGCTTGCCGCTGATCGCTTTCGCCCTCGCCGCTCAGCCTGGCCGCAAGCGCGAGGCGGGTCAGGGCTTTCGCCTGGCGGCCTACGCCGGCTTCAGCGAGGCGTGGCTCCTTCTCGGCGCGCTGCTGGCCGACGAGCCCGGCCGCGGGCGCGATGCCGAGGAGGCTTACCGCAGCGCGATCGACGACGGCCAGACCACCGGCTGGTGTGGTCTTGCCTTGCTTCTGGCAGGGCAGGATGGTCGCGAGCAAGAAGCGCGGGACGCGCTGCGGAGATGTCCGATGGACCTAGGCCTGATGTACGGAGGTGCCGGTTGATCGAGGAACCGGTCGGGGCGGAACTGCTTCGGATCGGCGAACGCATCGGAGCGCTGGACGCCGAGGGTGGGCGCTCACACGGACGTTGACCCGGCGCTCCCGCATCCCACGAGAGCTGCGCACGCGATGGGGGCCAGCACCCCAGCGGCGACAAGAGCCGCGATTCCCACCCCATCCCAGGCCCCGTCGTACGGAAGCAGGCTTGGGAGGAGCACAACGCCTGCCGGGGCGGCGATGGCGAGGACGATCGCACTGAGGGTCGCTCCAACCGGATCGTGGCGACGGCGCAACGCGCACCAGATCACCACGAAGGCGGCGAGGACGAACAGGGCGGCGACCAGCAGGCTCCCCACTTCTGTGCCGGCGGGTCCAGCGAACCTGGCGAACAGCCAGATCCACACTGCGGGCAGCGCAGCATCCGACAGAGGAACAAGGGCACGCGGAGTCGGCACGGGGTCGACGCTGCCAACGCCCGCCACCCAGACGGCAAGGCTCACCGCAGCGAGGGGCAGCGCCAGTCTCGCCAGGGCGGCGCGCCACGGCGCGCCGACGAGCCCGCGGCACCGAAGTCGAAGGCGCTCGGCCACACCGCCCCGGACCAGGCCGGCCCCCTCGCGCCACGGCGAGGAGCCGCCGGCGTGAAGTTCGTGCGCGAGAGACAGGAGGACTTCGCCATCTCGCTCGCGATGAGTCCGCGGGTACGCCCGCAGGCAGATGAGGAGAAGCCGGTCGATGAGGCGGTTCATCATGCGAGCCTCGCCTTTCTCTGTAGAGGGAGGGACGGGGACGGATTGACCCCGGCGGCCCGGCGCTGGACAACCTCGGCCGCCGCTCTCAGCCGCGCCGCCTCGTCGACGAGAACCTCGCGGCCTCGGTCAGAGAGCCGGTGATACCGGCGGCGTCGACCGGAGACGATCTCCTCCCGGTCCACCTCGACCAGCCCTTGCCCCACCAGGCGGTCGAGCGCGCCGTACAGGGTGCCGGCGGTGGGGTCCACCGCGCCGCCCGAGAGCTCCCTCGCGGATTGCGCGACCGCGTAGCCGTGAAGGGGTCCGTCGAGTAGCGCGGCAAGGATGAAGTAGGTCGGCTCACGCAGCACTGGGGCCGCCATGGTCGGCAGTATACAACGCTAGCCGATGTATCGGACCGCGTACCTACCTACTGCCGCCACCAATCTCGCGGCGCCGGCGCCGGCAGCGGCGGGGGCTGCTGGGGCACGGGCATCCGCGCGGGGGGCGGAGCGGCGTAGCCCGCGGGAGCGGCGCCGTAGGCGGTGGGGTGGGGCTGGTATTGGGGCTGAGGTGGCTGGGGCTGATACTGCGGCTGCGCCGCGTAGCCGGCCCCGGCGGCCTGCGGTTGGCCCGCGTACTGTCCGCCGGCGCCCGCGCCGCCCCGGAACGTCTCCGCCGGGAGGAAGGCCAGAGGCCCGAGCCGGCCCCGGAGGTCGCGGAACACGGACTCGTAGCGCTGGTGCTGCTCGGCGCTGCCCGACTCCCAGGGCAGGATGCCGCGCGCGATGCGCTCGCGCAGGAAGGCGAGCTCCGAGGCCGCCTGGTGGAAGGCGCGCCGCAGCTTGCGCCCGGGCTTTCCGCCCTCGTTCTGGGACTCCTGGAGCGCTCGCTTGCGCAATCGTCCGTCGGTGAGGACGTAGAGCTCGGCGGGGGTGAGTGCGCCCTGCTGCACGTCGTAGGCGAGGTACTGGCCGATGGTCCGCCGCTCCCGCTTGAGCGTTCCGCGGATGACGAAGAGCAGCCCGACGAACAGCGGCACGAGGATGAACAGGTAGACGAGCAGGAACACCACACCGAAGATCGCCGAGGTGTTCCACAGGCTGTGGAGGAACATCGCTCCCGCCAGCCCGCCGACGGGCGCCCAGAACCGCGTCGAGCCCTTGGTCGCCTGGCTGGCGATTCCGAGCCCGATGCCGGTCATCGCGGTGAACAGCGGGTGGGCGAAGGGCGAGAAGATCCCGCGCACGATGAAGACGCCGAGCGAGACACCGATGTCGTCGGAGCTGAAGAGCTTGCCGTCGTCGAGGTCCTCCATCAGCCCGCGGCCGTAGTAGAGGACGTTCTCGGTCGCCGCGAAGCCGAGGCCGACGATGGTCGCGTAGACGATCCCGTCCAGGACGCCGTTGAACTCGGGCCGAAAGCGGCGGTAGATGATCAGGAGGACCAGCGCCTTGGAGCTCTCCTCGACCACCGGGGCGGAGATCGAGAAGCCGTAGAGCTCGCCGATGTCCTCGCCGGCCAGCGAGCCGACCACCAGCTCTCCCGCCGAGTTGAGGATCAGCGCGATGAAAACGGCTACGCACGCCCCCCAGAAGAACGTGAGCACGATCATCCACATCGGCTCGCGCTCGTTGCGGTCGACCCACAGGGTCAGGGCGAGGTAGAAGGGCACGGGCAGGAAGGCGAGCAGCACGGCCACGCCGAAGGCGACCGGGCCCGTCTCGACCCCGATGAATAGCAGCGTGAGCCCGCCCAGGAACGCGAAGAGGAGGATCGCCCCGACGAGCAGCGAGCGGCTGATGGTGCGCTCGGTTCCCTCGAGGGAGGGGGCCTGCGCGGCCTGGGCGGGTGGGCGCATGAGCGCGATGTCGGCGATCTGCGAGCTGCGCCGCCGGATCTGGCTCTGCGTGGCGGGTCGCTCTGGAGCGACGGCTTGCTGCCCGCCCCCGGGCGTCGGAGGCGGCTCGGGGGCGAGGTCGAGCACGGAGTCCCCCACCCACAACCGCTCGTCGCCGCGTAGGGAGACCGGCGTGTCATAGCGCTGGCCGTTGACCCACGTGCCGTTGCTCGACCCCAGGTCGGCGAGCACGATCCGCCCGTCGGGCTGGGCGCTGAGCTCCACATGCCGGCGCGAGGCCTTGGGGTCGTGGAGCACGACATCGCAGTCGCGGCCGCGCCCGACGCTCAGCCGACCGCCCGGGCTCAACAGCACGACTTTGCCGGAGTCGGCCCCCGATGCGACGGTCATCCGCACCCGCGCGAGTCTACGGGCCGCGTAGCATTGCCCCCGTGGGTGACCTTGGGCTCCAGGACGAGGCCGTCGAGCTGCTGCGCGAGCTGATCCGCTTCGACACGGTCAACCCGCCCGGCGCCGAGGCGAAGGCGATCGACCACCTCCACCGCCTGCTCGACGCAGCAGGGTTCGACTGCGAGCTGCTGGCGCTCGACCCGGCCCGCCCGAACCTCCTCGCGCGACTGCGCGGGGAGGCCGTCGGCCCGACGCTGGGCTTCCTGGGCCACGTCGACACCGTCCTGGCCACGCCGGAGGAGTGGAGCCGGGATCCGTGGTCGGGGGATGTCGCCGACGGCGCCGTATGGGGACGGGGAGCGCTGGACATGAAGGGCCAGGTCGCCGCCGAGGTCGCCGCCGCAGTGCGCCTGGCCCGCGAGGGCTGGCGCCCGGCCCGGGGCGAGCTGCTGGTCATGTGCGTCTCCGATGAGGAGGCCGGCGGCCGCTACGGCGTGCAGTTCCTGTGCGAGGAGCACCCCGAGAAGGTGCGCTGCGACTACCTGATCAACGAGGGCGGCGGCTCTGTCCTGCCCTTCGAGGGCCGCCGGGTGTTCGGAGTCTGCTGCGCGGAGAAGGGCGTCTTTCGCTTCACCGTGACCGCCGAGGGCGTCGCGGGCCACGCGTCGATGCCGCGCATGGGCGACAACGCCGTGCTCAAGCTCGCGCCGCTGATCGAGCGGATGCGCCGGCAGCCGTCCTTCGACCTGACCGAGGAGCCGCGCGCGCTCTTCGAGGCGCTCGGAGAGCCCGCCGACGGGGATCCCGAGGCGGCGCTGGAGCGATTGCGCGAGCGCGACCCCGGGCTGGCCTTCATCATCGAGCCGATGCTCGGGGTGACGATCACGCCGACACGGCTCGCCGCGTCGGAGAAGATCAACGTCATCCCCTCGCGAGCGCACGTCAAGGTCGACTGCCGCGTCCCTCCCGGCTTCGGGGAGTCCGAGGCCCGCGCGCGAGTCGAGGAGGTGCTCGGCACGGACGGCTACCGGCTCTCCTTCGACGAGTGCGTCGTGGGCAACCGCTCCGCCATGGAGGGCGCGCTGATGGACGCGGTGCGCGAATGGGTCGCCGAGCGCGAGCCCGAGGCGACCGTCGTCCCGGTCGTGCTGCCCGGGTTCACCGACTCGCGCTGGTTTCGCGACGCCTTCCCGGACTGCGTCGCCTACGGATTCTGCCCACAGCGCCACATGACCCTCTACGAGTCGGCCCCGCTCATCCACGGGGCCGACGAGCGCATCGACGTGCGCGACGTCGGCTTCGCCGCCGACTTCTTCGACTGGCTGGCCCAGCGGATGCTCGGGGAGGAGGGCGGCGATGGCTGAGCCATACCGACCCGCGGTGGCCGGCGAGCGGGCCCCGGCGGCGGCGGCGGGCGGCGAGCGAACTGCGCCGGGCGGCGCCCCTCCGGAGAAGCTCCGCCTCGGCGGCATGGCGCTGGCCAACGGCCTGCTCGTCCACGGTCCGACGCACTGGGCGGCGGCCGTCCGCGCGCCCGACGGCGCCATCCGCGTCGCCTCAGGCGCCAAGCCGCGCGTGCGCGGGGTCAAGCGGGTCCCCGGGGCGCGCGGGGTCGCCCGGCTCGCCGAGGCCTTCGCGGTCGTCCCGCTGGTCAAGCGAGCGCTGCCCGAGGCGCGCCTGCCCTTCCAGAACGGCGGGGTGCTCGCGGCCGCCGCGGGAACGGTGGCCGCGGGCTCCCTGCTCAAGCGCCGCGCGGGCACCGGCGGCGAGGTGGCGGCCGCGGTGTTGTCCCTCGCCCCGGCCCTGGTGGCGCTGCGCGGCGGCGAACTGGCCGCCTACCACGGGACCGAGCACAAGGTGATAGGCGCCTACGAGACCGAGGCCGACGCGGAGGACGCCGCCAAGGAGCACGACCGGTGCGGCTCGCACCTGGTGGTCCCGATGATGGTCTCCAACCTCGCCGGCGCGGCGCTGCTCAGGCGCGTCGTGCGGCGCCCCGGACCGCTGGCCGCAGGCGCGGTCGCGCTCGCGTCGCTGGGCGCCGCGGTCGAGGTCTTCGCCTGGTCCGAGCGCCACGCCGACACCCGAGTCGCCCGCGCGCTGCGCCGCCCCGGCTTCGAGCTCCAGCGTGCGCTGGGAACGCGCGAGCCCACCGAGGAGCAGCTCGAGGTCGGCCGCGCCGCCCTCGACGAGATCCTGCGGGCCGAGGGTGTCCGCGCGCCGGACGGCTCGCGACCCGAGCCTCAGGCCGCCGAGGGTGAGCGCTGATGGCCGTCACCCCGATCCGCGAGCGCCTGGCGCCCGACATCTTCCGCCTTCCCGTCGAGCGGATCCGCGACGGCTACTACTCCGATGCCTACTTCAACCACACAAAGACGCTGCTCGAGGAGGACGGCCGCCCCGCCGGCGTCCTCATGCAGGTCTTCCAGAAGAACGCATCGGTGCTCGGCGGCATCGACGAGGCCGTCGCGGTCCTCAAGCTGTGCTCCGGAACCCGTGAGCCAGACGGCTCCTGGCGCCCCGGCTGGGACGAGCTCGACGTCTGCGCGCTGCACGAGGGCGACGCCATCGCGCCGCGCGAGCCCGTCCTGACCATCGAGGGCCCCTACGCGCTCTTCGCCCACCTCGAGACGGTCTACCTCGGCTGCCTGGCCCGGCGCACGCTGGTCATGCGAAACGTCCAGCAGGTCGTCGAGGCGGCGAACGGCAAGCCGATCTTCTACTTCCCCGCACGCCATGACCACTGGCTCGTCCAGACCGGCGACGGGTGGGCGGCGCACGTCGCCGGGGCCATCGGCGTGTCGACCGACGCCCAGGCCTCATGGTGGGGCGGCCGCGGCCTGGGGACCGTGCCCCACGGCCTGATCGCGGCCTTCGGCGGCGACACCGTCGAGGCGGCGCGGCGCTTCGCGCGGCGCTTCGCCTCGGAGATGACGATCACCGTGCTCGTCGACTTCGACAACGACTCGATCGACACCGCCCTGGCCGTCGCCGACGCTCTGGGCGAGGATCTCTGGGGTGTGCGGCTGGACACCTCGGAGACGCTCGTCGACCGCGGGCTGTGGGACGAGATGGGGGACTTCCGGCCCACCGGAGTCAATCCCCGCCTGGTCGAGAAGGTCCGCGCCGCCCTGGACGAAGCCGGCCACGACGGCGTGCGCATCGTGGTCTCCGGCGGCTTCGACGCCGAGCGGATCCGGCGCTTCGAGGCCGACGGCATCCCGGTGGACGCCTACGGCGTGGGCTCCTCGCTCATCCGCGGCTCCAACGACTTCACGGCCGACGTCGTCACCCTCGACGGGTGCCCCTGCGCGAAGGTGGGTCGCCGAAGGCTGCGCAGCGAGAGGCTGGCGAAGGTTGAGTGATCGGCCCCTTCGCCCGATAGTCATTTCATGACGCCGTTGCAGCCGTCGCCCGCCGCCCTGCTCGCGTTCGCCTACAGCGACGTCGAGAGCTGGCTCTACACCTGGCTGCCGGTCATCTTCATGGGCCTCATCGTGGCGCTCATCTGGCGCACGGTGCGGCTCATGCCCCGTACTAAGCCGCAGCAGATAAAGCCGGCCTCCACTCCGCAGATCGGCTGGGAGGACATCGCAGGATCCGCCGAGGCCAAGGGCGAGCTGCGCGAGGTCGTCGAGTTCCTGCGCGATCCCGGGCGCTTCAAGGCGCTGGGGGCCAAGGTCCCGAAGGGCATCCTCCTTCACGGCCCGCCCGGGACGGGCAAGACCCTGCTGGCCAAGGCGGTCGCCTACGAGTCCGGCGCCCAGTTCTTCGCCCAGTCGGCGTCGGCCTTCGTCGAGATGTTCGCCGGCCTGGGCGCGGCGCGCATCCGCAGGCTGTTCGCCGAGGCGCGCAAGAACCCCCCGGCGATCATCTTCATCGACGAGCTCGACGCCGTCGGCGGGCGGCGGGGCAGCGACGCCTCGGGGGAGAAGGACCAGACCCTCAACCAGCTCCTGGTCGAGATGGACGGATTCGCCGGGGCGGACAACCTCGTGGTCATGGCCGCCTCCAACCTGCTCGACAAGCTCGACCCCGCGCTGCTGCGCCCCGGCCGCTTCGACCGCCAGGTCTTCGTCTCGCCGCCCGACGTCAAGGGGCGGCTCGGGATCCTCAACGTCCACTGCCGCAACAAGCCGCTCGAAGGCGTCGAGCTCGACCTCGTCGCGCGCCAGACCTCGGGGCTGACCGGGGCCGACCTGGCCAACATCTGCAACGAGGCGGCGATCCTCGCCGCCCGGCGCAACGGCTCGGTGATCGAGATGCGCGACTTCGACTCCGCGCTGGAGCGCGTCCTGGCCGGCATGCAGTCGCGCCGCACGCTCAATCCGCACGAGAAGCGCGTCGTCGCCTATCACGAGGCCGGCCACGCGCTGTGCGCCGAGCTGCTGCCCAGCGTCGACCGAGTCCACAAGATCTCGATCGTCCCCCGCGGCCAGGCGCTCGGCTACACCCTCAACCTCCCCGCCGAGGACCGCTATCTCAAGACCGGCGAGGAGCTCCTCGACTACATGACGGTCCTGCTCGGAGGCCGAGTCGCCGAGTCGATCGTCTTCGGCGCGGTCACCACCGGAGCGGCTGACGACCTGCGGCGGGTGGCCGAGATCGCTCGGTCGATGATCGACGAGTACGCCATGGGCACCGGCATCACCTCCCAGCGGGCGAGCGACGACGGCGACGTGAGCGCGATCTCCTCCGAGCAGACGCGACGCGCCCGCGACGCCGAGCGCCAGGATCTCGCCGACCACGCCCGGCGCGCCGCTCGCAAGCTCATCACCGGGCACCGCGAGCAGCTCGACGCCCTCGCCCAGACCCTCCTGCGCGACGAGGTCCTGGTGCGCGAGGACATCGACAAGATCATGGCCCCCGTCCGCCCGCCGCGCACCGGCTCGGCGATGCCTGTGGGGATCGCCGCCGCTGCCGTAGAGCAAGACCCGTCGGCGTAGCCACTGTGCCGCACCCGCCGTCGGAATCCTGGCGGCGGCTGGCGATCGAGCTCGGTCTGGCCGAACGCGCTTTGAGCGAACTGCCGGGCCACTTCGACGTGCGACCCCTCGAGATCACGGCGATCGCGCTCTTCGGCGCGGTGGCCGGAGCTCGCGTCTGGCAGTCGGCCCCTTGACCCTCGCTTCCTCGCCGCCAAGGGCGGGCTGAGCAACCTTTGCAACTGCGCTCGCCCGGTGTGGCTGCTACCCAAGACGACTGACTTTGACGCCAAGAAGTCAAAGACTACATCGTCGTGGCGGCCCGGTAACAGGCGATCTTGTCTGGCCTGTTGGCCCAGGTCGAGCACACGCGGTGCATCTCCTGCCCGAAGCGAATATCGATCCACCGGCGCCGCGCCGGGGTCCTTTGTCGCGGTTGACGATCAGGGCGACGCGATCCATGCGTTTCGAGTTTCGAGGGGGTACCCCGCTCCCGGCGCGTCGAACGGAGGCGCGCATCGTGCGTTCGTCCGGTTGCCGCTCGGCCACTACACTCCCCGCCGCATGTTCGCCGCCATCGATCACGTGGGCGTGGCCGTCAAGTCCATCGACGAAGGCCTCGCGCTCTACGGCTCTTTCGGGCTCGAGGCTGCCCATCGCGAGGTGGTCGAGGACCAGGGCGTCGAGGCCGCGCTGCTCGACGTCGGCGGCAGCCACGTGGAGCTGCTGGCGCCGCTTTCCGACGACACGGCGGTCGGGAAGTTCCTCGCCAAGAAGGGCTCCGGCCTGCACCACGTCGCCTACCGCGTCGAGGACATCAACCAGACGCTCGCCGACCTCAACGACGAGGGGGTTCGGATGATCGACGAGGTCGCCCGGCGCGGGATCCGCAACTCGATGGTCGCCTTCGTCCACCCCTCGGCGACGGGCGGCGTGCTCACCGAGCTCGTCCAGCCGGCGGAGGACCACTGATGGCGACCCACGAGCGCGCGACGATCGGCTTCTCCAGCGGCCAGGTCCTGCCGGTGCGCGTCGAGCCCGAAGCGCTCGATCGCCTCACCAGCGCGCTGGCGGCCGGCGGCTGGCACGACTTGGAGATCGACGACGGGACGGTCCGCCTCGACTTGGGCAAGGTCGTCTACCTGCAGACAGAGCGCAACGAGCACCGGGTCGGTTTCTAGATGCCGGCAGGGTCGCCGCGAACGAGACCAGCTTCGCCCGTCTGAGCCAGCTCGCGCAGCTTCGCCGCGGACTCGCCGCCCTGGACCTCGCCGGCTTCCGGCTGATTCGCTCATCCGCGCGCGTCCCGGCGACGATCGGCGTGCTCCGCGCCTACTCGACTCTCGGCGAGCACGGAGCGTTGTGGATGGCGCTCGGCTGCGGCGGGGCTGTTCTCGACCGCCGCCGTCGCGACCGCTGGCGCCGGGCGACTCTGGCGGTGATCGCCGCCCAGGTGACCTCGACGTCGATCAAGCTGGTGATCGGACGGCGGCGGCCTCTCGTTGATGAGCTGCCGGCGCTCATCGCCACGCCGACCGGGCTGAGCTTTCCGAGCTCCCACGCATCGGGCTCCTTCGCGGCAGCCCGGGCCTTCGCTCCGCTGGTGGGAAGCCGCACGATCTATCTCCCCGCGACCGCGATGGCCCTCTCGCGGGTGCTGCTGGGTGTCCATTACCCCTCCGACGTCATAGCCGGCGCCGCGCTGGGCGCGGTCATCGGGTCGTTTGGGCGATGAAGGTCGGCATCGTCGGCCTGCCCAACGCGGGCAAGTCCTCGCTCTTCAATGCGCTCACCCAAGCCGGCGCGCAGGCGGCGAACTACCCGTTCACGACCATCCTGCCCAACGTGGCGATCGTGCCGGTCGTCGACCCGCGGCTCGAAGCGGTGGCGGCGACGGTGGGCGCCTCGGAGGTCGTCTACGACACGATCGCCGTCCACGACATCGCCGGCCTCGTCCGCGGCGCGCACGAGGGCGAGGGGCTGGGCAACCGCTTCTTGGCCAACATCCGCGAGGTCGACGCGATCCTCCACGTCGTGCGGACCCATCGAGACCCTGGCGTGGTCCACCCCGAGGGGGCGGTCGAACCGCTGCGCGACGTCGAGACGATCGAGACCGAGCTGCTCTACGCGGATCTCGAGCAGGCCGAGCGCCGACTCGAGCGTGTCGAGCGTCAAGCCCGCTCCCTCGACAAGGCGGCGGTCGCCGAGGAGGCCTGGCTGCGCGACCTCGTCGCAGCGCTGCGGGCGGGCCTTCCGGCTCGCGGCGTTCCCGTGCCCGAGGGGGCGCCCGGCGCCCTGCGCGCGCTCCATCCCCTGACCGCCAAGCCCGTCCTCTTCGTGGCCAACGTCGAGGAGGGCGAGGACCGGGTCCCCGAGGCGATAGCCGAGCACGCCGCAGCGCACGGCGCTCGCGCGGTCGCGGTCTCCGCGCGCATCGAGGGCGAGCTCGGAGAGCTCGAGGACGACGACGCTTCCGCGATGCGAGAGGGCCTGGGAATCGCCGAGTCGAGCCTGGATCGCATCGTCGGCGAGGCTTTCGCGCTGCTCGAGCAGATCGCGTTCTTCACGGCCGGCGAGGGCTCGCCCGCTCAGTCCTGGCACCTGCGCCGCGGGCTCTCCGCGTGGCACGCCGCCGGCGAGGTCCACTCAGACATCCAGCGCGGCTTCGTGCGCGCCGAGGTGATCGGCTGGGACGCACTCGTGGAGGCGGGCGGCTACGGCCCGGCGCGCGAGCGCGGCACGCTGCGCCTGGAGGGCCGCGACTACGTGATGCGCGACGGCGACGTGGTCACCGTGAAGTTCACGCCGTAGCCTCGCTCACGCCGTAGTCTCGCGACCGTGGATCACCCCGAGGAGTTCGGCGCCGCATGTGGGATGGCTATGAGCGCCGCGGCTTGGCGGCAATCCTCGACTTCGCGGCACCCGACGCGCACTGGCGCTCTTACTCGAGCGGCGGTGGCACCTTCTCTTGACGCGCGAGTACCGAGAGTTCGTGCGCGAGATGCAGTGCCGCACCGACGTCGTCGGGGCCACGATGATCGATAGCTATGTGTTAGCGATCGTGCGCCGCGCGCCCCGCGATACGGGAGCGAGAGCGGTGAGGCCTCCCGTAGCCGCTGCGAGCGAGGCACCAATGAGCTTGCCCAAATCCCCAGCTAGATCAGCGCCCCACGTAGGGTCATCGACGTAGATGAACACTCCAGCGGCGGTACCCGCTATAACAGCGATGAGGAGCGGCATGAACCAGAGCGCGTCGTGTATCTTCGGTTTCTTCTTCACCTGCTCCGATGACACGTCTGCGGGCCTTGAGTTTGCCCCCGCAGCCACGGCGCCGGCGAGAGCCGCAAACATCGCAACGATAAACGCGAAGCGGCGATCTCGTTTGACCGTGACCTCGATTGGAACCTCGACGCCGGTGATCGACCTGCCCGCAACGCGGACGGTTCCCGAATATCTCCCCGCCTTAGTCTCGCCACGGTCACCGGGCCGCTTCGCGCAAACGTTGACGTCGACCGAAGCTCCGTCGGGCGCTCTTCGTCCTCGTGCGAGGGGCGTGAATCCAAGGTCGCGATCCCCCGTTGCTACGCCACCGCTCGGGATAAATGCACCAATGCGTGCGTTGGGCGGGAGTTGCGGCCGGTCCTTGTTCGCTTTGGTCGAGACTACCGCGACCGTGGCTCGGCCGTAACGTGTGTGCTCAACGAAGTCGTCAAGTGCGATCGAAATCTTTGCTTGCGGTTTCTTTTCCAGTCGCCACTCTGGCGCTGTACCGGCGGCCAGGTTGACAAGCGTACGCTTGCCGCATTCGCCTTTGTTCCCTGGGGCGCCGAAGAGGCCATAGACGATCGCGAATAACCCCATCACGACAATCCCTATCGTCGTAAGGCGAGCGCGATCGATCCCTTCGTCGTGGGAAGGCCGTCGAGGCCGGGGCTGCCCTCGGTCAGGTTGTGGGCTCACTTCGCACGTCCCTCGTATCGGCTCCGCCAGCAGATCGGATCCGCTTCAGATGCCCTAGCGCTCCCGGCGATCGCTCGCTACAGCCTATGCGGCGGAAGGAGTGTGGTGCAAGTGGCCGCGGTCGCGCGATCGTCCCATCTTTTTCAACCGCTGCACGGTCTATCGGGGGCTCCCTCCAGGGCCGCAAAGCCGTGCTACGGCGCGCCAACCTCCGAGGCGCTTGGCGAGCTGCTCCATGCCGAGCTCGCGGGCGGCGTCGGCGGCGCGGTCGGTGTCGAGCGGAGCGTCGCGAGGCCGCGGCAGATCGAGGTGGCGCAGGGTCGCGATGTTCTTGAAGGTGCGAAGCTCGTCGGCCTGCTCGCGCAGCGCGGCACGGACGCGGGGCGGCTCGGAGGCCCAGTGCTCGAGTGCGCCCTCCAGCGAGCCGTGGCGGCGCAGGAGGTCGGCGGCGGTCTTCTCGCCGATGCCCTTCGCGCCGGGCAGCCCGTCGGAGGGGTCGCCGCGCAGCGCGATGAAGTCGGGCACCAGCTCGGGCTCGACGCCGTAGCGGCGGCGGACCTCGTCGGGGCTGACCTCCTCGGCTCCCCTCGATCCGCCGGTCTTGACGTAGAGCACGGTGACCCGCTCGCTCGCGCACTGGTACATGTCGCGGTCGCCGGTGAGGACGAGCGCGCGACCTCCCGCGGCGGCCTCGATCGTCGCGAGCGAGCCGAGCAGGTCGTCGGCCTCGAGCGCCTCGTCGTGCACCGAGGTCCACCCGAAGGCGGCGAAGAACCGGTGCGCGTCGACGAACTGGTGGGCGAGGCCGTCGGGCGGATCCTCGCGATCGCCGTGATAGGGCGGATACGCGTCGACTCGGTAGGCGGCGGCCTCGGCCCCGAAGCACAGGACCACCGCACGTGGTGCGTGGCGCGCCACCTCGAACAGGACGAGGTTCGCGGTCCCCAGCAGCGCGTTCACCGGGCGCCCGGAGCCATCCTTGATCGAGTCCGGAAGCGCGAACCAGGCGCGGAAGAGGAGCGACGGGGCATCGACGGCGAGCAGCGGACCGGCCATCGGCGCAGGATAGGCCGCGCCGCTCACCCCGCGCTTAACCCCGCCTCCTAGCATGGAGGGCCGCATGCCCGCTCCCCTTCCGCGCGCTCAGGCGCCCGCGCCCGAGCGCCCGGCGCCGCCTCCGCCCGGCGCCACCCCGCCTCAGCCGCCCGACCGCGGCAAGTCGCCGGGCTGGCGCGTCCAGCCGGGCCCCGACGGCCGGGGCGCTCCCCCGCCGCCCAAGCAGCCGATGCTTCCGCGCTTGGGCTGGCGCTTCTTCGCGCTGATCATCGCCCTTTTCGCGCTCAACTACTGGCTGAGCTCGCTCTTCGCCAAGCCCGAGGAGCGCGTGCGCGTTCCCTACAACCCGACCTTCCTCCAGCAGGTCCAGGCGGGCAACGTGAAGTCGATCTCCTCGGAGGGCACCGCGGTGCAGGGCGAGTTCAGGATGAAGCTCAAGTACCCGCCCGACGACAAGAAGGCCAAGGCGACCGAGAACTTCTCGACAGAGGTCCCCACCTTCGCCAACACCGACGCGCTCTCCAACCTCCTCCAGTCCAATAAGGTCGAGGTCAACGCCAAGCCGGTCGACGACGGGCGCGGCCTGCTCGAGACGATCCTCGTCGGCTTCGGTCCGACGATCCTGTTGATCGGGCTGCTGTTCTTCATCATGCGGCGAGCAGCGAGCGGGATGGGCGCCGGGCTCGGCGGCCTGGGCCGCTCGCAGGCCCGGCGGGCCGACGAGGGCAGCACGCAGCGCGTCAACTTCGACGACGTCGCGGGGATCGACGAGGCCGAGGACGAGCTCGTCGAGATCGTCGACTTCCTGCGAAACCCGCAGAAGTACCAGCGCCTCGGGGGCCGTATCCCGCGCGGGGTCCTGCTCTCAGGCCAGCCCGGAACCGGCAAGACGCTGCTCGCCCGCGCGGTCGCCGGGGAGGCCGGCGCGCCGTTCTTCTCCATCTCGGCCAGCGAGTTCGTCGAGATGATCGTCGGCGTCGGCGCCTCGCGCGTGCGCGACCTGTTCAAGCAGGCCAAGGAGGCCGCGCCGGCGATCATCTTCATCGACGAGCTCGATGCGATCGGCCGGCGCCGCAGCGCGGGCATGGCCGGCTTCGGCGGCAACGACGAGCGCGAGCAGACGCTCAACCAGATCCTCACCGAGATGGACGGCTTCGACGGGAGCACCGAGGTGATCGTCGTCGCGGCCACGAATCGCCCCGAGGTCCTCGACCCGGCGCTGCTGCGCCCCGGGCGCTTCGACCGACGCGTCGCCGTGCAGCCGCCCGACAAGGTCGGGCGCCGCAAGATCCTCGACGTCCATACCCGCTCGCTGCCCCTGGCCGACGAAGTCGACCTCGACCAGGTCGCCGCGACGACCCCGGGAATGGTTGGGGCGGACCTCGCCAACCTGTGCAACGAGGCGGCGCTCACCGCTGCCCGCCGCGCGCACGATCGCGTGGCGCCCGAGGACTTCTCAGACGCCCTGGAGAAGATCGTCCTCGGGGCCGAGCGCAAGGTCGTCATGACCGACGCCGACCGTGAGCGCACCGCCTACCACGAGTCCGGGCACGCCGTGGTCGGCATGCTCACCGCGGGCGCCGACCCGGTCCGCAAGGTGTCGATCATCCCGCGCGGAATGGCGCTCGGCGTCACCCTCGCCACCCCGGAGACCGACCGCTTCAACTACTCCGAGGCCGACCTGCGCGGGAAGATCAAGGTGATGCTCGGCGGGCGGGTCGCCGAGGAGATCGTCTACGGCGAGATCACGACCGGCGCCGAGTCAGACCTCCAGCAGCTCACTCAGGTCGCGCGCCACATGGTCGGGCGCTGGGGGATGAGCCAGACCATCGGCCCGGTCACCGTGGCCGCCTCAAACGGCGAGGGTCCGCTCCTGCCCGGAGCGGACAGCACCTCGGAGCACACCCAGCGACTGGTCGACGAGGAGGTCCGCCGGATCGTCGAGGAGGCCTACGACGAGGTCCGGACCCTGCTCACCGACAACCGCGACCGCCTCGAGGCGCTCACCGCCAAGCTGCTCGAGGAGGAGACCCTCGACGAGGCTGACGCCTACGCGGCCGCGGGAATGGGGCGCGGAGCGTCTCGCCTGCCACGTGATGTAGTCACAACGTGATAATATGACTACATGCGCGAAGTCGGCGTCCGCGAGCTGAAGAGCCACCTCAGCCTCTACTTGGATCTCGCGGCCCGAGGCGAGCAGGTGAGGGTGACGAGGCGCGGTCGACCGCTCGCGGACATCCTCCCGACCGGTGCGCCGGACGACAAGCTCCGGCGCCTGGCGGCTGAGGGCCGCGTAACCCTGCCGACGAAGCCGAAGCCCACCCGACCGCCGGCGCGCCAGCGGCTGGAGCGCAACGCGACTCGGATCGTGCTCGAGGGCCGCGAGGAGGACCGCTGAGGATCTATCTCGATGCGAGCGCGCTCCTCAGGCGCTACGTCGCCGAGGCCGGTAGGGAGGAGGTCATCTCCGCCATGCAAGAGGCGGACGAGTGGATCACCTGCCGGATCGCGTTCACCGAGGTCGCACGCGCGCTTCGCCTGGCCGGCGGATCGGACCGACCGCTCATCGCCGAGTGGCCTGGCTTCGCCGTGGTCGACGTCGATCAGGCGCTCTGCGAGTCCGCCACGACGCTTGCGACGCTCCATCGGCTGCGCACGCTCGACGCTCTACACCTCGCTGCCGCGCTCACAGTCGCCGACGTTGGTCTCACCCTCGCCGCGTGGGATCGCCGCCTGTGGGATGCCGCAACGCAGGTGGGCCTCGCCGTTCTCCCTGGCGAACGGCCGTGACTGGCGTGACCGTTTGCCGATCGGCTGTGCTGGTAGCGTCGAGCCGACGATGAGCGAGCGCCGGGCGTCCGACGTCTTCGTGGAGTGCCTGGAGGTCGAGGGCGTCAAGCACGTTTTCGGGATCCCCGGCGAGGAGACCCTCGATCTCAACGAGTCGCTCGCGAGCTCCTCGGTGAAGTTCGTCCCGGTGCGCCACGAGCAGGGCGGCGCCTACATGGCCGACATGTACGGCCGGCTCACGGGACGCGCCGGGGTCTGTCTGGCAACGCTGGGTCCGGGCGCCACCAACCTCGTCACCGGGGTCGCCGACGCATTTCTGGACCGCGCGCCGCTGGTCGCGCTGACGGGCCAGGGCGACCTCGAGCGCATGCACAAGGAATCGCATCAGTACATCGACGTCATCGCGCTCATGCGCCCGATCACCAAGTGGAACGCGCGTGTGTCGGCGCCCGAGATCATCCCCGAGGTGGTGCGCAAGGCCTTCAAGGTGGCCGAGTCCGAAAAGCCCGGCGCGACGCACATCGAGCTCCCCGAGGACGTCATGGCCCGCGGCCTGCCCGACCACGTCCAGCCGCTTCCGCGCCGGCGCAACGTCAACCCGGAGCCAAGCGCGCGCGAGCTCCTGCGCGCCGCCGACATCATCCGCTCGGCGCTCAACCCGATCGTGCTCGCCGGCAACGGGGTCGTGCGCACGGGCGCCGCGCCCGCCCTGCGGGAGCTGGCCCGCGCCACCGGCATCCCGGTGGCCGAGACCTTCATGGCCAAGGGCCTGCTCGACTACGAAGACCCGCACGCGCTGGGCACCGTAGGCGTGCAGTCGCGCGACTACGCGCTCGCCGGCTTCGAGGAGGCCGACGTCGTGCTCGCCATCGGCTACGACCTCGTCGAGCACTCGCCCCACCACTGGAACCCCATGGGCGACAAGAAGATCATCGTCATCGACACCGCCTCTCCGGAGATCGACGCGTTCTTCCAGCCCGAGGTCGAGCTGGTCGGCGACCCCTACAACGTCCTCTCACGGCTGACCGAGGCATTGCGCGACGCGCCGCACGGCGGTGGCTCGCACCGCCTGCGCGATCTCGTACTCGGCCGCTTCGAGCAGGCCAAGGCCGACGACGGCTTTCCCGTCCAGCCGCCCCGAGCGCTGTGGGAGATCCGTCAGGCGCTCGGCCGCGAGGACATCCTGATCTCCGACGTCGGCCTCCACAAGCTGTGGATCGCCCGGATGTTTCCGGCCCACGAGCCCAACACGGTGCTCATCGCCAACGGCCTGGCCGGAATGGGGTTTGCCGTGCCCAGCGCGATCGCGGCCAAGCTCGTGCACCCCGACCGCCACGTGGTCACCATCAACGGCGACGGCGGCTTCCTGATGAACGTGCAGGAGCTCGAGACGGCCAAGCGGCTGCGCACGCCCGTGGTCAACGTGATCTGGGAGGACCACCAGTACGGCTCGATCGTCTGGAAGCAGGACAAGAAGTTCGGCCGCCACTTCGGCACCGACTTCACCAACCCCGACTTCGTGGCGCTCGCCGAGAGCTTCGGCCTGCCCGCCTGGCGCTGCGAGTCGGTCGAGGACTTCCGCGACCATCTTCGACGCGCGCTCACCCTCGAGCTGCCCTCGGTGATCGTCCTCCCGATCGACTACTCGACCGACGTGGCCATATCCGAGGAGCTGGGAACGGAGACGGTGGCGACATGACCGCGGTGAGCGAAACCGAGGAGCGCCGGGTCCTCGACGGGGTCCCCAAGCAGCTCTACATCGGAGGCGAGTGGCGCGACGGCGGCGAGGGCGCGACGCTTCCGGTGGAGGATCCCTCGACGGGCGAGACGCTCGCGCAGGTCGCCGACGCCAAGCCGCAGGACGCGGTCGCCGCGCTGGACGCGGCGGTGCACGCGCAGCCCGAGTGGGGCTCACACCCGCCGCGCGAGCGGGGGGAGATCCTGCGCCGCGCCTTCGAGGCTATCGTGGAGCGCACCGACGAGCTCGCGCTGCTCATGACCCTCGAGATGGGCAAGCCCGTCGCGGAGTCAAAGGCCGAGATCGCCTATGCCGCCGAGTTCTTCCGCTGGTTCTCCGAGGAGGCGGTGCGCATCGAGGGCCGCTACGTCGTCAACCAGACCGGTGCCGGACGGGTGCTGACCACCAAGCAGCCCGTCGGCCCGTGCCTGCTCATCACGCCCTGGAACTTCCCGATGGCCATGGGAACACGCAAGATCGGCCCCGCGATCGCGGCGGGCTGCACGATGGTCGTAAAGCCGGCCAAGCAGACGCCGCTCTCGATGCTCGCCCTCGCTGCGATCCTCGAGGAGGCGGGGCTGCCGGCCGGCGTGCTCAACGTGATCACCAGCTCCTCGAGCGGCTCGGTCATGGAGCCGCTCATCAAGGATCCGCGCACCCGCAAGCTCTCCTTCACCGGCTCGACCGAGGTGGGACGGTCGCTCATGGAGCAGGCCTCCGAGCGGCTGCTCCGGCTCTCGATGGAGCTCGGCGGAAACGCGCCCTTCGTCGTCTTCGACGACGCCGACCTGGACGCGGCCGTCGAGGGCGCGCTGCTGGCCAAGATGCGCAACGTCGGCGAGGCGTGCACCAGCGCCAACCGCTTCCACGTGGCGGGGAGCGTGGCCGAGGAGTTCACCGAGAAGCTCGCCGAGAAGATGGGCGCGATGAAGGTCGGCCGCGGAACCGAGGAGGGCGTCGAGGTCGGCCCGCTCATCGACGACGACCAGCGCTCCAAGGTCTCAGAGCTCGTGCAGGACGCGCTGGAGAAGGGGGCCGCCGCGGTCGTCGGGGGTCAGGCCCGCGACGGCGCGGGCTACTTCTACGAGCCGACCGTCCTGGGCGACGTCCCCGAGGACGCGCGGCTGCTCAAGGAGGAGATCTTCGGCCCGGTCGCCCCGATCGCCGCCTTCGACGACGAGGATCAGGCCATCGCGCAAGCCAACGACACGCAGTTCGGCCTCGTCGCCTACGTCTACACCAGCGACCTGCGGCGGGCCTTCCGCGTCTGCGAGGGCCTCGAAACCGGGATGGTCGGCCTCAATCAGGGGATGGTCTCCAACGCCGCGGCGCCGTTCGGAGGCGTCAAGCAGTCGGGCTTCGGCCGCGAGGGAGGTCACGAGGGCATCGAGGAGTACCTGGAGACGAAGTACATCGCGATGAGCCTGTAGCTCCATCGCCTCCGCTCATCTCGCCACCGGCTCCGTGGTCCCCTCGTTCAGGAGCGAGAGGTACTTGTCATATGCATAGACCTTGCCCCGTCGGCGACCGGTCACCTCGCGCAAGATTCCGAGTTCTTCCAGGCGATTGATCGCGGCATAGACGGGCGGCTCGCTGAGTTCGAGCCGTGCCGCGACGGGAGCCGGGCGCAGTACGACGTACCGGACGGCGAAGTCGTGAACTCGAAGCGCGGTCGCAGCGGCTCGTCCGAGCTCGTGAATGCGTTGCCTGTCGCGCTCGACCATCTCAACGATGCGCCTCGTGGTCTCGGTCGTAGCTTCTGCGACTTCGATCACGCCTTCCAAGAAGAACTCCAACCACTCTTCCCAAGCACCGTTTGTCCGTACGGCCTGTAGGAGGGCGTAATAGTCGTCCCGGTTCTGCTTCAGGTACAGGCTGAGATAGAGCAGAGGCTGCGAGACGACTCCCTCGGAGACCAGGAGGAGCGTGATCAGGAGTCGTCCTGCACGTCCGTTTCCGTCAAGAAAGGGATGGATCGTCTCGAACTGAGCATGGGCCAGAGCGGCCTTTATGAGGATCGGCGTGGGCTCAGGCTCATTGTGCAAGAACTTCTCGAGGTCGCTCATGGCGGATGCGACCTCTGTCCACGGCGGCGCGACGAAGCGGGCGTTCCCCGGTCGCCGCCCGCCGAGCCAATTCTGATCGCGCCTGAACTCGCCAGGCGCCTTGTCGGACCCCCGACCGGTCTGGAGAAGACGCTCGTGAACCTCTCTCAGAAGCCGACTCGAGAGCGGCAGTCGTCCCGAGACGATGCTCTGGACGCCATGGTTCATGGCAGTGATGTAGTTCGCGGTCTCCTGGGCGTCGGCGACCGGAACTCCTGGCGCGGCCTCGTTCTCGAAGAGCAGCAGGTCCGAGAGCGAAGACTGCGTTCCCTCGATCTGCGATGAGAGGACCGCTTCCTTGCGGATGTAGGAGTAGAGGAACTGGTCCGGATCGGGGAGAAGCAGCGTGACGCCGTCAAGTCGTCCCAGCGCTTGGTTCGCCAGGTCGATCAACCCTTGGATCCTGGGCGAGATCCGGAGCGGGGGGTCCGGAGGAAGTGCGTTGGGGTGGAATGCCCAGTAGCCCTCCGGCCCGCCCTGCGCAAGCAGGAATCGCCCGCTGCGTTCGCTTTCGACGGGGGGCTTTCGAGGAGCGCGGGTGTCAGGGGACATCAGCATCACAGGAAACGGAAGCCTTATTTGGCCGAGAGCTTACTAAAGGATCTCGCGATATCGTTTACTTATCCAGTGGCCACCAAAGCTTTCGCTTGTCTCGTCGAGCATCCGGCTCCAGCGGGACCGTCATGGTGATCGATAACGAGGCCTGAGCGGGTGAGGTCCTTGCCTCGCTGACTGGTGGTGTCGGCGCTCTCGCGCGCTTTCAGCCCGCCTGGTTGCCCGCCGCGATCTTGCGCAGGTCGAGCGCCTCGTCGAGGACAGACTCCTCGACGCCGTGCTCGCGCGCGACCTCGCGCAGCGTGCGCCCCGAGCCGGCGGCGTCCTTGACGATCTCCGCCGCACGGTCATAGCCGATGTAGGGGTTGAGCGCGGTGGCCACGGCGAGCGTGGACTCGGCCGAGCGCTCGCATCCCTCGAGGTTTGCCTCCATCCCGTCGACGCACTTCTCGGCGAGGAGCCGGCAGGTGGCGGTCAGGAGCCCAATGGACTCGATGACGTTGCGCGCCATGAGCGGGACGCGCACGTTGAGCTCGAAGTTGCCCTGCATTCCGGCGACGGTAATGGCGGTGTCGTTGCCGACCACCTGGGCGGCGACCTGGATGACGACCTCGGGAATCACCGGGTTGACCTTGCCCGGCATGATCGAGGAGCCCTTCTGGAGCTCGGGGAGGAGCAGCTCGCCGATCCCCGCGCGCGGCCCGGAGCCCATCATCGCGAGGTCGTTGGCGATCTTGGTCGTCGAGACCGCGACGACCTTGAGCGCTCCGCTGAGCTCGACGAGGGCGTCGCGATTCCCCTGGGCTTCGAATGGGTCCTCGGGGGGCCGAATATCCAGGCCCGAGCTCTCCTCGAGCAGCGCGCGCACCCGACGGGCGAACTCGGGGTGGGTGTTCAGTCCGGTACCGGTCGCGGTACCCCCGAGCGGGATCTGCGCGACGTGGGGCAGGGCGGCACGGACCCGCTGGGCGCCCAGGCGGATCTGCGCCGCGTAGCCCGCGAGCTCTTGGCCGAGGGTGACGGGCACCGCGTCCATGAGGTGGGTCCGCCCGGCCTTGACCACGTCCTTGAATTCCTTCGCCTTGGCGGCGAAGGAGCCCTCGAGCTGCTCGAGCGCGGGCAGGAGCGCGTTGGTCGCCTCCTCGAGCGCGGCGAGGTGGACGGCGGAGGGGAAGACGTCGTTGGAGGACTGCCCGAGGTTCACGTGGTCGTTGGCATGCACGCCCTCGCCCGCGAGGGTGGCGATCACCTCGTTGGCGTTCATGTTCGAGGAGGTCCCCGAGCCCGTTTGGAAGGCGTCGACGGGAAACTGGTGGTCGTAGTCGCCGTCTGCGACGCGGTCGCCCGCCTGCGCGATGCGCTCAGCCAGCTGTGGATCGAGCTTGCCCAGGTCGGCGTTCACGCGTGCGGCGGCCGCCTTGATGCGGCCCAGCCAGCGCACGACCTCCGCGTCGACGGGCTTGCCGGAGACGGGAAAGTTCTCGACCGCCTTGCGCGTCTCGCCGCCCCAGAGCTCCTGCTCGGCCTCTACCCCCATGAGCCTGTTCCTTCCCTCCCGCTTGCGGTCCTCCACACGGTACCCGAGGGCCCCCGGTGGACGAGCGGCGGGGCGCCGCTAGCCGGCGCGGTGGCCGGCGGCCAGCCCGCGCGCGTAGGCCGCCCGGCGAGACGGAGGCGGTCCGTCGATTCCGATCGTCAGCTCCATTCGGCGGAGAAGCTCCATGCCCGTTCCGTTGGTGTTGGCGGCGCCGCGCCGCGTCGCGCCGACGAGATAGCCGAGCTGCAGGGCGGCGGCGTCGGAGCGCGGGACGGCCTCGGCCAGCGTGGAGGCCACACCGACGTAGGAGGTCCCGACTTCCTGAAGCTCTGCGCCGCTGTCGGCGCGTTCGATGCACGCCGACAATCGCGTGCCGTCGGCGAATGAGACCGCCCCCGGCGCGCTGCGCAGCGCGCCGGTCACCGCCCCCTGGCCCTGAAGGCACGCGGGCGGGATGGCGGGCTCGCTCTGCGAGCACCCCGCCGCAACCGCGAAGGCGGCGAGCACGGGAATCGCCCTCAGCGCACGCATCAGCCCGTCACCGCGGGGCCTCAGGAGTCGCTCCCGATCGCCGACGCTTCGACGCTTCTGCGCTCGCCGGCCTTCGGGCGCCGGCCACTCCCGTCGGAGATGGGCGTCGGCGGCTCGAAGCCCCGCGCGCGCATGCCGGCCTCGATCTGGGCGACCGTCTCGGAGACCACCTTCACTCGCGCGTAGCGCTTGGACTCGCCCTCGACGAGCGTCCATCGCGCCCACGGCTGGTCGGCCTCCTCGGTGCGGGAGAGTGAGAGCGACAGGTCGAGCTCGTCGAGGCGCCCCATCGGGAGGATCCTCGCACCGAAGCACATCGCCCGCCACCTCGCAGGATCTTGGCGTGAACCTCGTGCACGACCAGCGCCGCTCATGCGAGTGCGCCAAACTGCCGAAAAGGCTCACATGCCTACCGATACCACCACCAACCGCCTGGGTCTCTCGACCTCCCAGGCCGCCCGCGAGCTCGGCGTCTCCCTGGGCACCGTTCGGCGCTGGGCCGACTTGGGCCACCTGAAGGCTTCCCGCACTCCCGGCGGCCAGCGCCGCTTCAGCCGCGAGCAGATCGAGGAGTTCCTCCTTTCGCTGGAGCAGCACCAACCGCAGTAGCACCAACCGCAGTAGGTGCACGCTTCCTTGCGCTCCTTGCGGGAACGCGCGCAAGGCGTCACAAACCCTCTTCCCATGACGGCCATGCGCACGAACGCCGCTGCTGTCATGCTCGGCGTGAGCCCCAACACGCTTCGCACCTGGGAGCGCCGTTTCGGGTTCCCGACGCCGCGGCGCACGGCGGGCGGCCACCGCCAGTACGACCTCGTCGAGGTCGAGGCGCTGCGCCAGGCCTTCGAGGAGACGCAGAACATCTCCTCCGCCGTCTCCCTCGCGCGGGAACGGGGTGAGGGTCCCTCGACCTGCGCTCGCCTGCGGGCGGCCTTTGCGAGCTTCGACGAGGAGAAGTCCGATCGCCTGCTCGAGGAGAGCCTCGTGGTGCGCTCCGTCGAGCGGACGGTCGAGGAGCTGCTCCTGCCGGCAGTCGAGTCTCTGGGCGACGAAGAGCCCGCCGGTCCCGAGCTTCACTTCGCCTGGCGGCGGGCCGCCGGCTGGCTCGCGGCAGCCCAGCGGCTCGCTCCGCCCGCGACGCGCCCAGAGGGCGTCCTCGTGGTCGATGCGGCGCAAGCCTACGACGCCGACGCGCTCTACGTCGCGGCCCTCGAGCTGGCCCTTCGGCGGGGAGGGCTGCGCACCCTGACCGTCGAGGTGGAAGTCGACCCGGTCCGCCTCAAGCGCGCGCTGCGCGCGCTGGGTCCGGCGGCGGTCGTCCTCACCGGTCGCCGTGCGACCATGGACGTTCTCGGCCGCCTCGTCTACGCCGTGCGCCAGGCCGTGCCGCAGGTGGAGGTCTTCGACTTCCGCGGGGCGCTTCCCGACACCGGGGCGAGCACGGTCTGCCGGCTGGGGACTTCGCCGGTCGGGGCCCGACAGATGCTCCTGGAACGGTTGACGGGCCCCGCGATCGTGCGGTCCTCGTCAGGCGCGGCGCTCGACGGCCCGCCCCCCGCGCGAGTCCTTCGCGGCGCATAGCCCGGGCGCCCCGCCTGCCTCCGGCCCGCGCCGCCTCGCCCCCCGCTGCGAGTCGTTGCCGCGCCTGGGCCAGCGCCTACAGTGAGGAGCCCGATGGCCCCGTTGCACCGCCCCGTCGATCCCCGGCAATCGCTCCCCGAGCTCGAGGAGCAGGTGCTCGAGCGCTGGCGCGAGCGCGACGTGTTCCGCGAGTCGCTACGCCGCCGGGAGGGGGCGCCGCCATGGACCTTCTACGAGGGACCCCCGACGGCCAATGGGCGACCCGGATCCCACCACGTCCTCGGGCGGGTGTTCAAGGACATCTTCCCGCGCTACAAGACCATGCGCGGGCACTACGTCGAGCGAAAGGGCGGATGGGACTGCCACGGGCTGCCGGTGGAGATCGCGGTCGAGCAGGAGCTGGGCATCTCCTCGAAGACGGAGATCGAGGCCTACGGTATCGCCGAGTTCAATCAGCGCTGCCGCGAGTCGGCGCTGCACTACATCGAGGAGTGGAACCGGCTCACCGAGCGCATCGGCTTCTGGATCGACCTCGACGACGCCTACCGAACGCTTGACGCCACCTACGTCGAGTCCGTCTGGTGGGCGCTTTCGGAGCTGTGGGATCGCGGCCTGCTCTACGAGGGTCACAAGGTGGTTCCCTACTGCCCGCGCTGCGGGACCTCGCTCTCCTCGCACGAGGTCGCGCTGGGCTACGAGGACGTCGTCGATCCCAGCGTCTACGTGCGCCTCCCGGTCACCGAAGCGCCCGCCGGCGGCGGGCTCGAGCCCGGCGACGAGCTGCTCGTGTGGACCACCACCCCGTGGACGCTGGTCTCCAACGCGGCGGTGGCGATCGACCCCGCGATGACCTACGTGCGCGCGCGCGTGGCCGGCGGCGAGGTCTACGTCCTGGCCGAGCCGCTCGTCGAGCGCGTGCTCGGAGAGGAGGCGCAGATCCTCGGTCGGATCGAGGGCGTCGCCCTCGAGGGCACCCGCTACGAGCCGCCCTTCCCGTTCATTCCCGGCGAGGCCTACGGACCCAAGGGCCACACGGTCCTGCCCGCCGACTTCGTCACTGCGCAGGACGGCACCGGCCTCGTCCACACCGCCATCGCCTTCGGCGAGGACGACTTCCGGCTCGGCGAGGAGCACGGCCTTGCCGTGGTCAACCCGGTGCTGGGCGACGGCACCTACGACGAGCGCATCGGCCCGTATGCCGGGCGCTGGGTCAAGGAGGCAGACGCCGACCTCGTCGCAGACCTCTCCAGTCGCGGCCGTCTGCTGCGCGCCGAGTGCTACGAGCACGCCTACCCGCACTGCTGGCGTTGCGGAACCCCGCTGCTCTACTACGCCAAGCCCTCCTGGTACATCCGCACCCAGCAGCACCGCGACCGTCTGCTGGCCGCCAACGAGACGGTCAACTGGTACCCCGGGCACATCAAGCACGGGCGCTTCGGTAAGTGGCTCGAGGGAAACGTGGACTGGGCGCTCTCGCGCGAGCGCTACTGGGGGACTCCTCTTCCGGTCTGGCGCTGCCCCGACGGCCACGTCCGGTGCATCGGGAGCTTCGCGGCGCTCGAGTCCCTGTCGGGCGTCGCCGTGACCGATCCTCATCGGCCGTGGGTCGACGAGATCGGCTTCCCGTGCACGGAGTGCGCGCAGCCCATGACCCGGGTGCCCGAGGTCATCGACGTGTGGTTCGACTCGGGGGCCATGCCCTTCGCCCAGCACCACGCGCCCTTCGAGAACGAGGAGCGCTTCCGCGAGCGCTTTCCGGCCGACTTCATCTGCGAAGCGCTCGACCAGACACGGGGGTGGTTCTACTCGCTGCTGGCCATCTCGTCTTTGCTCTTCGACCGCGCGCCCTACGAGAACGTCGTGTGCCTCGGGCTGATCCTCGATCCCGAGGGCAAGAAGATGTCCAAGTCGCTGGGCAACATCGTCGATCCTTGGGAGGTCCTCGACGCCCGTGGGGCCGACGCCTTCCGCTGGTACTACCTGACCTCCAAGCAGCCGTGGGACGGCTACCGGTTCAGCACCGAGACGGTCGGCGAGTCGGTGCGCCAGTTCCTGCTCCAGCTGTGGAACACCTACAGCTTCTACGTCCTCTACGCGAACCTCGCGGGCACGGCGGTAGAGGAGGGCGGGCCACCCACCGAGCTCGACCGCTGGGCTCTCTCCCGCCTGGCCGCCACCGTCGAGACCGTGACCGAGCGCCTGGACGCCTACGACGCGACCACATCCGGCCGTGCGATCGCGACGTTCGTCGACGACCTCTCCAACTGGTATCTGCGCCGCTCGCGGCGGCGCTTCTGGAGGGAGGACTCCACCGCCTTCGCGACCCTGCGCCACTGCCTGGTGACGGTCGCCAAGCTGCTGGCGCCGTTCACCCCGTTCGTGGCCGACGAGATCTACGACAACCTCGACGGGGCCGAGCCCAGCGTCCACCTGTGCGACTGGCCGCGGGCCGGCGAGCGAGATCCCGAGCTGGAGTTCGCGATGGCGACCGCGCGCGAGACCGTCCGACTCGGCTTGGCCGCGCGCGGGCAGGCGAAGCTCAAGGTGCGCCAGCCTTTGCGCGAGGCGGCCGTCGTGGCCGCGGGCCGCGAGCGGGCGGCGATCGAGCGACTGGATGAGGTCGTCCGCGAGGAGCTCAACGTCAAGACGCTGCGCTTCGTCTCCGAGGCCGACGACCTGGGCCGCTACGAGGTCAAGCCCAACTACCGGACGCTCGGTCCCCGCTTCGGAAAGCACATGCCCCAGGTCGTGGCGGCGGTGGGCGCGTTGGAGCCAGAGCACGTGGCGCAGGCGCTTCGCGAGGGCCGGCGCATCGGCGTCGCGATCGACGGCCGCGACCACGAGCTCGACGCGGCCGATCTCCAGCTCTCGCTGATGCCTCTAGAGGGCTATCAGCTCGAGCGGGAGGGAAGCCACGCCGTGGCGCTCGATCTCGCGATCGACGATGAGCTGCGCCGCGAGGGATGGGTTCGCGAGGCGGTCCACGCGATCCAGGCGACGCGCAAGGCGTCGGGCCTGGCGGTCGAGGACCGGGTCGCACTGACGCTGACCGGCGACGGCGATCTGCTCGACGCGATCCGCCGCGACGAGGCCTACGTGGCGGGCGAGACCCTCGCAACCTCGGTCGCCTACGACGGCGCGGCGGAGGGCGCTTCCACCCTCATCGAAGGGCGCAAGTTGCGCATAGTCGTGCAGCCCGTGTGACAAGACACCCGCACCCGGCCTGACCGGTGCGGCACGGGCGTAGCGTCGCCTCCTCCAGCGATTTGGGAGGAGGAGGAGATGGACGCGAAGCGACTCCAGGAGGTCGTCGAGAGGATCCCGGAGGGGAGGTGGATGAGCTACGCCGACGTCGTCGCCGAGGCCGGCGGCAACCCGGCCCAGGCCCGCACGCTCAACCAGCGCTTCATCCGCGACGAGGTCGAGGGCGCCCACCGCGTGCTCAAGGCCGACGGCACCGTCGCAGCGACCGCCCTGGGCGACCCCGAGCGCGTGCGCCGCGAGCTCGAGCGCGAGGGCGTGGTCTTCGCCGGCGGGCGCGCGGACCCGGCGTCGAGGCTGCGTCCGGAGGGTGACGCCGCGGACCCATCCCCGGGCGCGGAGGCCGCGTGACGGACGGCCAGGTCGCGTCCGTCGGCGGGCCACGGCGCCTACCCGCGCCCGGCGATTCGTGGGCGTGATGACCGACCCGCGTGTGCGCTACCTGATGCCGCTCGGACTCTGGCTCGCCGCTGCGGTGCTCGTCACGCTCCTCGAGGGCACCCCGGATCGGCTGCCCTCCGTCGCGCTCGGCTCGACCGCGATGCTGCACGCGTTACGCGCCGGCGCCCTGTTCGCCCTTGGCGTCACGGTGGCCACGGTGCTTGCCCGCGCTGCCGCCGGACATCTGCCCACGCAGCTCTCGACCACCGGGATCGGATACTACGCAGAGGAGACGAGCAAGACGACGGCAACGCTCGCCGATCTGCAAGAGCAAATCGATGATCACCAGGCCGCGCTGGATAACGTCGGCCATCGACTCGACGCGCGCGGGCGAGTGCCCTAACCTTGGAGAGGTAGACATGACTACTCAGCCCCCTAGCCGGCAGGATTCCGCGACCGACATCGGTCCCGCGGCCGAGATCGGTCCCATGACCAAGATGGTCCGGGAGATGGGCGAGCGCAACGCGGTACGCCGGGAGCGCGTGATGCGCAACATCGAGCGCCTGCGCGAGATCGCCCGCCTGCGCGAGATCGCCGAAGCCAAGCGCCAGCGCCGCTGGTACTAGCGCGGCTCTCGATGAGGACCGTGGCGGCGGGAACGGCTGGCGTCAGCGAACCCGCCCGCGCTGGGCGACTTGCCCGGCCGCCCTCAGGCCAGCGCCGGCTCCAGCTCTGCTTCGAGGCGCCTCTTTGGGTAGGCGCCGATGACCTTCTTGACCGGCTGACCGGCCTTGAAGAGGATCATCGTCGGGATCGAGAGGACCTCGAACTTGGCGGCGGTCTGCTGGTTGTCGTCGATGTTGAGCTTGACGATGCGCAGGTCCTCGCGCTCGTTGTTGATCTCTTCGAGGACGGGCCCCACGACGCGGCAGGGCCCGCACCAGGGAGCCCAGAAGTCCACCAGGACAGGGGTGTCGGCCTCGAGCACCTCAGCCTGGAAGTTGATGTCGGTCACTTCGTCGATGGTGCCTGCCATTGACCTCGGTCTCCTCGCGCTCGCTTGTGCTGCCTTTGACTATACAAAGTGTAGTGACGACTACGAGGCCAGCGCGGCGATGACCTGCGGGCTCAGGTAGACCTCGATGAGCGCCGAGATCACGAGGACGGGGACCGCGAGGGCGACCGTGACGACCGTCGCGGCGAGCAGCTCGTGCCAGGCGCCGCGCCGGCTGGCGATCAGCCACGCGGCGAGCGGGAGGAAGAGCGCGACGAGCTCCGGCGCCGCGTGGGGGAGGACCCCAACGAGCAGCTCGAGCGTCGAGATGCCCAGATCGCTGGCCGAGTCGGCGGCCGTCTGGCCGAGGATCCAGGCCTGGGTGGTCAGCGAGAAGAGCGTCGCGCACCCGACGAAGGCCATCGCGGCCCGTCCCGCGTGGTCGTGGACCTTGCGCCACGCCCCGCGGTAGCGGGCCGCCTCGGCGGGCAGCGAGCTGCCGGCGATGAAGCCCGCGACGCAGGCCATGGCGTGCAGGGCCAGCACCAGGCTGTTGGCGAGCAGGATGAAGACGACGGCGTGGGGCTTGTCGCTCGGCGACCACACCGGGGTGGGGTCGGGCGTGGCGAGGAGCGACACGAGCCACGTCGACACCAGGAGCGCGCCGGCGACCGCGAGGCTGCCCAGCAGCCAGGGTCCCAGGACGGTCCCGAAGTCGCGGTTCCACAGCAGGAGCGTCCGGCGTGTGTCGCGGGCGCCCTGGACGAGGACGAGGTCGTCGGCGCGCATCCGGTGGTGCATCGGCACCGCGGAGCGCCGGCTGTACTCGGCCCCGCGCCAACTCAACGCGACACGCGGCGCGCAGCGTGTCGCGTCACTTCCGGTAACGGAAGCGAAGCTGGGGCACCAGCCACGCCGCCTCCACGGCGATCCGCGGCGACATCTTGCTCGTCCCGACCCGGCGCTCGCTGAAGAGGATGGGCACCTCGACGACCCGGAACCCGCTTCGGACGGCTCGGAAGGTCAGCTCGACCTGAAAGGCGTAGCCCTGCGAGCGCACAGAGGGCAGGTCGACCGCTTCGAGCACCTCGCGACGGAAGCACTTGAACCCCCCGGTGAGGTCGTGTTGACGGAGGCCGAGCACCGCCCGGGCGTAGAGGCAGCCGCCGCGGCTCAGCAGTCGCCGCCATGCGTCCCAGTCGGCGACTCCGCCCCCCTGGACGTAGCGGGACCCGAGCACCAGGTCGGCGTCGCCCGCTGCGTGCAGGATCCGCGCGAGGTCCCCCGGGTCATGGGAGAAGTCGGCGTCCATCTCGAGCACGTGGCCCGCCCCTTCGCGCAGCGCGACCGCGAAGCCGGCGAGGTAGGCCTGGCCGAGCCCTTCCTTGACGGACCGGTGCAGCACGCTCACCGAGTCGTGCTCGGAGGCGAGGTCGTCGGCGATTCGACCCGTGCCGTCGGGTGAGCCGTCGTCGACGACGAGGATCCTGAAGCCCGCGGGGGCGGCGTGCTCGAGGACGGGCAGCGCCGCGCGCACGAGCGGCTCAAGGTTCTCGGCCTCGTTGTAGGTGGGAAGGATGAGCCACGCCTCGCCGGCCATCGCGGGCCGTAACCTAGTCGGCCTCCCTCCCCCGGCCCCGCCCGATCGCCCGCCGACACGGCCGTCTCCCTCCATGCCCGATCCCACGAACAGCCAGATCGCCGCCGCCTTCGAGGAGCTCGGCGACCTCTACGAGCTCGACGGGGCGATCGTCCACCGCGTCGTCGCCTACCGCAACGCGGGCAAGGCCGTCCGCGATGCCACGGTCTCGGTCGCGGCGCTCGCGCGCGAGGGCCGCGCGACCGAGCTCGCCGGGATCGGCAAGACGCTCGAGGAGAAGATCCTCGCACTCATGGAGACGGGCGACATCCCGTCGGCGACCCGCCTGCGCGAGAAGTTCCCCACCGGCCTCATCGCGGTCACTCATCTTCCCGGGCTCGGGCCCAAGCGCGCCCGGCGCCTGTTCGACGAGCTCGGCGTCGACTCGCTCGACGCCCTTCGCGCGGCAGCCGAGCAGCAGCGGATCCGGGCTCTCCGCGGCTTCGGCGCCAAGGCCGAGGAGAGCATCCTCGAGGCGCTCACCGCCGTCGCCGAGGGCCAGGGGCGGGTGCGCGTCCTTCTCGACCGTGCGCTCGCCGTCGGCGAGGCGATCGTCGACGGCCTGCGCCAGCATCCCGCCGCCGAGCGGGTGGAGCTCGCGGGCTCCGCGCGCCGGATGACCGACACCGTCAAGGATCTCGACGTCATCGCCACCGCCCACGACCCCGCCGCCCTCGCCGCGGCGCTGGGAGACATCGAGCTCGTCGAAGCGGTGGGGGCGGTGAGCGAGGCGGCCGCCCGCGCGATCACCCACACGGGCCTCACGGTCGACCTCAAGGTCGTCGCCCCCGACCAGTTCGGCAACCTCCTCCAGCACTTCACCGGCTCCAAGGAGCACAACATGGCCCTGCGCGAGGCGGCGGTGCGAAAGGGCCTGCACGTCTCGGAGTACGGCGTGCTCGACGACGCCACGGGCGAGACCCATCGCTGCGAGACCGAGGAGGAGGTCTACGCGCTGCTCGGCCTCGCCTACATCCAGCCCGAGCTGCGCGAGGGCCGCGGGGAGCTCGAGGCCGCCGCCCACGGCGGAGCGGGTCTGCCCGAGCTGATCGGCGAAGCCGATCTGGTGGGAGACCTCCACTGCCACACCATCGCCTCCGACGGACGCAACACGATCGCGGAAATGGCACTGGCCGCCCAGGAGCGCGGCTACGAGTATCTGGCCATCACCGACCACTCGGCCAGCCACGGGTTCGGTAACCATGTCGAGCCCGACGAGCTCCGGCGCCAGATCGACCGCGTCCGCGAGGTCGACGCCCGCCTGGACGGCTTCCGGCTGCTGGCCGGCAGCGAGGTCAACATCCTCCCCGACGGATCGCTGGACTACGACGACGACCTCCTCGCCCAGCTCGATTGGGTCATCGCCTCGGTGCACACCTCGTTCCGGATCGGCGAGCGGGCGATGACCGACCGAATCTGTGCGGCTCTGGAGCACCCGTTCGTCGATGCGCTCGGCCACCCGACCGGCCGGATGCTCGGCCGCCGCGATCCCTACGAGGTCGACATGGCGGCGGTGATCGAGTGCGCGGCGAGGACAGGAGCGATGCTCGAGATCAACGCGAACCCCAACCGCCGCGACATCAACGACGTCCACGCGCGCGCGGCGGCCGGCGCCGGGGTGCCGATCCTCATCGATTCCGACGCGCACGGAACCAACACCTTCGGCGTCGTGAGATACGGGATCGCGACCGCCCGCCGTGCCTGGCTCGAGGCCGGCGACGTAGCGAACACCCGCTCGTGGGCGGAGCTGGCCACGCTGCGAAAGCCGGGGCGGCGCGAGCCCTAGCGATCCGCCCCCGGGCGCGGTGCTCAGCGACGGCGAGGGCTTGGGTTGCCGCTCAGCCGCCCAGCAGCGCAGGCAGCACCCGCTCGGCGACCAAGGCATCGACCGCGGCACGACGGAAGGGCGCCAGCAACGACAGCGCACGCTCCGCGTAGCCGGCGGCCGGTTCGTCGAGCGCGACGCGGATGGCCGTCGCGAGGTCTTCGGTCACCGTCCTCGAGTCCAGGGCGCTCGCGAGCGGGGCCGCGGCATACGGGCCCGGCGCCGGGGTGGTGACGAGCACGCATCCGTCGGCGAGCGCCTCGAGCTGGGCGAGGCCGTAGTCCTCACGGCGCGGCGCGGTCACGTACACGCGCGCCCGGCGCAGCAGCGCACGGTAGTCGTCGGGCGCGAGCAGGGGCCGGTAGACCACGCCGTCTTCAGTCCCGGCGTGGGCCCCGACGACCACGAGCGTCTCGTCGGCGCGCCGTGCGGCGCTCCAAGCACTCAAGACACGGTCGAGCCCCTTCTTCTCCGGGTGCGCCGCGTAGGTGATCGCCGCGATGTGGCCCTCGCCCTGGGCCGCCGGCCCGCCCGAGCGCTCGATCGCCACCGGCACCACCACGGCCGCAGTATGCCGCTCCGGCGCCTCGGCGAGCCCGCCCTCGCTCCACGGGAGGAGCAGCGTCGCCTGGCCCAACCGTCGCCGCTCGACCGATCGCTGCCAGATCCCGTGGCGCCCCGGGCGGTTGCCGGCGGACGGAGCGTCGAAGCGGATCGCGCCGGGCCGCGGCCAGAGCGACGCGGCGGTCGTGCTCGAATAGACGACGGCCCGAGGGGCGTGGGCCTCGATGCCCTTCACGGCCGCGACGCGTGCGTTGCGCGCGTAGGCGAGGTCGCCGAGCGCCATGGTGGGCAGCGCCCGGGGACGCCGTGCGCGAACGACGGCGACCGATGCGCCGGCGCGGCGCATCGACCCCGCGAGCTCCTCGTCGGCGCGGCGCAGCCCGGCGGTCGCGCCGAGCGAGACGACGAGGACGTCGACTGCCGTCAGCCGCTACCGGCTATCCATGCCGCCCGTTCGAGCGGCGTGTACGCGTCTTCGCGCGGCGCGACGGGCGGCGGCTTGGTCGCCGTCCCCGTCTCCTTCGTCGGGGCCACGCCTATGCGGGCGACCGTCCACTCGCTTTCGTGCTCGGTCGCGATCCACGTGCCCTCTCGATCAGACGCCTGCCGGCGCCTTGCTTCGGCCGTGGCCTCGTCGCGCGTCATGGGATCAGAATACCCCCCAACCACTTGCCCGCGAACTCCCATCGAGACATCCCTGCCTTCTATCAGCGCTCCGCGGTGGGCTCGGGCAACCCGGAGAACGCACGCTTTGCCCGCTGGGAAAGCGCACCATCGGGGTCATGGCGAAAGACGACGCGGAGCTGCCCTTCCTCATCGACGAACTCCTCGCCGGTGCGAGCGAAGTGCTCGCCGTCCTTCCAGCTGATGCGCCACAGCGTGTCCGGAAACGGACACCCACCCGTGGAGGGCTCATGCCGCACACCGTCGTGCGAGCCGCCCCGGAACTCCAAGGCTTGCGTGATGGGCACGCGTTGGAGGCTAACCTCGCCAAGCCTCGCCCGCAAGTGGATCGAGATCGATTTCACGATCAGGCGCGAGCTCCCGCTCAGAGCCGCTGGGCCGCCGGCCGATCGGCCTTGAAGCCGGGGGTACGGACGAGCTTGATGGCGCTCGCGGGCGACGTGCGCTCGACGTAGAAGCGCACGCCGTCGCGGTCCTCGAGTGCCGTCACCGCGGACTCCTGGCGCCGCCAGGCCAAGGCCCAGATGATCGCGAAGCCGCAGGCGACCGCCGGGATCTGCGGTGCCAGGAAGGCGAGGATGCCGGCGCCGACCGTCGACACGAGCAGCGGCCAGAGCCGGTTGAGCAGGATGCGCGCCGGCTGGACCTCTGGAAGCGTGGTCTCGCTGCGCGCCCGGGCCAGGAGCCCCGCGATCGGCGGGCTGGTCTCGGCGTGGCGGCCGAGGAGCGCACCATAGAGACCAGCGATCGCCCACCACCCCAGTGCGAGGAGCACGACCGTGGACTCCCCGTCTCCCCCCGCCTTGACCACCGTCACCGCCGCCAGCGCGGTGGCCGCCCCGGCGCTCATCAGGACCGTCGCCTTCAGGAAGTCGGTGAAGCGCACCGCGGGGTCAGCACGGCGCGAGGAGCGCTTGGAGCAGGTCCGCCACGCCCTCGGTGCCCTCCACGAGGACGTCTGCCTCGCGCTCGATGTCCGCCGGCGTCTCCTCCGAGGTCACCCCGACGAGCACCGCCCGCTCGAGATGGCCCTCGTCGACGAGCTCGCGCAGGCCGCGGAAGGCGTCGAGATCGGTGGTGTCGTCTCCGACGTACATCGCTACGTCGAGATCGAGCTCGAGGTTGCGGAGGAGGCGAACGATTCCCGTGCCCTTGTCGAGGCGCACCTGCGGGCGGATCTCGAGGACCTTGCGACCCCAATGGGGATGCAGCCCGGCGCCCTCGGCTCCCTTTGCCACGTCCTTCAGGGCGGCCTCGGCGCTTTCCTCGTCGTTCACTCCCCGCCAGTGGAAGGCGACGATCACGCCCTTGTCCTCGAGGTGGATGCCCTCACGCTCGAGCATCTCGCGGTCGACGTCGCCGGCGCAGTCCTGGACGCGCTTCGCCCACTCCTCCATCTCTCCCTCGAGCTCTGGCTCGGTCTCTCCGCCGCGCAGGACCTCGGCGCCGTGGTTGCCGACGTAGGCGATGCTGTCGATCGACACGATTCGCCGCGCCTCCGATGACCTGCGGCCGCTCACGCAGGCGACGAGTCCGTAGCAGGGCGAGATCTCGTTCAGGAGGGAGCGCGTCTCCTGCGGAACCGACGCGTCGTCTGCGTGGCGGACGATCGGAGCGAGCGTCCCGTCGACGTCGAGGAGGATCCCCGCGCGGCCGGGATCCGCGGTCAGCGGCGCGACGGCCTCGGCGATGCTGTCGGCGCAAGACACGGCTCTAGTATGCCGCCATGCCGAGCGCCCGTACCGTCAAGCTGCTGGCGGTGGGGACGGCGGCGGGCGCTTTCAGCGGCCTCTTCGGCGTCGGCGGCGGGACCGTGATCGTCCCTCTGCTCGTCCTGTGGCTGGGCTACGAGGAGCGCGAGGCGACCGGCACCTCCCTGACCGCGATCGTGATCATCGCCGCGGCTGCGGCGATGGTGCAGGGGCTATACGGCAATATCGACGTCGCGAAGGCCGCGCTGATCGGCATCCCGGCCGTCGGCGGGGTGCTCGTCGGAACCTGGCTGCAGCAGCGCATCCGCACCGAGTGGATCTCCTTCGTGTTCGCCGCGCTGCTCGTCGCGGTGGCAGTGGAGCTGCTCGTCCCATGACCGACGTCCTGGCGATTCTCCTCGGCGTCCTCGCGGGCGTCGCCGCAGGCCTGCTGGGCGTCGGCGGCGGGATTCTCTTCGTACCGGCGCTCGTCGTCGTCCTCGGCTTGTCCCAGCTTCGCGCCGAGGCGACGTCTCTCCTGGCGGTCATCCCGGTGTGCGTCGTCGGGAGCTGGCGCCAGCACCATTACGGCAACGTCCGCCTGCGCGACGGCCTCGTCGTCGGCGTGCTCTCGGCGGGGGGCGTCATCGCCGGGGTACTGGTCGCGAACCGGATCCCCGAGCGGGCGCTCGAGATCTCGTTCGCGCTGCTCACCCTGGTCATCGCCTTCCAGCTCTTCCGGCGCGGCCTCGAGCAGCGCCGCGAGCGGCTGGAGGGGAACGGGTGAGGGCGCGGCTGCCTCGGCGGCTCCGCGGCGCTCTCAGCCTCCGAACTGGGGCCCCGGGGAAGGCGGCGGCGGCTGCTGGTAGGGAGCGGTGGGCGGCGGCTGGCTGCCCGGCTGCTCCGGGTATGGGGATGGCTGGGCGGGCGGGTAGGCGGGCTGACCTCCGGGCACGCCGGCGGCAGTGGGAGCGCCCCTCACGCCGCCGCCTTCCTTGAGCCGGCGCAGCTCGAAGTAGATGACCACCGCAGCCAGGGCGCTTACCGGTCCCAGGAGAAGGCTCGGGAGGAGCGATGCGAGGGAGTTGCCCACGAAGCTGCTCCCTAGGGCGACGCCGATGATGGCCGCGAAGATCTGGGTGACCAAGCCGATGACGAAGACGATGAAGAACACCTGCCAGCCGTCGCCCTTGACGAGCTGGTGGCTGCGGCCGAGCGAGCCGGTGACGCCGGCGCGCTCGAGGACGACCACCGGAGCGAAGACCGCCCATATCGTCGCGAGGTAGAGGCCCGGGACGATGAGGAGCACGAGTCCCACGACGATTCCGAGGCCAGCGACGAACCCGGTGACGACGAGGCGGCCGACGTGCGGGAGGGCGGTCTGGAAGAGCTCACCGACTCCGGGCACCGCGGCGCCGGAATGGACGCGGTTGACCAACTCGATGACCGTCCCGAGATACACGGCCTGCGCGACGATTCCGACCGGGATGACGAGCAGGACGAGGAGGGGATTGATGCTCTGCAGCAGCGCCGACACGATGGCAACGGGCACGAAGACGATCAACGCCGCGACGAGGAGCGGCGCGACGTTGGTCTTGTACAGGTCGGATATCGCCGAGAAGACCCTGCCTATGTCCAGGTGCTCTCTGATGTACGGAAGGCTATGCCCACGGCAAGACGGAAGGAAACAGTGACCGAGCTCGTGCACCTCTGGTCCGTGATCCGAGCCGCCGGCCGCGGGCGGGGCGGGGCGCGTGGCGGAGCAGCGAAGGAATCGAACCTTCCAACCGCCGGGCTACGACGGCCTGCCGGCTTTGAAGGCCGGATGGGCCACCAGACCCCTGCCGCTCCACCTCCGATGCTAGTACTCACGGCCGTAAGTACAGACGGCCGGGATCGGGGATGATGGGTTCGTGCGCTGCGCGCCCTTCCTCACTACCCCAACCCGTGCTCGAGCGCGCCCTTTACCGTCGCGTCGAGCGCATTGAGGCGGTAGAGCGCCAGCGCCTCGGCCGCGTGGAAGCGGCGACCGGGCAGCGTGTCGGGTCCGTGGTGGCCGAGCTCGCAGTGCAGGAGCGGCAGGAGCGCTGCGTCCGGCATCCCGCGGGCATGGTCCTCGACGATGCGCACGCCGAGCTGAAGATGGCCGACGAGGCGGCCCTCGTCGCTGAGCGCGATGCCGGCGCCCAGGCAGAACTCGCGGGTCTTACCGAGGTCGTGCACGAGCGCGGCGGTCAAGAGAAGGTCGGAGTTCAGCCGCGGGTGGAGCTGGGAGCTGTCGAGAGCGAGCGTGGCGACCGCCACCGTGTGCTCGAGCAGGCCGCCGAGGTAGGCGTGGTGGCCCGACCGGGTGCACGGCGCCCGCCGCCACGCTGCCCGCAGCTGCGAATCGTCGAGCAACGCGGTCAGCAGGGTCGCGTAGTCGCGGTCGTGGACCTCGCGGGCCAGGCGGCTCGGATGCCGAGGAGGAAGCGGGCGGGGGGTCGGCTGCGCACCTCGTCCGAGCCGCGCATCTCGGATGTTCGAGCTCTGAAGGCGAACGCCGGACGGCGGGGCAGCGCTGAACCATCATGTACTTTGATCCGGATGCAGCCCCTCGTCTGGGACCGCCGCCCCAGCGGCCTCCGCTCCCCGGCCATGGTGTGCGCGTTCCAAGGCTGGAACGACGCCGCCGACGCGGCCTCGGCGGCGCTCACCTTCGTCGGCTCGGCGCTCGGGGCGACGCGCTTCGCGACGATCGATCCCGAGGAGTTCTTCGACTTCCAAAGCACCCGGCCGACGATCAAGCTGAGCGAGGGGCGCACGAGGGAGATCACCTGGCCCGCGATCGAGATCTTCGAGGTGCGCGTGCCTCGGGCGCCGCGCGACCTGATCCTCGTCTCCGGCGCCGAGCCCTCGATGCGCTGGCAGACCTTCTGCGCCACCGTGCTCGAGCTGGGCGAGGCGCTCGGGGCGCAGCTGGTCGTCACCCTCGGCGCGCTGCTCGCCGACGTTCCCCACACGCGCCCGGTGAGCATCACGGGCTTCGCCTCCGACGAGGGCCTGGTCGAGCGGCTCGGCCTCCAGTCCTCGGGCTATGAGGGACCGACCGGGATAACCGGCGTCCTGCACGCTGCATGCGACACCTCGGGCCTGCCCAGCGCGAGCCTGTGGGCAGCGGTGCCCCACTACATCGCCGCGGCCCCCAATCCCAAGGCGGCGCTCGCGCTCGTGCGCAAGCTCGAAGGGCTCGTGGGCGTGTCGGTCGACGCGTCGGAGCTGGAGACGGCCTCGGTGGACTATGAGCGTCAGGTCAGCCTCGCCGTGCGCTCGGATCCCGACGTCCAGGCCTTCGTCGAGCGCCTGGAGGAGGCGGCGGAGACCGAGGAGGACGACGTCGACCCGACAGACCTGCCGTCGGGCGACGTCATCGCGAGGGAGTTCCAGCGGTTCCTGCGCCAGCGGGGGCGCGACTCCTGATCAGCGCTCCGCCGCCGGGCAGATGATCCGAAAGTCGCACGTCGAGCAGGCCGCGTAGGAGGGGGTGGGCTCGAAGCCCTGGGAGAGGATGCCGTCGGCTACCTCGTGCACGGTGTCGACGATCCACTCGCGGTCGGCCTCGTCGCGGTGCACGGCGACCTTCTCGTCGTCGAGGACGTAGTAGTAGGCCTGGTGCGCCGCTTCGAGCTGCCATGCCTCGCGGGCGCCCACGGCGTAGAGGGAGAGCTGGACGTCGTCGTGCAGCTGGGCCGCCGACTTGGGCCGGCCGGTCTTGTAGTCGATGAGCTCGTGGCTCCCGTCGGGCCGACGGTCGACGCGATCGACCCGGCCGCGGAGCAGATGCGGTCCCATCCGGAAGGCGAAGGCGCGCTCGAACCACACCGGCTCGGCCTCCTCGGACTGGATGCGGTCGTGGTAGCGGGTCAGCGACGCCTCGGCCTTCCCCCGCAGCTGGACCTCCTCGTCGGAGCCGCCGAACCCCCCCCGCCGCCAGCCGGCGTCGAGGATGCCGAGCAGTTCGGCGAGCGAGTGCGACCCGCCCGCGGCGTGGAAGCGCTCGAGCACCTGGTGGACGAGAATCCCGAAGCGCTGGTTGAGCGTGGGCTCGGTCGGGATCCTGAAGACGCGCGCGAACTTGTAGCGCAGGGGGCAGATCCGGTAGGTCTCGATGTCGGAGGCCGAGAGAACCAGGCCGTCGCCTCGCTTGGGGAGGAAGGCCTCGAGCGAGGGCTCCTCGCGCGCGGCCACCGCACGTGCCCGGCGTCGCTCGTCGCGCTCGGCGTCGAGCAGGTACTCGTCGAGCGCCGAGGTCTCGAAGACCTCGCGCTGGAGTGGAGTGGCGGCCTGGAGGAGACGCACGTTGAGCTCGGGCAGCGCCTCGTCGACGCCTTGGCCGGCGGGCCGCTCGATGAGCGCTGCCAGCTTGAGCAGCTCCAGGTAGCGAACGACCGCGTGGGCGATGTCGAGATCGGTGTCGAAGCGAAGCTCTCCCAGGCGCCCACCGACCCGCGGCAACCCCTCGAGCACCTCGTCGCGCAGCATCCGGAAGGTGGCGTGCAGCGTCTCGGCGGGGCCGAAGAGCTCCTCCTCGCGCTCCTCCCAGCTGCCGCCCACGGCCGCGCGCGCCTCCTCGACGAACGGCGAGGGCTGCTGCTGTGCGCCGCGCTCCGAGCCGGCCGGGTAGGCGAGCACGAGGCGCCCCCGCGCGCGGGTCATCGCCAGGTAGAGGAGGCGCCGCATCTCGGCCAGGTGGGTCGCACGGGTGTCCGGTGGAAGCTCTTCGCGCAGGAGCGCGTCGGCGATCGGCTCGGTCGCGTGGCGTCGACCGCCGGGCATGCGAGCGGAATGCAGCCCGAGCACGTAGACGTGGTCGAACTCGAGGCCGCGGGCGCCTTCCATGGCCAGCAGCGAGACGGCGCTGCGCCGCACGTCGGAGGAGGCTTCCTCCTCGCTCAGGCCGGCATCGGCGACGGCAGCGATGTAGCGGGCGAACTCCCGCGCCGTCGCCTGGGGAGCGCGGGTGACGTAGGCGGAGGCGAGCTCGGCGAGCTTGGCGAGGTTGACCAGGCGCTCGACGACATCGGCCTGTGCGGCGAAGAGCTGCTGACGGCGCAGGCCCAGGCGCTCGACGAGCCGGTGGACGTAGAGGTCGGGGCGCACCGTGTCCAGCGACCCCGACGCCGCGCGGTAGAGCTTGAGGAAGGCCGAGATGCGCTCGCGGGCCTCGGGCGGGATCTGCGGGGACTCGGTGGCCGCGACGAGCGCGGAGACCATGTCGAGCTTGCGCCGCCGGGCGATCTGGATGCAGCGCGCGAGGTCGACCGCGCGCAGCTCCATCGGCGGACGAGCGAGCGCGCGGATCACCGCCCCGGCGTCGTCGGGGTTCGACAGAAGGCGCAACCAAGCGAGCACGTCGCGGATCTCGGCCCGCAGGAAGAAGGCGGCCGCGCCGACGACGCGGTGGGGCAGCGCGCGTTCCTCGAGGGCCACCGCGACGGCCTGGCTCTCCCCCGAGAGCGATCGCACGAGGACCGCGACGGACTCTGGGGCCACGCCCTCGCGCGTGATCAGGCGCTCGACGTCGGCGGCGACGGCCTGCGCCTGCGCGCGCTCGTTCGCGCACCGCCAGAAGGCGACCTCCCCCTCGGCCGAGCCGGCGTCTGGGGCTGAGCCCGCGCCGGGGTCCTCGCCGGCGAAGGGTTCCGCGCTGGCTGCCGGCGACGTGCCGGCCAGGATCTTCGGGATCCTGTCCTCGATGGCGGCCACTACTCCGGCTGCGGCACGCGCCACCGGCACCGAGCAGCGCATCGAGCGCTCGAGCGTGACGCTGGCGGCCCCGGGATGGCGGCCCCCGAAGCCGCGCAGGTTCCTCGGCGCCGCTCCGCGGAAGCGGTCGATGCCCTGGTCGTCGTCCGCCGCGGCGGTGAGGCCGCCGTGGCCGTGCACGAGGCGCTCGACGAGCGTCAGGCCCGCGAGCCCGAGGTCCTGGTAGTCGTCGACGAGCACGTGGGCGAAGCGCCCGGCCGTTCGCGCCGCGACCTCCGGCTTGGCCTCGAGGAGGCCGATCGCGCCGAGGAGCACATCGCCGGCGTCCAGCGCACCCGTGTCGGCGAGCATGCGCTCGTGGGCGCGGTAGACCTCGGCGAACTCCCGCTCGCGCTCCGCGGGTGCGGCTGACTGGGAGGGGTCCGCCTCCTTGGAGGGAAGCGACCGCGCCCAGCGGGCGTAGGCGTCGGGATCGACGAGCTCGTCCTTGAGCCGGTCGATGCGCTCGATGAAGCTCGAGAGCAGGCCGGCGGGGCTTCCCCGGAAGTCGTGGCGGCGGAGGCTGAGCTCCGAGATGCGCTCGAGGAGCATCGCCAGGCGGTCCGCTGCGGTGACCGGGACCGTGAACGGATCGAGGCCGGCCTCGAGTGCCTCGTCGCGAAGCAGTCGGGTGCAGAAGCTCTGCGCGGTGTGGACGGAGAGCTCCTCGTAGGGATCGGCGAGCGTCTCCTCGATGCGCCGCCGCAGCGCGTCGGCGGTCGCGGGCGAGTGGGCGAGGAGGAGGATCCGTTCGGGCTCGAGCCCCTGCTCCACCAGCCAGCCGAACCGGGCGGCGAGCGCGTGCGTCTTCCCCGTGCCCGCCCCGCCGATCAAGAGGAGCGGGCCGCCGCCATGGGAGACGGCCGCGCGCTGCTCGTCGGTCAGAGTCACCACCGGCTCTAGGATATGAGCGAATGGCATCCCCTCCTCCCGCGCTGCGGGCCGACTGGCTGGGCGCGTCACGGCGGGCGGCGCAGGCGCTTCGCGACGTGCTCGACGCGCGGCCGACCATCGAGGAGCGCGCCGAGGAGACCGGCACACTGGGGGAGGGTGGCGACCGCACGCTGCTGATCGACAGCGCAGCCGAGGACCTCGTCTTCGAGCAGCTCGACGCGCTGCACGGCGAGGGCCACCGTTTCGTCGCGATGAGCGAGGAGCGCGGCGCGGTCGACTACGGCGACCCGGCGGTGCGGGTGGTCATCGACCCGATCGACGGGTCGCTCAACGCCAAACGGGGGATCCCCGGCCATTCCATGTCGATCGCGGTCGCCGACGGGGAGACGATGGCCGATGTCGCGTTCGGCTTCGTCTACGACTTCGGGGCAAAGGAGGAATGGACGGCGAGGCGCGGCGATGGAGCGCGCCTGGACGGCAGGCTGCTGGCGCCCGGCATCGGGGAGCGCCGGTGGGAGGACGGCCGACTCGAGGTGGTGGGAATCGAGTCGGCCGATCCGCGCCGGCTCGCGGCGACGATCGAGGCCTTCGGCCCGCTCACCCACCGCCTGCGCTCGGTCGGCTCCATCGCCATCACGCTGTGCAGCGTGGCCGCCGCGCGCTTCGACGGGATGGTCACGCTGTCGCAGACCCGCGCGGTGGATGCGGCCGCCGGTCAGCTGATCGTCCGCGAGGGAGGCGGCTTCGTCGCCTTCCCGGAGTTCGATCCGCCGCTGTCGGCGCCGCTGGACGCCGCGCCCCACTCGCCGGTGGCCGCCGCGCGAACCGCGAGCTCGCTGGGCGAGCTCGCCGCGCTGGCGATGGCAGACTGAGGCGCAGGCACGAGCCGGCAGGCCCTGCTGTCGGCCCACCGCGCGGCCGGCGCCCACGCGGCATCCGTGAGCCCACGCTGCCCCCTTTGTCATCATGGACGGCGCGATGATCGACTGGGGCCTCGCCGCGCAGCTGGCCGAGCTGGTGTCCACCCTTCCGGGCGCCACGCGTTCCCGCGACCCTGAGGTCGAGTGTCGGGCGCTGGGTCCGCAGCTGCGCGAGGCCGCGGCCGAGAGCGAGCAGCTGGTCTCCGACTACACGGGCCTGAGCGCCATCGCGCCGCTCCCCGTCGCTGAAGCCGTCGATCGCCCGGAGTGGATCCGTACGAACCTCGCCGGGATGGCGAGGCTCCTCGATCCGGTCACCGAGAGGATGGGGGCGAGCCTGGGCCCCGCGCGCCTGCCCGTCCAGCTGGTCGGAGGGATGCTCCTCACCGCCGAGGTGGGGGTGATCGTCGGGTTCCTCGCCGGGCGCGTCCTGGGTCAGTACGAGGTCGTGCTCATCGACCCCGACGCCCGGCCGCGCCTGCTCTTCGTCGAGCCGAATCTCGGCGATGCGGTCGGCGCCTTGGAGGCCGAGCACGACGAGCTGATCCGCTGGGTCGCGCTGCACGAGGTCACCCACGCCCTCCAGTTCGGCGGGGTCCCGTGGCTTCGCGAGCATCTGGCGAGCATGGTGCGCGAGCTCACCGACGGCCTCACCGTCAACATCGACCCTTCGCGCCTCGCGCGGCTGCCCAGCCGCGACGACCTCCGCGGTCTGGTCGATGCCGTCCGCGGCGGCGACGTGATCGGCTTCGTCGCCGGCCCGCAGCAGAAGGCGATCATCGACCGCATGCAGGCGACGATGGCGGTCGTCGAGGGGCACGCCGAGCACGTGATGGATGCGGTCGGCGCCGAGGTGCTGCCCAGCCTGCCGCAGCTGCGGGCCGCGATGGACCGCCGCCGCGAGAGCCGCTCGGCGATCGCTCGGCTCGTCGCCCGCCTCATCGGCCTCGATCTCAAGATGCGCCAGTACGTCCTGGGTAAGCGCTTCTGCGACGCCGTGGTCGAGAGCGCGGGCGTCGCCGCGCTGCACCGCGTGTGGGACTCACCCGCCTCCCTCCCGAGCCTCGAGGAGCTCGAGGACCCCGGGGCCTGGGTGGCGCGCACGGCGCCCAGCGCCGCTGCGTAGTCCATCCGCGGGCTGGAGGTCACGCTATTCCCGGCGGACGAACGCGCGTTCCATATGTCACGAGGGGCGCTCGCTGTAGAGCCGAATTGCCCCGGCTCAGCCGTCTCGCGTAACTAACGCCCAGCCGAGGTTTACAAACGTGTGTTCGGTGGGTACACTTGAACTACGTTAGTTCTAATATCATTAGCTGCCACACGGGCAGCATAGGAGGGAACACTCAATGGCTACCACCACTAACTCAGCCACACAGCGCTCCGCGCGCACCAAGGCGGCCTCGACCCGCCGCAGCACCACGGCGAAGAAGGCCGCGGGAACCCGCGCTCGCAACAGCGCGTCGACCCCCAAGACGGTCCGCAGCGCTCAACGCACGACCCGCAAGACCCAGCGCAAGGTCAAGCAGGCCCAGCGCACCGCCCCCGAGCAGGTCCGTGAGACCGCCGAGAAGGCCGTCCTCATTCCGGTCGGCGCCGCGCTGACCGCCTTCGATCGCGTCACCGAGCTCGTCGACGTCTACTCCACGCCGGCGACCGCGCGTCGCGAGATCCGCAAGTTCGAGCGTCGCGGCACGACCGCACGCAACCAGCTCGGGCGCGAGGTCAAGAAGACCCGCACGCGGGTCGAGCGCGAGCTTCGCCAGCGGCGCAACCGCGCAGAGCGCGTCGTCAAGCGCAACCGCACGAAGGTCGAGCGCGAGGTTCGCAGCGCCCGCAAGGACGTCGAGCGCCAGGCCAAGGACGTCGCCGCCCGCGTCGACCAGAGCTCGGCCGTCGTCGGCAACGTCGTCCAGACCGGCGTGACCGCCGCCGAGAAGGCGCTCGCCAGTGCCCAGGATCGCACTGCGCAGGTCGCCTGAGCGCGCGCATCCCCTTCCCCCGCCCGCCGACGGAGAGCAGCGGCGCGGGAAGTCTGCCGGCCTCATACATCGCCGGCAGAAAGCAGCATCTCTCCTCCCTCAGCCGCCGGGGCGCCCTCAGGGGCGTCCCGGCGGTCTTTAAAGCACTCCTCGATCCTATGCCTATAGTGAGCCCGATGGCGACAGAACCCGAGATTCGCACGGCGCTCGAAGCGGTCATCGACCCCGAGCTTCACCGGAGCATCGTCGAGCTGGACATGGTCCGCTCGATCGTCATCCACGCCACGGGTGTCGTCGACGTCACGGTGTCGCTGACGACCGTCGGGTGCCCCATCCGCAACCACTTCGAGACCGGCGTCGCGCAGGCGGTGCGTGGGCTCGACGGCGTCACCGGAGTCAACGTCGACTTCGACGTCCTAGACGAGAGCCAGAAGGCGGCCCTGCAGCAGAAGCTCGGCCGCGGCACCCTTCCCAAGGGAGCGCTCGCGCAGGTGCGCAACGTCTTGTGCGTCGGCTCGGGCAAGGGTGGCGTCGGCAAGTCGACCCTCACCGTCAACCTCGCCGCCGCGCTGGCCGCTGACGGCAAGCGCGTCGGCGTGCTCGACGCCGACGTGTGGGGCTACTCGATACCGCGGATGCTCGGGGTCGGCGCCGAGCGGCCGAAGGTCTCGCGCGAGCGCAAGATCATCCCCCTCGAGGCGCACGGAATCGGCGTGATGTCGATCGGCTTCTTCCTCGAGGAGGACGCCGCGGTGGTCTGGCGCGGGCCGATGCTCCACAAGGCGCTCACGCAGTTCCTCGAGGACGTCGAGTGGGGCCAGCTCGACTACCTGCTCGTCGACCTGCCTCCGGGAACCGGCGACGTGTCGATGACCCTGGCCCAGCTCCTTCCCCAGGCCAAGTTCCTCATCGTCACGACGCCCCAGCCCGCGGCCCAGAGGGTCGCGCGCCGCTCCGCCGAGATGGCGACGAAGGTCTCGCTCGAGATCGGCGGCGTCGTCGAGAACATGTCGGGCTTCGTGACGCCGACCGGGGAGCGCTACCTCATCTTCGGCGAGGGCGGCGGTCAGGCGCTCGCCGACGAGCTCGACGTTCCCATGCTCGGCAAGGTTCCGTTGACCATGCCGCTGCGCGAGCAGTCAGACGCCGGAACCCCGCTCGTGCTCACCGACCCCGACGACCCGGCCGCCCAGGCGATCCGCCAGGCTGCGCGCGGGGTCATCGCACTCTTCCCTTTTGAGCTGCCCGTCGTAGAGGCCCCGCCGCAGCCCCCAGCCGCGCCACGGCCGGTCGGCGCGTCGCTGCCGATGGCGTAGGGCCGGCGAGCGGGCGGCACCGCCGTGCGGCGCCCTGACGCCGCGACGAAGACCCTGAGGGGACCCGGTGCCCGTCGGCCCAGGTGACGATGCCGCCGGCGAGTCGAGCTCCAATGACGAAGGGAGATGGAGGATCCAGTCTCTTCAATCTTGGCGACAGGATCGTGCGCTTTGCTCCACAGCGCTCCAGGACGAGCGCTCCACGACGGGTGCGCAACCCGAACGGAGTGTCAGGCGGATGAGGCGCACTGCCCCTAGAACGAATGCCGTTGCCTGTCGATGCGCCTCGGCTGGCGTGGCGGCCCTCGACTATCTCTCCCCGCGGCGGGGTAGATCCGCTGGCATGGCCAACGACACCCGCTACTTCCACTTCTGCTCACACGAGCACTTCCCGCCCGACGCGCTGCTGCGCCAGGCCGTCGCCGCCGAGGCGGCCGGCTTCGACGGCATCGGCTGCAGCGACCACCTCCAGCCGTGGTGGGAGCCCGGTGAGTCCGGGCACGCGTGGCCATGGCTCGGGGCGGTGGGCCAGGCGACCGAGAAGGTTCCCTTCGGGACCGGCGTCACCCCGCCCGGGCCTCGCTTCCACCCGGTGCTCATCGCACAGGCGTGGGCGACGCTCGAGACGCTGTTCCCCGGCCGGCCCTATCTCGGCTTCGGCTCCGGGGAGTCGCTCAACGAGTCGCCGCTCGGCGAGGACTGGCCGTCGGTGGGCGACCAGATCGCCCGCATGGAGGAGGCGCTCGAGCTCATCCACCGCCTCTACGACGGCGAGCGAATCGACCACCAGGGGCGCTTCTTCTCTACCAAGAAGGCGATCCTCCACACCCGCCCCGACCGGCGGCCGCCGATCTACGTCTCGGCCTTCGGTCCGCAGGCGGCTGCCGTCGCCGGCCGCTGGGGGGACGGGCTGTGGACCCTCGCCGACCCTGAGCAGGGCCCCGAGATCATCGACGCCTACCGCTCCGCAGCCGAGGATGCCGGCAAGGAGCCCGGGGAGATCCTGCTCCAGGCCGGGTTCTCGTGGGCGGCCGAGGACGAGGCGGCCTTCGAGGGCGCGCGCGTGTGGAAGTCCGCCCAGGTTCCCGACTACTTCACCGACGACTGGTACGAGCCCCGGCGCATGTACGAGCACGCCGAGGAGACGATCTCCGACGAGGACTTCCGTGAGGCCTTCATCATCGCCACCGACCCCGCGGAGCACGCCGAGCGCATCCGCGAGCTCGAGAAGCTGGGCGCGACGATCATGGTGCTGCAGAACGCGTCCGGCGCCGACCCGGAGGCGGCGATCGAGACCTACCGCGACGAAGTCCTGCCCGCGCTGCGCGGCGGGAGCTGACCCTGTAGCGCTCCGTCTGGTCGAGCATCTAGCGGCGAGGCGCCTGCTAGGGGTTGGCGTAGTACTCCGCGTTGACCTGGACGTACTTCGTCCACTCCTCGGGGAGCTGGTCCTCGGCGAAGCACGCGTCGACCGGGCATGCCTCGACGCAGGCGTCGCAGTCGATGCACTCCTCCGGGTCGATGTAGAGCATCTCGACCTTGTCGTAGTCGGGCTCGTCGGGCGTCGGGTGGATGCAGTCCACGGGGCACACCTCGACGCAGGAGTTGTCCTTGGTTCCGATGCAGGGTTCGGCGATCACATAGGCCATGGAGGTCCTCCTTGGAGAGGCGTGTCGGAGGGCAAGGAAGCATTCTACGGTCTGTCTGGAGAGGCGCCGCCCCACCCGGCGCGAAGCCGCCGGCCGACCCGTCGCCCTCTCGACGCCGCGCGGCCGGCGGGTAGGGTCCGGAGAGATGCTTCTGCTCACGGGCGCGACGGGCACGGTCGGCTCCGCGCTGCTGCGCCGCCTGACTGCGGGCGGGATTCCCGCCCGCTGCCTGGTGCGCGATCCCCGCCGGTTGGGCGCGGAGCGCGTGCGGGTCCAGATCGCGCTGGGCAACCTCGCCGACCCTCCCTCCTTCCGGCACGCGCTGCGCGGCGTGGACACCGTGGTCCATCTCGCCGCCTCCATGCGCGACCAGCCGAGCGGGTCGATCGAGGAGCTCAACGGCGTGGCCACGTGGCGCATGGTCCAGGCCGCCGAGCGGGCCGGGGTCCGGCGCTTCGTCTTCTTCTCGGCGATGAACGCGAGCACGTTCAGTCCTTCCCGGTTCTTTCGCGCCAAGGCGCTGGCCGAGCGGGCGGTCGCCGAGTCGGGTCTGCGCCACACGATCTTCGCGCCCTCGATCGTCTACACACCGGGCGACCCCTACCTGCGCATTCTCGAGCGGCTCGCGCTGCTGGCTCCGGTCATGCCCATCCCCGGCTCGGGGGAGGCGCTCTTCCAGCCCATCTGGGCCGAGGACGTAGCCGACTGCGTCATGGCCGTGCTCGACGGCCGCGACGAGGAAGGAAGGACGCGCTACGAGCTGGCGGGGCCCGACACCCTGTCGCACGAGACCATCGTCCGCCTTGCGCTGCGCTCGTTCGGGCGCCGTCGCGCCCTGGTGCACGTCCCGCAGGCGATCGCGCGGCGGACCTTGCGAGCTCTCGAAGTCCTCGCGGGCCCGGCGGTCTTCGCGACGAGCGACGAGGTCGAGCTCCTGGACATCCCGATGATCGCGCGCCAGGGAACCTCCGACGCCGAGCGGCTCGGCGTCGTGCCGACCCCCATGGCAGCGGTCCTGGGAGCCGGCTGAGCGAAAGCGACGCCGGTCAGCCCGGTGATCGCGCGGCGATCGGGGGCCGCCGGCCCGCCCACGGGCTCGCGGCCTCGAGCTGGGCGGCCAGGGCGAGGAGGGTCGCCTCGTCCGCGGGCCGGCCGATGAGCTGGATCCCGTTGGGGAGCCCGTCCACCCCGTGGGAGAGCGGCAGCGAGACGGCTGGCTGGCCGGTGACGTTGGCTATCGCCGTGAAGGGCGTGAACTCGCCCGAGCGCCGGAAGGTCGCCGCTGGGTCGGGGGCGCTCGCGTCGATCTCCCCGATCGCCACGGGGCGCTGGGCGAGGGACGGGGTGAGGACGACGTCGACGTCGTCGAAGAATCCGACGACTGCGCGCGCCAGCCCCTGAAGCGCGATCACCGCCGCCGCGTAGTCCACTGCGCTCGCCTCCCGCGCCCGTCGCCACAGATACCAGGAGAGTGGCTCCATGTCTTCGAAGGTGGGCTCTCGTCCGGCCAGCAGCGCCCCGAAGCCAACGGCCAGCGAGACGAGCGGCCCGAACACCGCGCTGAAGGTCTCCAGCATGCCGGGCACCGTCCAGGGGGGCGTGGCTTCGCGAACCTCGTGGCCGAGCTCCTCGAGGAGCGAGGCGGCTTCGCGGGCGGCGGCCTCGCACACCGGATCGACGGGCGTGTCGATGAGCGGCGGGGCGAGGGTGAACGCGACGCGAAGCCGGCCGGGATCTCCGGCTGGCGCATCGGCGAACGGCCGGTCGGGCGGGGGCGCCCACGTCGCGTCGCCGATCTCATAGCCCGACAGGAGGTCGAGAAGCGCGGCCGTCTCGGTCACCGTGCGCGTCAGCACTCCGTCGATGCTCAGCAGCGAGTCGCCGAGGTCGGGACCGTGGGAGATGCGCCCGCGCGCCGGCTTGAGCCCCACCAGGCCGCAGCAGGCGGCGGGGATTCGCGTCGATCCACCGCCGTCGTTGCCATGGGCGATCGGCACCATGCCGGCCGCGACGGCCGCCGCCGAGCCGCCGGACGATCCCCCGGGCGTCCGCTCGAGGTCCCACGGGTTGCGCACGGGCCCGAAGCGGCTGGGCTCCGATACCGGGAGGATCCCGAACTCCGGCAGCTTGGTGGTACCGACGATGACGAAGCCGGCGGCCCGAAGGCGCGCTACGACGTAGGCGTCGTGGCCGGCGACGTGGTCGCCGAGTAGGTCGGCGCAGAACGTGAGGCGCAGGCCCTCGACCGGTCTGTTGTTCTTGACGGCGATCGGCACGCCCGCGAACGGCCGGGGATCGCCGGGTCCCACAGCGTCCGCCGCCGCAAGCGCCCGCGCGCCGTCGACGTCCACGAACGCGCCGACCTGCTCGTCCAGCGCCTCTATGCGCTCCAGCGACGCGGTGACCAGCTCGCGTGCGGTGACCTCGCCTCCGCGGACCAGCCCGGCGAGCTCGTGTGCGGGGCGCAGCAGCAGTTCGGCGTCGGGCACATGGCTCCTCTCGAGGGTCCGGCGGGGGGACGATAAGCGACCGAGGTCGCCCGCCACGCGAGGTCCTTCCGGCGGCCTTCTAGATTTGGCGGCGATGCATTATCGCTGGACGATCCTGGCGGTTGGCACCGCCGCCCAGGCCGCGCTCTCGGCCCTGCGTCAGGGCATGCCCTCGCTCGCGCCCGCCCTCAGGGGGGAGTTCGGCCTCAGCCTTCCCCAGGTCGGCATGGCGCTGGCGAGCGTGAGCTTCGGGATCCTCTTGACCCTCCTCGCATGGGGCGCGCTGGCCGATCGGATCGGCGAGCGGCCTGTGCTCGCCGGGGGGCTGGCCGGCACCTCGGCCGCCCTCGCGGCCGCCGCCTTCGCGCCCGGCTACCCGAGCGTCCTGGCGGCCTTGGTGGCGGCGGGCATGCTCGGCGCCAGCGCGACGGGAGCGAGCGGCCGTGCCGTCATGGGCTGGTTCGCACGCTCCGAGCGCGGCTTCGCGCTCGGCGTGCGACAGATGGCCGTCCCGCTGGGCGGCGGGCTGGCGGCCCTTACCCTGCCCCTCCTCGCGGGAGCCGGGAGCCTGCGCGCGGCAATGCTCGCCCTGGCCGCAGCGAGCGCCGCCGCAGCCCTGGCCGCCGCGCGTTGGATGCGCGAGCCGCCCCCGGCGAGCGCGGCTCGCCCCGTGATCGACGCTCCCCCTCCGACGCGCGACGCGCGCATCTGGCGGCTGGGGGCCGGCAGCGCCCTGCTCGTGTGCGCCCAGAGCGGCCTGCTCGGCTTCGTCGTCCTGTTCCTCCACGACGCGCGCGGCTGGTCGCCCGCGTCGGCGGCCTGCGTGCTGGCCGCCATCCACGCCGGGGGCGCCGTCGCGCGGGTGGCCGCCGGGCGCTGGTCGGATCGCACGGAGCTGCGGGTGACCCCGATGCGCCGCCTGGGCGCCGCGGGCGTGGTGCTCCTCGCCGCGGCGTCGCTGGCCATCAGCGCCCCGAGCGTCGTGCTCGTTCCGGCCCTGATCGCCGCGGGCGTGCTCGTCTCGAGCTGGAACGGCCTCTCCTTCACGGCGGCGGCCGAGATGTCGGGCCGCGCGCGAGCCGGCACGGCCATGAGCCTCCAGAACACCGTGCTCACAGCGGCCGGGGTCGCGGTGCCGCTTGCCTTCGCGACGCTCGTCGCGGCGACCTCCTGGCAGGCGGCCTTCGCGCTGCTCACCCTCTTCCCGGCCGCCGGCCTTGCCGTTCTCGCCCCGCTGCGCGGCGAGGAGGAGGGCCGACGCGCCGCCCGGCGCTCACGGCTGCGCTCCCGACCTGCGACGCTTTTCGTCCCTTCCTCCTGAGGCCGTGAGGAGAAACCGCCGCATGACCGCACCTCCCGTCGCTGCCCACGATCCCGAGGTCCAGTCGGGCCTCGAGGGCGTCGTGGCCTTCGCGACCGAGATCGCCGAGCCCGACCGAGCAGGCGGCGCCCTGCGCTATCGCGGCGTCGACATCGAGGATCTCGTGGGGCAGGTGCCCTACGAGAAGGTCTGGGGCCTCCTCGTCGACGACTCCTACGACCCCGGCCTCACGCCCGCGGTGCCCTACCCCCTCAGGGTCAGGACGGGGGACCCGCGCGTCGATCTCCAGTCGGCGCTCGCCATGCTCGGCCCGGAGTGGGGCCTCGGACAGCTCATCGACGTAAGCGACAAGCAGGTGCACGACGATCTCGCGCGCACCTCGGTGATGGCCCTCTCCTTCGTGGCGCAGTCGGCCCGGGGGATCGGCCATCCGCCCGTGCCCCAGGACGAGGTCGACAAGGCGATCTCGATCCCCGAGCGCTTCCTGCTCCGCTGGCGCGGCGAGGCCAACCCCGACCACGCCAAGGCGATCGACGCCTACTGGGTCTCGGCGGCGGAGCACGGGATGAACGCGTCCACCTTCACCGCCCGCGTCGTGGCGTCTACGGGCGCCGACGTCGCGGCGGCGCTCTCGGCGGCGGTCGGCGCCCTCTCGGGCCCGCTGCACGGCGGCGCCCCCTCGCGCGTGCTCAGGATGCTCGAGGCGGTCGAGCGCTCGGGCGACGCCGAGGCCTACGTCAAGCGGGCCCTCGACCAGGGGCAGCGGCTGATGGGCTTCGGTCACCGCATCTACCGCGCCGAGGACCCCCGCGCGCGCGTCCTGCGGCGCACCGCGGCGCAGCTCGGCGCCGCCCGCCTCGAGGTCGCCGAGGCGCTGGAGCGAGCGGCGCTCGCCGAGCTCGAGGCCCGCCACCCCGAGCGCGTGCTCGCGACCAACGTCGAGTTCTGGAGCGCGGTGATCCTCGACTACGCCGAGGTACCACCCGATCTCTTCACGCCGATCTTCTCCTGCGCCCGCGTGGCCGGCTGGTCGGCCCACATCCTCGAGCAGAAGCGCGAGGCAAGGCTCATCCGCCCGACGGCGAAGTACGTGGGCCACGGCCCCCGCCCCAACCCCTGAGCGGCTCTCCGTACCGCGCCGGCCTCGCGCCTGGCGGTTGAAATAGGCGGGGCGCCCGCTGCCGTTCCCAACGGGCGCCCCATGAAGGCGAACGGCACGCCCCGCGCCGCCTACCTGCGGCCGATCGTATTCAAACCGCGGCGACAGCGGGCGAAATCTGCGCCGCCGCCCGTTCCCATCGAGCACATCCGGTCAAGCCGGCGTGCTCCGCCGCAGAAACCTGTTGTCAGGCGCGAGTGGTGTTGAGCATGCGCGCGACTTGGCCGGCGACGCGGGCAGGTTCGTGCTTGAGGGCGCGGCTGGTGAACCGCAGCACGCGCCAGCCCGCGATCTCGAGCTCGTTCTGGCGGTCGCGGTCGTACTCGAAGGTCTCGCGTGAGCGCAGGTGCACGCCGTACCCGTCGACCTCGAGCGCGACGCGAGCGGCCGGGTAGGCGTAGTCGAGCTCGGCGACGGTGCCTCGTCCGACGCGGACCTCGTGATGGAGCTCAGGAACGGGCACGCCGTGACGGGCGAGCACCTGCGCGAGCAGCGCCTCGACGCCGCTGTCGGCTCGCAGATCGCCCAGGACTCGGGTTTCGAGCAGGCGGCGCAGTACGCCGACGCCGCGGCGGCCCTTGCCGGCGTGCTCGGCGACCGCCGCTTGGAGGGCGCCGATGGTCACGACTCTGTCGGCGAGCCACTCCTCCACGCAACGGGCGACGAAGGAAGGCGAGGCGACCGCTCCGAGGTCGACGAGCGTTCGGGCGGGACCGGTCACCGGAACGCCGCGCTTGACGCGCACGTGCGCGGGTCGCAGGTCGGGAGCGCGGTGGGCCACGACGCCCGGACAATTGACGTCACCGGAGGAGGGCCGGCTGACCTCTACCGTGAGGGCTCGGAAACCATGCAGCCCCCAAAGCCCGACGGCGGAGCGGTGCGAAGCGGCGGCGCCCGGGCCGAAGGCGAGCGTCGCGGCGAGAAGACGGCTCTCCCACGTTGGCGGGTGCGCGGCGCTGCGGTATACGCCGACGTGTACCCGCTGCCAGGCGCCGGTGTCGACGCTGTGGCGTACCTGCCGCGTAGTCAGTCCCGCCGCCCGAGCCTGCGCGGAGGTCACCACCCCGTGCTGCGAAGCCATCAGGGCGCTTACGCTGGCGTGGGCTCTGGGCAACGAAGGAGGGCAATCGGGCGGTTCCGACGTTCTGCGCTGTCTGAACGACATCTGATGTCGTCGAGACGGCGTAGAACGCGCACCAGCCCTCTTCATAGCCCGAAGAAGGGTCCCAGGGACCGAATCTGCGGCAAAGTGCGACAATCCCGCGCAGTTCGTCCACCAACCGCGCGTCAGACGACGCAAAAGGCTGCGGACCCAGACCAACCTCCCTTCCCCTCGTCGCCCGCCGTTCGTCCCACGACCAACGAGGGCCCACAACGCACGAGGGCCCGGCACACAGGCCGGGCCCTCCAATGCGAACGGCGAAGCGCGAAGAGCGCTGCTTACATCATGCCGCCCATGTCGGGCATGCCACCGCCACCGCCACCGCCGTTGTCCTTGTCGGCGATCTCGGCGACGATCGCCTCGGTGGTGAGGATGTTCTTGGCGATCGACGCGGCGTTCTGGAGCGCCGAGCGGGTCACCATGGCGGGGTCGATGACCCCCGCCTCGACGAGGTCGACGATCTCGCCCGTCGAGGCGTCGAGGCCTTCGCCCTTCTTGGCCTTGCGGACGTCGTTGACCACGACCGAGCCCTCGAGGCCCGAGTTGTGGGCGATCTGGCGGAGCGGCTCCTCCAGCGCGCGCAGGACGATCCGTGCGCCCGTGCGCTCGTCGTCGATGTCGAGCGAGTCGGGCGTGACCGACTCGGTGGCCTCGAGCAGCGCCACGCCGCCACCGGCCACGATGCCCTCTTCGAGTGCCGCGCGGGTTGCCTGGAGAGCATCCTCGACGCGGTGCTTCTTCTCCTTCATCTCGGTCTCGGTGGCCGCGCCGACCTTCACGACCGCGACGCCGCCCGAGAGCTTGGCCAGGCGCTCCTGGAGCTTCTCGCGATCGAAGTCCGAATCGGTGTCCTCGATCTCGTTCTTGATCTGCTTGATGCGGCCCTTGATCGCCTCGGCGTCGCCGTTGCCGTCGATGATCGTCGTGTTGTCCTTGGCGACGACCACGCGGCGTGCGCGCCCGAGCTGGGAGAGCTGCGTGTTCTCCAGCTTGAGGCCCATGTCCTCGGTGATCACCTCGGCGCCCGTGAGGATCGCGATGTCCTCGAGCATGCGCTTGCGGCGATCGCCGAAGCCCGGCGCCTTGACGGCCACGCCGGTGAACGTCCCGCGCAGCTTGTTGACGACGAGCGTCGCGAGGGACTCGCCCTCGACGTCCTCGGAGAGGATCAGCAGCGGCTTGCCCGACTGGATGACCGCCTCGAGGATGGGCAGCACATCGCGGACGGAGCCGATCTTCGAGTTGGCGATGAGGATGTAGGGATCCTCGAGGACGGCCTCCATGCGGTCCTGATCGGTGACCATGTAGGGCGAGATGTAGCCCTTGTCGAACTGCATGCCCTCGGTGAACTCGAGGTCCATGCCGAACGTCTGGCCCTCCTCGACGTTGACCACGCCGTCCTTGCCGACCTTC
>JBBPZA010000058.1:0-4075 GCA_038199375.1 Solirubrobacterales bacterium | reverse complement strand
GCGGCGGGACCCGTGCGACGAGCAGCGCGAGGTCGTCGCGGGCCAGCCCGTCCTGGAGCGCGACGGCGTGCTCTTCTACGCGCCTGGCTATTTCGTCCGCTGGCATGCCGGCGCAGGAGCCGACCAGCTCGACGAGCGCCTCGGGGCACATGACCCGCTCGGGAGCGCCGGCCTCGGACAGGCCGTCGGTGAACAGGACGAGCGCGTCGCCCGGCTCGAGCGACACCGAAAAGTCGACATGGCGCACGTCGGGCAGCACGCCCAGCAACGTCCCGGGCTCCCCGACGACCTCCGCGGCTCCCCCGGCGCGCACGAGCACCGGGAGCGGGTGGCCGCCGCTGGCCATGCACAGCTTCGCGCCGCCGCCGCCCTGCTCGAGCTCGACCCGCGCGAAGATCGCCGTGCTGAAGCGCCCATCGGAGCGCTGGCTGAGGATCGCCTCGTTGAGCTCGGCCAGGATCGCGCTGGGAGCGTCCTCGTCCATGGCCGCGGCACGCAGCGTGTAGCGCATCAGCGCCGTCAGCGCGGCCGCCTCGGCGCCCTTGCCGCACACGTCGCCGATGACCAGCGCCCAGTGGCCCTCGCTGGTGGCGAAGACGTCGTAGAAGTCCCCGCCGACTTCGTTGTCGATGCCCGCCGCGCGGTAGCGGGCGGCGAGCTCGAGTCCGGCGATCGCGGGGAGGTGAGGCGGGAGCAGGCTCTGCTGCAGGGTCCGGGCGATGTCGCTGCGGCTCGTGTAGAGCCGCGCGTTCTCGATCGCGACCGCCGCGCGGTCTGCGAGGTCGACGGCGAGCTGGACGTCGTCTTCCTCGAAGAGGCCGCCGTGCTCGTCGTTGAACAGCGAGATCGCGCCCAGCACCCGCCCGCGCTGGCGGATGGGAACGGTCATCGCCGAGCGCAGGCCCAGTTCGCGCAGCAGTCGCAGGTGCTCAGGGTCGCGCGCTTCGGCTTCGAGCACCTTAGGGGGAATCTCGCGGTGGAGCTCGGGAAGGCCCGTGCGCAGGACCCGCGCGACTCCCGCCGCGTCGTCGACGCTCGGCGGGTAGCGGCGCGAGAGCTCCCACCCCGCCCGCTCCTTGGCGGGGTCGGCGTGGGCGACGACCATTCGCTTGATCGATCCGTCGTCCTCGAGCATGTCGACCACGCACCAGTCCGCGCGGTCGGGGACTACGAGGGTCGCGAGCCGCTGGACGGTCCCCTCGTAGTCGAGCGACTCGTTCAGCGCGGCACCGGCGTCGGCGAGCAGGCGCGCACGCCGCTCGGCTCGCTCGGCGCGCTTGCGCTCCGTGCGCTCGGCGGCGAGGGCGTGCTCGCGCGCGTCCTCCGCTCGCTGTCGCTCGGTCGTCTCGACCACGACCGCCCCGAGCCCGAGCACCTCACCGTCCGAGCCGTGCACGGCGTAGAAGCTTCCGAGCCAGTGGCGGATCTCCCCCGGCGCCTTGGGGGTCTCCCCCGTGATCTCCATCTCGTGGATGGGCTCCCCGGTCTCCAAGACGCGGCGGAAGGCCGTGCCCATCTCGGGATCCATGTCGGGAAGCACGTCCTGAACCGTGCGCCCGAGATGCTCGCGCGCGGGCAGGCCGTTGATCTCCGCGAGGGCCTCGTTGAGGCGGACGTAGCGCAGCTCGCGGTCGAAGTAGGCGAGGCCGACGGGCGCGGTCGCGAAGAGGCTGTCGAGGAGTGCGAGCGCCTCGACGGATCGGACCTGGGCGGCCTGGGCGTCCTCATAGAGGCGCCCCTGCTGCTCGGCGTGCCGGGTGGCGTCCTGCTGGGCCTTACGGACCTCGGTGATGTCCTCGAAGGCGACAACGACCGCCTCGGGCCGGTCGAGGAAGGCCGGGAGGGTGCCGGAGGACGCGAGCAGGACAAGCTCCCCTCCCGGACGGTGCCAGCGCACCTCGAGGTCGACGAGGCGCTCGCCGCGACCGGCACGCACGCAGGGGAGCCGGTCGAGCGAGAGATGGGCCCCCTCCGCGTCGGTCCAGTGCTCGCCCTCCGGCACGGCGACGCCCATCGGAAACGCCCCGCCGGCGAGGTGGTGGGCCGCCGTGTTGGCGAAGGTCACCCCACCCGAGCCCGGCTCGACCAGCAGCAGGGGGATCGGCACGAGATCGAGGACGGCCTCCACCCAGTCCAGGCTGGAGGCGGCCTCGCCGGAACTGACGAGGTTCGGTGGCTCGATCGTGCTCAAGAGCGCAAGCTTACCTTGGGAAATCGGCCATCCGCGCCAAGATTGACGACCCGCCGAACCCCTGCGGCTAGCGAGGTGGGTCGAAGAACGTCTCGCCCGGCACCACGGTCCCGGCGGTCTCCGCTTCCTCGCGCAGGAGATGGTGGAGCTCCTCGTCGGCCAGCGCGCCGACGATCACTTCCTCGCGCGCCCTGCCCGCCTCGCCGGTGAGCTGGCGGTCGACGATCCGCGCGCACTTGCGGCCCTCGGCGATGGCGGTGACCACCAGCGACTGGCCGATGCGTGCGTCGCCGCACGCGAAGACTCCCCCCTCGGAGGTCTCGTAGACCGCGGCCTTGACGTTGCCGCGTGCGTCGAGGTCGACGGAGAGCTGGTCGACGAGTCCCTCGTGCTCGGGGTGTGAGAAGCCGATCGCAACCAGCACCAGGTCGGCGGGCTCGGTGAACTCGCTGCCCTCGACGGGGCGCAGGTCGCGCGAGGAGGTGCCCGTCACCTGGCGCGCGCGTACGGCGCACGCCTTCCCGTGCTCGTCGCCCACTACCTCGAGGACCTGGGTCCCCCACTCGCGCTCGCCGCCCTCCTCGAGCGCGTAGGTGGAGAGGGTGCGCTTGGGCGGAAGCGGCCACGGCGTGCTCGCCGGCCGGCCGTCGGGTGGCAGCTCGGGGTAGACGTCGAGCATCCGGGTGCTCGCCGCCCCCTCGCGGATGGCGTTGGAGATGCAGTCCATCCCCGTGTCTCCCCCGCCGACGACCACGACGCGCTTGCCTTCCGCCCGGATCGGGCGCTCGGGCTCGGGCGGGGCCTCGCGGCCATCCATGCGCGCGACCGCGCGGTTTCGCTGGTAGAGGTAGTCCATCGCGAAGTGCACGCCGTCGAGGTCGCGACCGGGCACCTCGAGATCGCGATGCGCGCGCGAGCCGATGGCGAGCACCACCGCGTCGTGGCGCGCACGCAGGTCGGAGGCGGTGAGGTCGCCGCCCACGTCGACCCCGTGCTCGAAGCGGATGCCCTCCTCCTCGAGCACCGCGACGCGGCGGTCGATCACGCGCTTCTCGAGCTTGGCGTCGGGCACCCCGAAGCGCAGCAGCCCGCCGGGGCCCTCGTCGCGCTCGTAGACGGTCACCTCGTGGCCCTTGCGGTTGAGCTCGGCCGCGACGGCCAGGCCGGCCGGGCCCGACCCGACGACGCCCACCGTCTTGCCCGAGCGCTCCTGGGGCGGACGGGCGACGATCCAGCCCTCCTCCCAGGCGCGCTCGGCGATCGCGAGCTCGATCATCTCGATGGTGACCGGATCGTCGTTGATGTCCAGCACGCAGGCCGACTCGCACGGCGCGGGGCAGATCAGCCCCGTGAACTCGGGGAAGTTGTTGGTGGCGTGGAGCTGCTCGTGGGCCTCCTGCCAGTCGCCGCGGTAGACGAGGTCGTTCCAGTCCGGGATGAGGTTTCCGAGCGGGCAGCCCTCGTGACAGAACGGGACCCCGCAGTCCATGCACCGGCCGCCCTGTGCACGCAGCTCCTTCTCGGGCGGCAGGTCGAAGTAGCGTCGGTAGTCGCCGACCCGCTTGGAGGGGTCCCGCTTGTCAAAGCCCACCCGGTGGACCTCGATGAAGCCGCGCAGCTCGCCCACGTCAGGCTTCGGTGCGCTCGGGTGGGGAAGCCGGTGGCGCCGCCCCGTCGCCGTTGGCGTTGGCGGCGGTGCTCGCGGGCGCCGCCCCGTCGGCGGCGGCGGCCGCGTGCTCGGCCGCGGCGGGATCGACCGGGGGCGCTTGGGCGGCGGCGATCTCCTCGGCGTCTCCCTCGGCCTCGAGCTCGGCCAGCGCGCGCTTGTAGTCGCGCGGCATGACCTTCAGGAACCTCGGCAGCAACGCCTCCCAGCTCGACAGG
>JBBPZA010000057.1:0-6209 GCA_038199375.1 Solirubrobacterales bacterium | reverse complement strand
GCTCTACGAGCCCAGGGCGCGCGCCCGGCACGACGAGGAGCACACCGTCTACGGGCCCGGCTACGAGGCCGGCCGGGTCTACGCCAACCTCTTCGACTCGCTCGTGGCCAAGCCCTCGATCGCGCGGGCGATCACCTGGGATGCGCTCGGGTTCGCGGCGGCGGCGAGGAAGTACCTGCGCCGGCGCGAGACCGCCCTACCCTTCCTGCGCGCCTACGCCAGGGGCCACCGGAAGTTCCTGCGCGACCGCCCCGTCCTGCGCGCGGCGGGCGACGCCCCGCTGCCCGCGCCCCCACCTTGATGGTACCCTGATCGGGAGCGGCAGAGACGAATCGGAGACACCATGGCAGAGACGACACGCGATGTCACGATCGCGCACCGGCCGTTCACTTTGCGTGTGAGTCAGATCGAACGAGCGATGCGCGGTGTTCTGCCCGAGCCTGTGAAGGATCACTTCGTCGTCGTCAACGGGCGCCGGTACCCGCCCAAGCAGGTGCTCCTCCAGGTCACCGGGCTGGAGCGCGCCGAGCTCACGACTCACCATGCCCGGCGCATTCTCACTGGGCTCGGGTTCCCAGCGGGCCGGCGTGCCCGCGAGCGCGAGGCGCTGGCCGGGACGGGCACGGCTCGCCGCCGCGCCCTGCCCTCCGAGCAAGGCGCCTCGACATCGCGGACGGGCTCACGCCGCCGCGCTTTCCGGTCCCGGGCGAGTGCCGCGACGCTCGAACCGTTTGTCGGGCACTGGGTGGCGACCAAGGGCGACGAGGTCTTAGTTGCGGCTCTCCAGCCGCACGCGGTGGTCGGGTGGCTGGCCCAGCACAACCAGCAGGCCGACAGCATGTTTCGCGTTCCCGACGACGAGCATGAGGCGAGCGGCGCAGCGCCGCTGTGAGGCATCCGTTCCAATCCCTCCCAGGACGGGCAGGTCGTTCGCGGCCCGTGATCGACTTGGTCGTAGAAGGGCTCGACCTTGCGCCCCAGGCATGCCTTCTCGATACCGGCGCCACCGACGTCCGGATGGGCTACCACGTCGCGGATCTGGCGGGAATCGACCTCGAAGGGGCTCTGGTCAGCGACATCGTCGTGGGCGGCCTGCGGACGACAGGCTACGGCGCCACGATCCAGCTCGAGCTGCGGCAGGGGCGCGACAGCCATACTTGGAGCCCGACTGTCTACTTCTGCGATCCGTGGCCGTGGGGCTTTGGCCTGCTCGGGCTCAGCGGCCTCGATCCCTTCCTTCTGACGGTCAACGCCTACGAGGAATGGATCGACCTCAAGCCTCACTGACTGCACGGCTGCGACCGAGCGCAGCACCTCGTGGAACAGCCGCATCGCGCCTACTCGGCGCTGATCGTCTCAATCGACGGGAACTCGCGCCGGAGCTGCTCGAGTGGCCGCTGGTGGTCGCGGATCGCCTCGTCGACCTCGTCGGGAAACTCCTCGTAGAGAATTACGCTGTCACAGACTAGTGGACCGACTCCGGTCAGCGCCGTCCCCGGAGGCGGTTGACCACCGGCATCACGAGGCCGGCGTGCACCTCTTCGGGCATGGCGCGCAGCGCGTAGAGAGCGGCTGCGTAGACGGCGCAGCTGAGCGCTCCGCCAAGCGCAAGCACGGCGGGGTCGGGCCAGGGAAGGCGGCTCGCCGCAAACGCGACCGCGGCCATCGCCGCGGCCGCCAGGAGCAGGCGGCCTCCGCCTCGCGGGCGAGGCACCGATCCGAGCGTCCGGTAGAGGGCCATCGAGACCGCGAGGGCCAGGGCGTCGGTGACCACCAACGCGCTTGCCGCCCCGACTGCGCCGAAGGGCGGGATGAGGACGAGATTGAGCACGATGTTCGCCGCAAGGACCAAGAGCCAGAGCTGCAAGAGCCGTACCTGGCGGTTCAAGGCGATCAGCGCCTGGAGGAACACTGCGCACAGGTAGGAGAAGAACACGGCGACCATCACGATCCTCAGGATCTGCGCCGCTCCGGCGAAGTCGGGGCCGGCGACCGCGTTGACGACCTGATCGGCAAAGGCGAGGAAGAGCACCAGCAGCGGCGCGGCTACGAGCGCCATGACCACGAACGCCTTCTGCATCAGCTCATCCACGCGCCGGCGGTGGTCGGCCAGGCGAGCCAGCTCGGGCATCAGGGTGATCGCCACTACATATGGGAGCGCGTAGAGCGCGTCGACGATCCTGAAGACCAGGCCGTAGAAGCCGACATCCTGCGCGGTGCCAAGCGGCGACAGCATCAGCAGGTCGATGCGAAAGTAGAGCGTATGGACGAAGAACGCGCCCCCGACCGGCAGCGCCCAGCGCACCAGCGGCCTCCAGATCTGCGGATCGATCACGGGGCGAAGACTCACGCGCCCGAGTGACAGCGCTACGAGGCACGCTCCGTAGCCGAGGCTGTTGGCGACGTAGGCGAGAACGATCCCCGCGAATCCCCAGTCGAGCCAGATGGCAAGCCCGAGCAGGGCCACGGTGAAAAGGCTGCCCACCACGCTCGCAAGCGTGGCCAGATAGGACTTCTGCTGCGACAGGAAGTACGCGTTGGCCGCGCCGACCGGCGCCGCCGCAGGAACGCTGATCATCAAGAGCAGGATCGCCTGCTGCGCATCCTCGTTGTGGCCGTAGACGAGGAATGCCGCGCCCAGGCCGATCGCGACCGCAACCAGCGACAGGATGAGGCTGATCGCGACTATCGTGCCCGCCAGGCGGTCGATCTCGTCCGGTCTCTTCGCCATCTCACGAGCACCGACCGTCACGAGCCCGGCATCGGTCAAGGGCCCGAGCACGCCGAGCAGCGCGGTGCCCGTCGCCAGCGCTCCGAACGTGCCCACCCCCAGGTAGCGCGTCGCGAGCCCCACCGAGACCACTCCGGTGACGATCAGCACGACTCGGCCGGCCGCGAGCGCCGCGGCGTTCACGGCCACCCGCTGGCCGATGCTGACGCCGGCCATTGCTCAGGCCCGGTGCTCGGCGGTGCCGCTGAGTCGGGCGACCTCCGCCGTGAAGCGCTCCCTGAAGGCCTCGGCAGAGAAGCGCGCAGCGTTCTCCCGGCTTCGCTCGGGGCGGAAGCGAGCGAAATCCGTGTAGCGAAGGGCCTCGGCGAGCGCCTCCACGTCTCCCGGGGGGACGAGCACGCCCGTCTCCCCGTCCACGACGGTCTCGAGTGCTCCGCCCGCGGCCGCTGCGACGACCGGCCGCCCGGCGGCCTGAGCCTCCACCGCGGCGATCCCGAACTCCTCCACGTTGGGAAGCACGAGCGCCCGGCTGCGAGCGTACAAGTCGGCCAACTCCGAGTCGGTTACCCGGCCCAGGAACTCCACGGACGAGTTCTCGGTCGCCTTCAAGCGCTCCAGATCGGGTCCGCCGCCCACGACCTTCATCTTCATGCCCGCCCGCCGAGCGGCGTCCAGAGCCACCTCGACCCGCTTGTGGCGGACCACTTCGGTCACCACCAGCAGGAAGTCCTCCGGCTCGCCCGCGGAGAAGCGCTCGATCTCGACCGGCGGGTAGACGACGGTCGACTCGCGGCCGTAGCAGTCGGCGATCCGCTCGCGTGCGATCTGCGAGATCGCTATGTAGTGGGTAACGCGGCGCGACGCCTCGAGGTCCCAGGCCCGGGCGCGGTCGAGCATCCGGCCCAGCAGGGGCGCTGCGTAGCGCGGCGCCTCCCGGAGCGCGAGCGAGCGCTCGTGCCAAGCGTAGCGGAAGGGCGTATAGCAGTAGCAGACGTGGGTCGAGCCCTTGTCCGGTCGCACCCCGTGGGCGAACGCACTGCTGCTCGAGATGACCAGGTCGTGCCCGCCGACCGGGAGGCGCTCGACCGCTCGCGGGTAGAGAGGCAGCAGGCGGCGAAAGCCCGCCGGTCCGGGACGCAGGCGCCGGAGATAGGAGACGTGGAGCTCGCGGCCCTCGAAGGCCCCTCGGGTTCCGGGAGCGTCGTAGAGCAGCGTGCAGATCGGAGCGTCGGGCCAGCACGAGGCGATGGCGGCGAACGAGCGCTCGGCGCCACGCATCACGAGCAGGTAGTCATGCACGAGGACGGGCATCGGGGCGACCATGATCGCGGAAACGGCTTTTCGTCCATGAGCGGTCGCAGCCGAGGAAGCCGCGCGGGCACGCTGACGATGGGGGAGCATCGCCCTCCGTCGCGCCACATCGGTGATCGCGCTGCTCGTCGTGGCCGTCCTCGGCACGCCGGCGGACGTCTCCCACGCGAGGAAGGCAGCGTCCCCGAAGGTCCGCTCGGCTCGCGTCGAGCTGAGCAAGCCCTACGCCCCGGCGCAGCAGACGATGCTCGCCTTCGGCGACCGCTCGCACTGGCTCCAGCCGTGGCGCGGGTATCTCGAGACGGTGCCCGCCACCAAGCTGCGCGACGCGATCGGCATCAACATCGACAACCAAGTCCGGCCCGAGGAGATGCCGGCCCTGGCGCGCCTCCTTCGCTCGAGCGGATTCCGGCGCGCGAGGTACGAGATCGGATGGAGCGAGCTCGACTACGACGATCCGAGCCGCCTCCGTAAGCCCGAGGAGGTGCGCGCCGCGCTCGGGGCGCTGCGCGACAACGGGCTGAGGCCGCTCATCCTCCTCAACGCCAATCACGGAATACCCGGTCCGACCCGGTTCTTCGACGCGCGCCTGGCCGCGCCGGCCCCCGCAGGCGCGCGACGGATCGAGCTCGACCCCGCCAGCGCCGCCGCGGTCGCCCCCGGCCGGAGCGGACTCAACTCGCTCACCGACAACTTCAAGGCAGCAGAGGTGATCTTCACGTCGGTCGAGGGCAATTCGGTCACGCTCTCAAAGCCCCTGCCGCGCGCGCTGGACGCCGGCCCGCACCCGGCAGCCATGCTGCGGTACGAGCCGTTCGGGCCTCCGCGCCTGGCCGACGGCGCCGCGAACCCGGGGTTCGAGCGATCCTTGGCGGGCTGGCTCGCCTACGTCGACGTGGTCACCCGCGAGGCACGCACGGTGTTCGGCCCCGGGGGCTTCGACGTCGAGATCTGGAACGAGCCGTCCTTCGGGTCGGACTTCCTCGAGCGGGGGCGCTACTACGAGCCTGACGACGTGACCGGCCGGGGCGACACGACGCAGGTGCTGGTGGCACGCACGGTCGCCTGGTTGCGCGACGGGGCGAACGCCCTGGGAAAGATCGGGATCTCGAACGGCTTCGAGAGCCAGCGCCCCTGGGCGAGCGGCTCCACCAGCCCACCCGGCCTGTCGGCGATCTCGAAGCACCCCTACCAGGGGATGCGCCGCTTTCCCCAGGCCGCCGCCGGCGACAATCCGGGAATCCGGCCACTGAACGCGCTGGGCAATCCGGACGGCCGCGCGGTGAACGGCCGCTGGGAGGGCGCCTTCACCCCGACCTACGACGCGTTCTTCCCCGAGTACTACATGACCGGCATCCAGACCGAGAACCTGATCCGCGACATCTCGCCGTTTACCACGAAGCTCTACGGGACGCCGCACGGTCGCCGTACCCGCCCGCCCGGCGGCGCCCCGCCCCAGGTCTGGGTCACCGAGTGGAGCATGGATCCGTCAGGCGCCGATCCGAGCGTCCCCCGCTCCGCCGCCACGCCGGTGGCGGGCCTGACGCAGGCTGACGTCCGGCACATGCAGGCCAAGGCGGCACTGCGCTTCCTGACCGCGTGGGTGAACAAGGGGGTCGGAGCCGCCTATCTGTTCGCAGCCAAGCAGGACCAGTTCGCTCTGGTCGAGCCGTCCTTCTTCGACGCGATCCGCGAGCGTGGAGGGGGCTACCCCGGCGCGGAGGCGGGCGGTGAGGTGATGGCGGCCATCGGGCGGCTCTCCGCGGCCCTGGAGGGCGCTGCGCCCGTGTCAAAGAGCCGGTCGCTGAGCCTGCTCGGGGTAAAGGACTTCGAGCGCCGCAAGCAGTTCGACGGCGACGGCACGCGGGCACGCCCCCCTCTCTACGACAAGGACGTCGTCGGCTTCTTTCCCTACCAGCTCGACCGCAGGCGCTTTGTCATCCCGGTGTACGTGATGACCCGCAACGTGGCAAAGCTCTACTCGCCCGATGCGCCGCGCTCGGAGCCGCGGCGCTACGACCAGCCCGAGGCGCGCTTCCGCCTCACGATCGGAGGGCTGCGCGCCGACCGGCCGGTGAAGGTGAGGGCGACGGACCTGCTGTCCGGACGCGCCGTCGACGCGGCCGTCAAGTCCAGGGGCGGCGGCCGTGTCGTGGTCGAGCTGCCG
>JBBPZA010000056.1:0-13680 GCA_038199375.1 Solirubrobacterales bacterium | reverse complement strand
GTGCGCGGGCGACTCGCCGCCACCGGCTACGGGGACATGGAGGGTCAGGTGGCGCGGCTGGCCCGCTTCGACCTGGACTCTTCGTCGGGAGGTGGCGAGACCACGGCTTCCATCGCGATCCCGGGAGGGACGGTCGAGGTGCTCGCGACTGAGGGCCTCGACCTCGGGGCGGCCGGCCGCAGGCGCGAGGAGCGCCTCTGCGCGCTGCGAGCCGAGATCGAGCGCGCGGAGCGCAAGCTCGGCAATGCCGGCTTCGTCGAAAAGGCGCCGCCGGCGGTGGTGGAAGGCGAGCGCGCGAAGCTCGCGCGCTACAGGGCAGAGCTCGAGGCGCTATGAGGAGCACGACACGTAGGGCGGGCGGCGAAGGAGGGGTCCCTCTCTGACGCGCGCCTGGACCTACGACGAGGCCGAGCGCCACCTGCTGGGCCTCGAGCTCTTCGGAATGCGCTTCGGGCTGGACCGGATGCGGCGCCTTACCACCGCGCTCGGGCTGCCCCAGCGCAGCTATGCGTCCGTGCACGTGGTGGGCTCCAACGGCAAGTCGTCGACCGCCCGCATGATCGCCGCGATCCTCGAGCGCCACGGGCGGCGAACGGGCGCCTATCTCTCGCCCCACCTGCGCTCATTCACCGAGCGCATCAGGGTGGGAGAGCTCGACGCGGAGCCGGCCGCCTTCGCGGCGGCGGTCCAGCGCGCCGCACATGCGGCGACGCTCGTCGAGCGGACCCTCTCGGACGACGACCGCATCACGCAGTTCGAGGTTCTCACCGCCGCCGCGTTGGACGAGCTCGCCCGGCACGGGGTGGACGTCGCCGTGGTCGAAGCAGGGCTCGGGGGACGCTACGACGCGACGAACGTCATTCCTTCCTCGGTCCAAGTGCTCACGACCGTCTCGCTCGAGCACACCCGCTGGCTCGGTCCGACGGTCCGTGACATCGCCCGCGAGAAGCTCGCGGTGGTCAGAGAGGGGGGGACGCTCGTGGTCGGCGATCTCGCCGAAGAGGTCGAGGAGGAGGCGCGCGCGGCGGCGGCGCGCCAGGGCGCGCGGCTCGTTCACGCGTCGCCCGCGGCCGGGGTCGAGCTTGCCGTCGCCGCGCCCTTCCAACGGCGCAACTTCGCGCTCGCCCGGGCCGCCGCCGAGGCGCTGGTCGGACCCCTGAACGAGGCCGCGGTGCGCGAGGCGGCGGCCGAGCTCACGATCCCCGGCCGCCTCGAGATCGTGGACTCAGACCCCTTGACCATCATCGACGGGGCTCACAACCCGAGCGGAATGGCGGCACTCGCCGAGGCGATCGAAGAGCTGCGCGGCGAGGGGCGCGGAGCCGGCGGGCGCGGGGGCGGAGCGGCGCGCGAGGGACGCGGGGCGAGGCGGCCCTCGCCGCTCGTCGCGGTGCTCTCGATCCTCGACGACAAAGACGCGGCGGCTATGCTCCGCGCCCTTCTTCCCCTCTGCGACGCCGTCGTGCTCACCTCTAACGCCAACCCGCGGGCGCTCTCGCCGGCCACGCTCATGTCGCTCGCCGGCCAGCTCGGCGGCCCGCCGGCCCACGTCGAGCCCGAGCCCCGGCGCGCGGTCGACCGCGCCCGTGCGCTCGCCGGCCGCGACGGGACGGTGGTGGCCACCGGCTCCATCTACCTCGTCTCAGACCTCCTGCGCGCGCCCGGCAAACGCCGCGCCTCGATGCTGTGAGCGACCGCGACGGCCCCCACTTCCTGGCGATGATCGGCCTGGTTGCGGTCGTCGTTGCGCTGGTGATCCTGGTCTTCTTCGGCATCGGCTACGGCTTCGGCCGACTTTTTCTGTAGGGGCCACCCATTACACTCGCGGGCCACATGCCACCGCTAGCGCTCTTCGGCATCGAGAACGGCGCCGTCAACACCGCCGTCAATCTGCTCATCCTGTTCCTGGTGGTGATCTGGCTCGCGCTCGTCTACCGCGCCTACGCCGACGCCCGCCGGCGGATCCTGGACCCGATGCTCGTAGCGTGCGCCGCGCTCGGCGCGTTCATCTTCCCGTTCGTCGGCTCGATCGTCTACATGCTGGTCCGCCCCCCCGAGTACCTCGAGGACATGCGCGAGCGTGAGCTCGAGATGCAGGCCGCCGAGGCGCGGCTCTACGAGATAACCACCGGCTTCTGCCCCCACTGCGATCATCCGGTCGACAAGGAGTTCCTGCGCTGCCCGAGCTGCCTGCGAAAGCTCAAGGATCCGTGCCCGAACTGCGCCAAGCCGCTCGACCCGGGCTGGCGGGTGTGCCCCTACTGCGAGGCCGAGGTCGGGTCCTCGGAGGCCACGTCGCGCCGCCGGCGCCGGCGCAGCGAGACCAGCGAGCGCGAAGCGCTGCGCGAGACATGAGCCAGACCCTCATCCTGGTCAAGCCCGACGCCTTCGTCCGCGGGCTGACGGGTGAGATCATCGCGCGCTTCGAGCGCAAGGGCCTGCGCATCGCCGCGCTGCGACAGATGACCGTCGACACCGAGCTCGCCCAGCGCCACTACGAAGAGCACGAGGGAAAGCCCTTCTTCTCAGATCTCGTCGAGTTCATCACCTCGGGCCCGCTCGTCGCCATGGTCTTGGAGGGCGAGGAGGTCGTCCCCGCCGCCCGCCAGGTCATCGGGGCGACGAACCCGCTCGAGGCCTCCCCGGGCTCGATCCGGGGCGACTTCGCGATCGAAGTGGGCCAGAACCTCGTTCACGGCTCGGACTCTCCGGAGTCGGCCGAGCGCGAGGTCTCGCTGTTCTTCACCGGCGGCTGATCCTCGCCTCGCGCTCGCCCCAGCGGCGAGCGATCCTGGAGCGGATCGGCGCGGACTTCGAGGTTCGCCCGGCGGGGGTGGAGGAGCTGACCGCCGGCGACCCGGCGGAGGTCGCGCTCGAGAACGCCCGCCGTAAGGCCCGTGCGGTCGCGGGGGAGGTGCGACGCGCCGCGGGAGAAGAACGCGTCGCGGGAGAAGAACGCGTCGCGGGAGGGGGGCGCGCCGCGGAAGGGAGCCGGGCCGGGGGAGACGGGCACGCCGGTGAAGGCTCTGCGGCCGTCCTCGGAGTCGACACGCTCGTCGCCCTCGATGGGCGGATCTACGGGCAGCCGGCTGACGAGGAGGCGGCCCGGGCGACGCTGCGCGCGCTCGCAGGCCGCACGCACACCGTGCTCTCGGGCCTCGTGCTCGCGTCCCAGCGCGGCGAGCGCAGCGGTGTCGAGAAGACAGCGGTCAGCTTCCGCGACCTCGACGACTCGGCGATCGACTGGTACGTGGCCACCGGAGAGTGGCGCGGCCGCGCGGGCGCCTACGCGATCCAGGAGCGCGGCGCCGCGCTCGTTCGCCGCATCGAGGGCGACTACCTCAACGTCGTCGGGCTGCCGCTGGGGCTGCTGCTCGACCTCGCAAGCTCCTGACATTTGCAGCCCCTTCGCCCCCCTGACACCCCCCTGAGGCTGGACGGTCGTTCGATACACTCCGCGCCGGACGGGGCTGAGTCCGGCAGCCGTGGCTGCCACGCGCGCGCGTCAGCTTTCTTCGCCCCGTCCGCTTCGCTGACCCATGGGCTTCTTCAGCTACATGACCGGATTCGGTGGCCGCGACATGGCGGTCGATCTCGGCACCGCCAACACGCTCGTCTACGTGCGCGGGCGCGGGATCGTCCTCTCCGAGCCCTCCGTGGTCGCGGTCGACTCACGCAGCGGAGAAGTCCACGCCGTGGGCATCGAAGCAAAGCGGATGCTCGGCCGCACCCCAGGCACCATCCAGGCCATCCGCCCGCTCAAGGACGGGGTGATCGCCGACTTCGAGGTCACCGAGGAGATGCTCCGCCACTTCATCCAGAAGGTCCACCAGAACCGCTGGGCGCATCCGCGCGTCGTGGTCTGCGTGCCGTCCGGGGTGACCGGGGTCGAGAAGCGCGCGGTCGAGGAGGCGTGCCTGAGCGCGGGGGCCCGTCAGGCCTACCTGATCGAGGAGCCCATGGCGGCGGCCATCGGGTCGGGGCTGCCGGTCGGCGAGCCCACGGGCAACATGGTCGTCGACATCGGCGGCGGCACCAGCGAGGTCGCGGTGATCTCGCTTGGCGGTATCGTCGTCTCGGACTCCATTCGCATCGGCGGCGACGAGATGGACGACGCGATCATCAACTACGTAAAGCGCGAGTACAAGCTGCTCATCGGCAATCAGACCGCCGAGGAGGTAAAGCTCGAGATCGGCTCGGCCTACCCCATGGCCGAGGAGGTCCAGGCCGAGATCCGCGGTCGGGACATGGTCTCTGGCCTGCCCAAGACGGTGGTGCTGACCTCCGAGGAGATCCGCGCCGCTCTCGAGGAGCCCGTCGGGCAGATCCTCAACTCCGTGAAGGTGACGCTCGACCGCACCCCGCCCGAATTGGCGGCCGACATCATGGATCGTGGCATCATGCTCGCAGGCGGAGGCTCGCTCCTGCAGGGCCTAGACGAGCGCCTCCGGAACGAGACGCAGATGCCGGCCCACCTCGCCGAGTCCCCGCTGACGTGCGTCGCCGTCGGGTCCGGCCGCTCGCTGGAGGAGTTCGAGGCCATCCACAAGTCCAACAAGAATTCGAAGAGCCGCCGCCGCCGCTAGGTCGGCGCGGATATCCAAGGCTCTGGAGGCACGGCACACGTGTACGACCGAAACGTACGCAGACGACGGGCGGTACTGCTCCTGCTCGTCGGCGGCTCCCTGATCCTTCTGACCGCCTACTTCGGCGAAGCTGCGGGCGGGCCCCTGCGCTCCATCCAGCGCGGCTTCCTCGAGGTGCTCGCACCGATGCAGGAGGGCGCGAGCCGCGCGCTCAAGCCGTTCTCCGACCTGGCCGGCTGGGTCGACGACACCGTCGCCGCCAAGGGCGAGCGCGACAAGCTCGTCTCCGAACGCGACCAGCTGCGCGAGGACGCCACGCGGGCCGACTCCCTCGCCCGTGAGAACGCCGAGCTGCGCAAGATCGTCGCCCTCGGCGAGGAGTCGGGCCTGAAGTCCTCCCGCCCGGTTACCGCGCGGGTAATCGCCCGCTCGCCGACGATCTGGTATGCCACGCTCACCGTCGACAAGGGATCGAGCGCCGGCGTCGAGGTCGACCAGCCCGTCGCGGGGCCCGGGGGCCTCATCGGCAAGGTCTCGGAGGTGAGCGGCGGCGCCGCGAAGATCACGTTGATCACCGACAGCACCAGCGGCGTGTCGGTGAAGGTCGCGCTCACGGGCGTCGGCGGCGTCCTCAAGACCGCCGTCGGCAAGCCGGACGACCTGGTCATGGACTTCGTCTCCTCGACCGAGAAGGTCAAGCGCGGCGAGCGGGTCGTCACCGCCGGCTCGCGCTCGAGTCGCCTGGAGTCGCTCTTCCCGCCCGGCATCCCGGTCGGAGTGGTGAGCAAGGTCGACTCAGGGGAGCTCGACGTCTACCAGCGCGTCCACGTCCGTCCCTTCGCCGACGTGCGCAAGCTCGACTTCGTCCAGATCCTGACCCGGCCGAAGACGGCGCCCGAGCTGACCGCGCAGGTTCCCTAGTGGTTCGTCCGGTAAGTCACGACGAGGAGGGCTTCAGAGCTTCCCGGAGGGACCACTGACGTGGGCATCCCCGTCGCCATCCGGCTGTGGGTCCTCGGCGTCGTCGCCGTGATCCTCCAGCTCACCGCCGTCTCGCAGGTGACCCTGCTCGGCGTCACCGCCGACCTGACTCCCCTGATCATCATGGCCGTCGGCCTGCTCGCCGGATCGGTCGCCGGGGCCTGCATGGGCTTTGGCATGGGCCTCTTCGTCGACATGGCTCTGCTTCAGACCTTGGGGGTCGAGTCGCTGATCGGCGTGGCCGTCGGCTACGGCGCCGGCCGGCTGCGCGAGCTGCGCGACCCCTCGCACACGCTCGTCCCGGTCGCCGCTGGCGCCGCGGCGACGGCGATCTGGACGGTGGGCTTCTCGGTGATGCAGTTCCTGCTCGGCGTGGACGCGCCCGTGAGCTTCCTGCTGGCGCGCGACATTCTCGCGACGATCGTCGTCAACGCGGTGCTCGCCCTGCCCGTCTACGCGCTGGTGCGCCGGGCGGTGGAGCCCTATCTGCCCGACGATCCGCGCCGGCGCCGGCGCCGGGCCTACACGACCGGGGGCCTGAGCCCCATCAGCCGGGCATGATCGATCGCGAGGACCGCTTCGTTCCGGTCACCCCGCAGCTCGCCTTCCGCGTGGCGCTCGTGGGCGTCGTTGCCGTCACCATCTTCGCGTTGATCTTCTTCCGGCTGTGGTTCCTGCAGGTGCTCTCCGGCGACCAGTTCCTGGCCACCGCGAACGACAACCGCGTCCGCGACGTGCGCATCCCGGCTCCTCGCGGGGACATCGTGGACCGCCAGGGCCGTACGCTCGTCGACAACCGGATCTCGAGCGCCGTGGTCATCGAGCCCGAGAAGCTGCCGCCCCCGGGCCGCGAGCGCACCGCGCTCTATCGCCGGCTGGGCAGGGTCCTGACCATGCCTCCCAAGAAGATCCGCAAGGAGATCAAGGACCAGCGGGCCGTGCTGCCCTACTCCGACGTCACCCTCAAGAACGATGTCTCCCAGGTCGTCTACAGCTACATCTACGAGCGCCAGACAGACTTCCCCGGGGTCAAAGCCCAGACGGTGTTCTTGCGGAGCTACCCGCGCAAGCTCCTCGGGGCGCAGTTGTTCGGCACGGTCGGCGAGATCAGCCCCGACGAGCTCAAGCAGTCGAAGTTCCGCGGCGTAAATCAGGGCACGATCGTCGGCAAGAGCGGCGTCGAGTACACCTACGACCGCTACCTGCGCGGCAAGGACGGCGCCCGGCGCATCTACATCGACGCGCTCGGCCGCACGAAGAACCGCGGCCCGGAGCTTCCGCCGGACCAGGGAAAGCAGGTGCGCCTGTCGATCGATCTCGATCTCCAGAAGGCGGGCCAGGAGGCGATGGAGAAGGTCGGAGTGCTAGCCGAGGCCGGACCGGGGGCCGTGAAGCGAGGCGCGTTCGTGGCCATGGACCCGACCAACGGCGAGGTCCTCGCCATGGGCTCTTACCCGAGCTTCGACCCAAACGTCTTTGCCAAGCCGGTCAAGCCGGGCCTGTTCAAGAAGCTCAACAGCAACGAGTTCGGCGCCCCGCTCGTGAACCGAGCCATCAACGGCGCTTATCCGACGGGCTCGACCTTCAAGGCCATCACCGCAATCGCCGCGTTGCAATCGGGCCTCATCACCCCTGAGACGATCATCAACGACGGAGGCAGCCTGAAGGTGGGCAACATCACCTTCAACAACGACAACAACGTAGCCTACGGCCCGATCGCCGTCCGCAAGGCGCTGCAGGTCTCCTCCGACGTGTTCTTCTACACGCTGGGCGTGCAGGCCAACGGCGAGGGAGGCGACATCATCCAGACCTGGGCCAAGCGTCTGGGGGTGGGCCGCGCAACCGGCATCGACCTCCCCGGTGAGTTCAAGGGCCTCGTACCCACGCCGGCCTGGCGAGATCGCCTGTTCAAGCGCAAGCTGACCGACCGTCCATGGTCGATCGGCGACAACGTGAACTTCGCCGTCGGCCAGGGCGACCTCCAGGCCACGCCGCTCCAGATGGCCGTTGCCTACTCGACCATCGCCAACGGAGGTAAGGTCGTACGACCGCACCTGGGTCGCCGCGTGGAGGATGGCGCGGGCCGCGCGCTGCAGGAGATCGAGCCAGGCTCCGCGCGACGGGTGAGCATCGACGAGGGCAACCGACGGGCGGTTCTCGACGGCCTTCGCGCGGCGGCCGGGGAGCCCGGCGGTACCTCAGCCGACGTCTTCAAGGGCTTCGGCCGCGAGGTGATGGGCAAGACGGGGACCGCCGAGCGGCCGGGCCAGGCCAACCAGTCCTGGTATGTCGCCTACGCACCGGACGCCCGGCGCCCCATCGTCACGGCGGTCACGGTCGAGCAGGGCGGCTACGGTGCCGAGGCCGCCGCGCCCGCCACGCGCTACATCCTCGCCGAGTGGTTCGGCCTGAAGAAGTCGTTCGTCAAGGGCGAGTCCAAGACGACCTGACATGCCCCCTCCCGTCTCCCCGACTCCCATCCGCTCGGTCGACCAGCTCACCGAGCCTCGCCGGCCGAGCTTCACCACGCCGCTCGACCCGCTGCTGACGCTGGCGATCCTCGGCCTGTGCGCCTGCTCGCTGCTGACCCTCGTCGGCGCGACGAAGGAGGATATCTCCGACGCGCCCTACTACTACGTCTACCGTCAGGGTGCGTATGCCGCGATCGGCATCGTCCTCATGGTCCTGTTAAGCCGCTTCGACTACTCGCGACTGCGCGAGCTGCGCTACGGGCTCTACGCGATCATGATGGTCTCGATCGTCGCCGTCATCGGCGCCGGCTCCACGACCCGCGGCTCCAAGCGCGCCTTCGAGCTGCCGTTCTTCAACTTCCAACCCTCGGAGCTCGGAAAGCTCCTGCTCATCCTCGCCCTGGCCGCCTTCGTGGTCGGCCGGATCCGTCGCGGCAACGACCGCGACACCACCGCGCGGACGATGCTGCTGGCCCTCGTGCCGGCCATGATCGTCATTGCCCAGCCCGACCTGGGCTCAGGCCTCGTGTACATCGCCATCGCGGTCGCCCTCCTCTTCTTCGCCGGCATCTCGTGGAAGCAGTTCGCGGCCCTCTTCGCGCTCGGCGCGATGGCGATCGTGATCGTGCTCATCGCGGCGCCGGCCATGGGAGTGGAAGTCCTCAAGCCCTACCAGGTGGATCGCCTGACGGCGTTTCTCAACCCGTCCGACGACCCCGCCAAGCAGGGCTATCAGCAGAGCCAGGCACGCATCGCGATCGGCGCCGGCCAGCGGGCCGGCAGAGGCGACGAGGCCACGCAGACCCGCAACAACTTCCTCCCCGAGCACCACACCGACTTCATCTTCGCCGTGGTGGGGGAGACCTACGGGTTCATCGGCGTGGCGGTCGTCCTCTCGCTCTTCGCGCTCCTGATATGGCGCTGCATGCGCATCCTCACCATGGCGAAGAACCTCTACGGCGTGCTCATCGCCGGCGGCGTCCTCTCGATGGTCGCCTTCCAGGTCTTCGTCAACGTCGGCATGAACGTCGGAATCATGCCCATCACCGGCGTCACGCTGCCGCTCATGAGCTATGGCGGCTCGTCGGTGCTCGTAACCCTGATGGCCCTCGGCCTCGTGCAGTCCGTGTACGTGCAGGGGCGCAAGAACGCGTCCGCCAAGGGCCGCGTCCTCGTCGACTGATGTCATCCCGAGGACGCCTCGACCCGAAAGTGAGTTCTCTTGAAGAAGCAACTGCTCGTCAGCGTCGACCGCGGGGAGACCCGCGTCGCGCTGCTCGAAGCGAAAGGCCAGCCCGCCTCCAAGGCCGCCATCAAGCGCCGCCGCAAGGTCAAGGACCCGGCTGCGGGCTACCACGTCGCAGAGCTCTACATCGAGCGCCGAGGTGCGCGCTCGATCGTGGGCAACATCTACAAGGGTAAGGTCGACAACGTCCTACCCGGGCTCGAGGCCGCCTTCGTGGACATCGGCCTCGACAAGAACGGCTTCCTGCACGTCGACGAGATCGTCCTGCCCGGAGTCGAGACCCCCCGCCGAGGCCGGGGCCGCGGCGGGGGTGGGAAGGCAAGCGGGATCACCGAGCTGCTCAAGCCCGGCCAGGAGATCGTTGTCCAGGTGGTCAAGGATCCGCTCAAGACCAAGGGCGCACGGCTGAGCATGGAGCTCGCGATCGCCGGGCGCTACCTGGTCTACGCGCCGACCGGCGAGGGCGTCGGCGTCTCGCGCCGGCTCGAGGACTCCGAGCGCGACCGGCTGCGCCGGGAGGCCTCCAAGGTCGACCTGCGGGGCGGTGGCGTCATCGTGCGCACCGCCGCCCAGGGTGCCACGCGCGCCGACTTCGAGCGCGAGGTCTCCTACCTGCACCGCCTCAACGAGGTGCTCGAAAGCCGGGTCAAGGAGACCTCCGCGCCCGCGATGGTCTTCCAGGAGGCGGATCTGTCGGTGCGCGTCGTGCGCGACATCTTCTCCGATGACTTCGAGCGCGCCGTAGTCGACGACGCGAAGCAGCGACAGCGGCTGGCCTCGTTCTTCAGCCGCACCGCTCCCGAGCTCGTCGAGCGCGTCGAGCTCTACGAGGAGGACGAGCCGCTCTTCGAGCGCTACGGCATCGAGAAGGTGATCGACAGCACGCTCTCGCGCCGGGTCGACCTGCCCAGCGGCGGCTACCTGATCATCGACTACGCGGAGGCGCTCACCGTGATCGACGTCAACACGGGATCGTTCACCGGCAAGGGCAAGGGCGCACGGCTCGAGGACACGATCACCAAGTCAAACCTCGAGGCCGCCGACGAGGTGGTGCGCCAGCTGCGCCTGCGCGACATCGGCGGCATCATCGTCATCGACTTCATCGACATGGCCCGGGCCCGTAACCGCGAGGCGGTTCTCAAGACGCTGCGCGGCGCTCTCAACGAGGACCGGACGAAGACCTATACGGCGGAGATCTCTCCGCTCGGGCTGGTCGAGATGACCCGTCAGAACGTTACCGACGGCGTCCGCGAGATCCTCACGCGGGCCTGCCCGACGTGCGACGGCGAGGGAGTCATCCGCTCCGAGGAGACCATCGCGATCGAGGTCGAGCGGCGTCTGCGCGTCGAGGTCGTGGGACGCGAAGCCGAGGCGTTCCTGGTCCAGATCAACCCGCGGGTGAGCGGCGAGTTCACCGGCTCGGGGGCTCGCATGCTGCTCGCGCTCGAGCAGGACACCGGCAAGGTCTTTCACTTCGAGGGCTCCGAGGGCCTGCCGCTCGACCACATGGCGATCACCTTCGAGGGGACCTGCGAGGAGGTCGAGCAGCGCGCGCTGCCCTTCTCGGAGGGCGAGGAGGTCCTCGTCCAGATCGTCGAGCCACACATGTACAACGTCGACGATGCCGTGGCCAAGATCGACGGCTACATCATCTCGGTGACGGGTGGGGGCCCGCACGTCGGCTCAAAGCGCCTCGTGCGCATCGAGGAGGTCGCGCGGACGGCTGCGACCGCCACGCTGGTCGGCGGGCAGGACGGCGGCGCGCCCGCCGGGGCGGAGGGGGCGCAGGATGCCGAGGGCGAGGACGGGTCGCTAGAATCGTCCACTCGGCGCCGGGCCCGCAGAGGTGGCAGGCGCCGTTCCCGTGCAAAGGCCGAAGTGAGCGAGTGACCTACGCCGTCGTCAAGACAGGAGGCAAGCAGTACCGCGTCGAGGCGGGCCAGCGCCTGCTCGTCGAGCGCCTGCGCGCCGACGAGGGCGCGACGATCGATCTCGAGCCCCTGCTCTTCCGCGGCGACGACGACGTCGTCGACGGGGACGCGCTGGCCAAGGTCCGCGTCTCCGCGCGGGTGCTCGGCCACGAGCGAGGCGAGAAGCTGCGGGTCGTGAAGTTCAAGCCCAAGCGCGGCTACAAACGGCGCACGGGCCACCGCCAGGAGCTCACGCGACTCGAAGTGATGGAGGTGGTCTTCGATGGCACATAAGAAGGGCCTCGGCTCCAGCCGAAACGGCCGCGACTCGGAGAGCAAGCGCCTGGGCGTGAAGGTCTTCGCCGGCCAGGCCGTGACCGGCGGAGAGATCATCGTCCGCCAGCGCGGAACGCGCTTCAGGCCGGGTGACGGCGTGGGCATCGGGCGCGACCACACCCTCTTCGCGCGCGCCCCGGGGACGGTCGAGTTCTCCCGCGGCCGCCGGGGGCGGGTCGTGTCGATCTCCTCTGCCCAGACGACGTCGTAAGCGAATGCCCAGCGCGTTACACGCCTGGGGAGACGGTGCGCAGCCCGGCGAGCCGCGCCGCGGCAGCCTGACGCTCGTCGTAGCTGACGAAGGCGTCGACGGGAGACAGGGAGGCGGCGGCCACGACGTGGATGGCGTCGAGCGTTCGCAGAGTGGGCTCGTCGAGCGCGCCGGCGGCGGCGATCAGCGCGTGATCGAGCGGCGGCAAAGCTACGGCATCGAGTAGCTCGCCGGCACGTTCGATGATCAGATCGAGCGGAAGCCGGGGGTCGTGGGCCACCGCTCGTCTGATCGCACGCGGGACCTCCGCGAGCACGAGCTCGCTCGACGCGACATCGGCGTCGGCTAGGAACGCGCGCAGCGCGGAGCTCTCGGGCTCGTCGCGAACGAGCTTGACGAGCGCCGAGGCGTCGGCATAGAACAGCGCCACTCAGCGCTCGCCGCGGATCTCGTCCAGGGCGCGGCTCAGGGCATGCGCGTCGCCTTCGAGCGTGAGCGGCTCGGGCAGACCGCGCCGCGCCGGACGCGAGACCCTGCCCTCGGCGATGAGGCGATCGAGTCCCGAGCCGGAAGCCGACGGGGGCCCCAACTCGGCGACGGGACGGTTGCGATCCGTGACCAGGAGGCGCTCGCCGCGCTCGACGCGACGCAGGTAGCGGCTCAGGTTCTGTCGAAGCTCGGCGACGCCGATCGTGGACGACATGTACATGAACGTAGCAGCTAGAGCGGCCACACCTCTCTCGCTTGCCGACCACGGCGATGACGATGCCCGATCCGTCGGCGTCGGCGCCCGATGGGCTCAGCTCACCCGCTCTGCGCCGTCGGCCTGATCAGGATCTCGTTGACGTCGACGTGGGACGGCTGGGAGACCGCGTACATCACCGCGCGTGCGACATCGTCGGGTTGAAGGGGCTCCATGCTCGTGACCGGGGTGTCGAAGAACGGCGTGTCGACCATCCCGGGCTCGATGAGCGTCACGCGCACGCCGGTGCCGTTGAGCTCTTGTCGCGCCGCCTCGCCCATGCCGGTCACGGCCCACTTCGTCGCGCTGTAGAGGGAGCCGGGCAGGGCGCGGCGGCCGGCGATCGAGCTGGTCAGGAGCAGGTGGCCCCTCGACTTCTTGAGGTGATCTATCGTCGCCCGGATCGTCAGCGCGGCCCCGTAGACGTTGGTCAGGACCATCGCCTTCCACTGCTCGGGCGACTCCTCGGTGAAGCCGCGGGACGCGCCGAAGCCGGCGTTGGCGAAGGACACGTCGAGCCGGCCGAAGGCGTCGAGAGCGCGCTGTACCAGCGCCTGCTGATCCTCCCACTCGGTCACGTCGCAACGCACGGCGATCGCATGCTCTTCCCCTCCGAGCTCGTCGGCCAGCGCGGCGATCTTGTCCTCGCTGCGTGCTGCCAGGACGACGCGGTAGCCCTGGGCCGCGGCGTGGCGGGCGGTTGCCGCGCCGATACCGGTCGAGGCGCCGGTGATGAGGAAGACGGGTGATTGCGTCACTGGTCAAGCCTTTCTCGATGGGTCAGATCCGCGGTCGACGCCCGCGGCTGTCGGGAAGCGGACGGACATCGAAGCCCTCGGCGCGCGCGACGCGGAGCAGCGCCGCGTCCGAGCTGGCCGCCGCGTCGCCATCGCCGAGCGCGGCGACGAGCGAGCAGTCGGCGAGGGAGACCGGAGTGCGCTTGCGATGGTAGTGGGCGGCGCGAAGCTTGGCCGCGCGCCAGGCGAGCCGCTCGTCGACCGCAATGATGTCCAAGCTCTCCTGGAGTGCCGGTTGCAACTCGGCTTGGACGCGCTCCGCCGGATGACCCGCTCGGAGCAGGGCCTCGATCGCCTCACCCAGATTGACGGCCACCATGGCGGCGGCACCCGAGCGCAGCAGCCCCACGGCCTCGGTCTCGCCCGGCTCCCGCGCGACGATCGCGACAAGTGCCGAGGC
>JBBPZA010000055.1:0-24791 GCA_038199375.1 Solirubrobacterales bacterium | reverse complement strand
GTCGAGCGCGCCCTGTCCGCCTCGGTCACCTGCCGGCTGCAAGGCCGCTCGCTCTACACCTACCTCAGCGAACTCCTCACCGCCCACCCCCGCGGCGACCCGCTGCCCACGCTCCTTTGAGCGGGGGGACTGAACGATTACTGGATCTACGCCGGCATGGAGGAGCAACTCGAGCTCGAGGCCCGGATCCAGCAGGAGATGGCCGCCACGAGCGACTTCGCAGAGGGAGTGGGCGCGTTCGTCGAGAAGCGCGAAGCGCGCTTCGCCGGGCGCTGATACGGCAGGCTCCGAGCGCCCGTAGACCGAATAGGATGCAGCCCGCCTTGGCACCGTCCCGTGCATTTCGCCGCTCCCTGCTGCTCGTTCTCGCGGCGCTTGCGGTATCGCTCGTGGCTGCAGGCCCGGCCTTCGCCGACGCCCTGACGCCCGAGTCCGGCGGCTCGCCGAACGCCGACTCCATCGACGGCCTCTACAAGATCGTCCTCGCGATCTCGGTGGTGGTGCTCTTCGGCGTGGAGGGCGTCCTCCTCTACTCGATGATCCGCTTTCGCAAGCGCAAGGGGATGGTCGCCGCCCAGATCCACGGCAACACGCGGCTGGAGATCGGATGGACCGCGGGTGCGGGAGTCATCGTCGTCGTGCTGACGATCATCACCTTCATCAAGCTCGGGGCGATCAGCAACCCGGCGCCCACCGGGGCCAACGGCCTCGTGCCGGTGGCCGGGGGGGCGCTGGTGGCCTCCGTTGGCCAGGCGCCGCCCGAGGGCGGCAAGGGGCTGACCGTCGAGGTCAACGGCCAGCAGTACATCTGGCGCTACACCTATCCCGGCGGCATCTTCTCCTACGAGGAGATGGTGGTGCCCACCGACACCACGGTGATCCTCAAGATCCGCTCACAGGACGTCGCGCACTCGTGGTGGATCCCCGAGCTGGGAGGCAAGTTCGACGCAATCCCCGGCTACACCAACGACAGCTGGTTCAAGATCCCGGCCGACAAGGCCGGCACCGTGTTCCGGGGACAGTGCGCCGAGCTCTGCGGCCAGGGCCACGCCAACATGTACGCGCGCGTGCGCGCGGTGACCCCCGACCAGTACCGCGTCTGGACGACCTGCCAGAAGCAGCTCATCAAGCAGGCCCAGCAGGCGACGATTCCCCCCAACCGCGCCAAGCCGTCGCCGCTCCCGCCGCAGGCGTGCGCGAGCTCCGTCAAGAACTGAAAGGCCCATGGAAGCCAGCGCCCTGAAACTCCGTCCCCGGCCCCAGATCACCGCGCACGAGGTCGAGCGCCCAATCCGGGGCTGGCTGGACTGGGCCACCACGGTCGACCACAAGAAGATCGCGATCATGTACCTGGTCGCCTCCTTCGTGTTCTTCCTCGTCGGCGGGGCCGAGGCGCTGCTCATGCGCCTCCAGCTCGGGGCGCCGAACAACACGTTCCTCGACCCGCAGACCTACAACGAGCTGCTCACGCTCCACGGCACGACGATGGTCTTCCTGTTCGTCGTCCCGATGATGGCCGGCTTCGGGAACTACTTCGTGCCGTTGATGATCGGCGCGCGGGACATGGCCTTCCCGCGTATGAACGCGCTGTCGCTGTGGCTGTTCCTCGCGGGCGGGATCGTCTTCTACGCGTCGCTGGTGTTCTCGCCCCCCGAGGCGGGCTGGACGAGCTACGCGCCCCTCTCCGACAACGCCTACCTCCCCAACAGCGGCATCGACGCGTGGATCTTCCTCATCCACCTCACCGGCATCTCCTCGCTGCTGGGCGCGATCAACTTCTATGCGACGATCGCCAACATGCGCGCGCCGGGGATGGGCTGGGGCCGCCTGCCGCTCTTCTGCTGGACGATCCTCACCTTCTCGGTCCTGCTCATCCTCGCGCTGCCGACGATCGCTGCGGCGGTGACCCTGCTGCTCACCGACCGTCACTTCGGCACCCACTTCTACGACGCGGGGCAGGGAGGCTCGCCGCTGCTCTGGCAGCACCTCTTCTGGTTCTTCGGGCACCCCGAGGTCTACATCATGATCCTGCCCGGCTTCGGGATCGTCAGCGAGGTCCTGCCCGTCTTCGCGCGCAAGCCGATCTTCGGCTACAAGGCGATCGCATCGGCGACGGTGGGAATCGGCTTCCTCTCGCTGCTGGTGTGGGCCCACCACATGTTCGCCACCCCCACCGGGACGGCCGTGCTGATCTTCTTCATGCTCAGCTCGATGCTCATCGGAATCCCCACCGGGATCAAGGTCTTCAACTGGATCGCCACGCTCTGGCGGGGAACCCTCGAGCTCAGGACCGCGCTCTACTTCGCGTGCGGGTTCATCGCCTTCTTCACGCTCGGCGGGGTCACGGGGATCATCCTCGCGATCTTCCCGATCGACTGGCAGCTCACCGACACCTACTTCGTGGTCGCCCACTTCCACTACGTCCTGGTCGCGGGCGCCGTGAACGCGATCTTCGCCGGCCTGTACTACTGGTTCCCGAAGATGACCGGGCGCTACCTGTCGGAGTCGCTGGGCAAGCTCTCCTTCTGGCTGACCTTCGTCGGCTTCAATGCCACCTTCCTGATCCAGCACTCGCTGGGCCTGTCGGGCATGCCGCGGCGCGTGTACGAGTACGCGGACGTCGGCGACTGGGGAACCTGGAACCTGATCTCGACCTGCGGGTCGTTCATCCTGGGCCTCGGGGTGCTGGTGACCGCGTACAACGTCGTACGGTCGGTCAAGGTCGGGGCCCTCGCGGGGCCCGACCCCTGGCGGGCGAACACGCTGGAGTGGTTCACGACCTCGCCGCCGGCGGCCAACAACTTCGACGTGGTCCCGCGCGTGCGCTCGGTTGAGCCGATGAAGGACATCCGCCGCTCGATCGAAGAGCGGACCGGCCTGCCGGAGGAGATCTCCGAGACCCCGGCCCCCCCTGCGGTGCCGGCCTAGTGGTCCTCGTCGTAGGCTCCATACCCGCCGGCTCGGGGGCCGGGTAGTGGCCCAGGCCGCCTCTGCGGCCATTCGCGCGCGGCCGCGAGGCCGCGTCGCGCAGATCGCAGCCGACTATCTCGCGCTGACCAAGCCCAAGGTCCAGTCGCTTCTGCTGCTGACGACGGTGACCACGATGTACGTCGCCGGAGACCCGTCGCTCTCCCTCGTGGCGCTGACCTGCCTGGGGGGCTACCTCTCGGCGGGGGGCGCCGGGGCGGTCAACCACTTCTACGACCGAGACATCGACGCACGCATGTCGCGCACGGCCACCCGGCCGGTGCCCTCGGGCCGGGTGGCGCCGGGCGCCGCGCTGGCCTTCGGGATCGCCCTGGCCGCGGCCGCCTTCCTCGAGCTCAGCCTGCTCGTCAACCTGGCAGCCGCCTGCCTCGCGCTCTCGGGCTTCCTGGGCTACGTCTTCGTCTACACCGTGTGGCTGAAGCGATCGACCCCGCAGAACATCGTCATCGGCGGGGCGGCGGGCGCGGTCCCGCCGCTGGTCGGCTGGGCCGCCGTGACCGGAGGGGTGGGCTGGATGGCGGTCTACCTCTTCGCGATCGTGTTCTTCTGGACCCCGCCCCACTTCTGGGCGCTCAGCCTGCTGATGAAGGAAGAGTACGCGAAGGTCGGCGTGCCGATGCTGCCGGTCGTGCGGGGCGAGCGCGAGACCAGGCGCCAGATCCTCCTCTACACGGGTCTCCTCTACGCGGTGACCCAGCTGCCCTTCTGCGCGGGCGGCTTCGGCGCCGTCTACCTCGGAGCATCGATGGCGCTCGGTGGCGTGTTCATCGCGCTGGCCTGGCTCCTGTGGCGCCGCGCCGATCGCCGCTCTGCCCTGCGCCTCTACCTGTACTCCCTGCTGTTCCTCGCGCTCCTGTTCTGCGCGATGGTCCTGGACGTCCAGGTGTAGGCTGCCCTCTCGAAGTCATGGATCGCCAGCTCGCCCGCAAGAACATCCGCACCGGCCTGATCGTCGGGGCCGTCTGCCTGGTCATGTTCGGAATCTCGTTCCTGGCCGCCGCGCTCTACATCGCCTGATGGCCTCCGCCTCCGATACGCGCGAGTCCGACGCCCCGCCCGTCGGAGAGGAGATCCACCTCCCCGGCAACAGCGTCATCCCGCTGCTCATAACCGTGGGAATCACCCTCATGCTCGTCGGGATCACGACCTGGATCGGCTTCACCGTCGTCGGGACGCTGATCTTCATGTGGACGCTCGTGCGGTGGATCCGCGACACGCGCCACGACATCGACGAGCTGCCGCCCGAGCATCACTAGTCCGTCCTCGACCCCACCCGGATGGTATCCGGACCCTCGAGCGCGCGACGTGGTGCGCTGGTGGGACGGAGCGCGGTGGACCGAGCAGACCGCGCCCGCGGGGGAGCCGGTCCCGAGCGGCGGAGCGACGAGGCTGGGCGGGGAACCGGGGCCACCGGGCCAACCGGATGCGTGGCCGCCCGCCGCGGCGAAACCCGATCCGTGGCCACCCGCGGCCAAACCCGATCCGTGGCCACCCGCGCCGGCGAAATCCGATGCGTGGCCACCCGCGCCGGCGGCACCTGGTGGGTGGCCGCCCGCGCCGGCCCAGCCCGACGTATGGTCGCCCGGGCCGGCCGCGAGCGGTCCACCACAGCTGACGCTCTGGGCGGTCGCGTCACTCGTGCTCGGCCTGATCGGCGGCTCGGTGCTGGCGATCATCTTCGGATTCGTAGCCCGAGCGAAGATCAAGCGCTCCGGCGGGGCGCTCCGGGGCAAGGGGATCGCCACGGCGGGGATCGCCCTGGGGTGCCTGTGGCTCGCGTTGATCGCGGTCCTCCTCGTCCTGGCAGTGGCCGGCGTCCTCGATGACACCAACGCCGAGAGGTTCTCAGGCGGCAAGAAGCCGATCGCCCGGGCGATCGACGACTTCGAGGCGGCGCTCAAGGCCGGTGACGAGGACCGCGTCTGCGACGAGCTGTTGAGCCCTGACTTCAAGGCGCGGCTCAGCGAGTCGTCGGGCAAGCCGTGCGCCGACGTCTTCAGTGAGGAGGAAGGCCGCCAGGCGGAGCTCGAGGTCAAGCGCATCGCCCTCGCCGGGTCCCGCGCCACCGCGTACGTGGACGAGGGCGGCCAAGACCTTCGGGTGGTCTATTTGCGCTCGGGCGCGCGCTGGCTGGTCGACGACCTCATCTCCTGAGGCGTCAAGGGGTCGCGCCGCCGCAGGAGCGCTATCGCGCCACGTTTGCGTCGCGGCCGCGCCAGAGGGCATCCCCCTGGCGCGTGCGGGCGTATGCCCGTTGGTGTCTTTGCAACGTGCGGCAACCGTTCGGCTGCGCAGGAGCCTCTTCGAGGACTCGGTGGCAATCGTGGAATTGGAGTACGCCTCCGACCTCTCGCTCGACGCCATCGCCCGCCGCGTCGCCTCCTCTCGCCGCCAGCTCCAGCGCGCCTACGCGGAGATCGGGCATACGACGTTCCGCGACCACCTGACCCGCGTGCGGATGGAGCGAGCCGCCGCGATGCTCTCCACCCAACCCTTCACGGTGCGCGAGGTCGCCAACCGCGTCGGCTACCGCCAGCCCGCGCAGTTCGCCAAGGCCTTTCGCCGGCACTCCGGCGTCGCCCCCTCCGAGTACCGCCTCGGCCTCGACGGGAACGGGCGCCGTCCGATGGCCCTCGACGCCGCCGCGGCGTAGCGCGCGCACCCTCCTGCCGGCCCGGGATCAGTCGGCCGCGTAGACCTCGGTAGACCGGGCGCGGGGCCGCTCGAGCCCGGAGCGTCCTTCTGGCGGGTCACATAGGATGCCGGGCGCCATGGCGGAGGAGAACCCGGAGCGCGCCGACGAGGAACCCCTCGAGGAGGCGGCGGAGCGCGGCGACGAGCCTCCCGAGTCCTCCGACGAGCAGCGCGAGAGCCACCCCCTGGCCCAGCTCGTCCTGATCGGCGCCGTCGTCTCGGCGATCGGGATCGCGATCGCGCTGGCCATCGACTGGTTCCCCACGCAGGCCTCCGCGGAGGCCGAGGAGATCGACAGCCTCTTCGACGTCCTGCTCGTCGTCTCGGTCCCGATCTTCGTCCTCGTCGAGGTCGTCGTGCTGTTCTGCGTCTGGAAGTTCCGCATGCGCCCGGGAGAGGAGCTCAAGGACGGCGCGCCGATCCACGGCAGCACGCGGCTCGAGGTCGTGTGGACGGCAGCGCCGGCCCTGATCCTCGTGGGCCTGTGCACCTACTCCTACGTCGTGCTGCGCGACATCGAGAAGAAGAAGCCCGACACGATGATCGTCAACGTGACCGGCGAGCAGTTCGCCTGGAGCTTCGAGTACCCGGCCCAGACCACCGGCTCAAAGGCGGTCTCCTCCACGCAGCTCTACCTGCCCAAGGGCCGCCCCGTGGAGTTCAAGGTCCGCTCCAAGGACGTCATCCACGACTTCTGGGTGCCCGACTTCCGCCTCAAGATCGACGCCGTGCCCGGAGTCACCACCCAGTACCGCGTCACCCCCAACCGGCTGGGGAGCTTCCCCGTGGTCTGCGCGGAGCTGTGCGGCCTGGGCCATGCGACGATGCGTCAGACCGCGCACGTGATCCCGGCGGGGGAGTTCAAGGCGTGGCTCGCGAAGAAATCAGGCCCGCCGGCCGGCGCAGGCCCGCCCGGCGGCGCGCCGGCTCCCGCCCCGCCTGCCGACGGTGGCGCGGCAGACGGCGGAGGCGCGCCCGGATCGCCAACGGCTTCGGACCCGACATGATGCCGCCCACCTACGGAGATAATCTCCCCCCACAGGAGCTGAACACGCACGTGGGATGCCTCAGGCAGGTCGCGACCAAGTAGATGAGGGAGGAGGGCTGACATGACGGCGAAGCTTCGGGCACCGGGCTGGTACCGGGCCGCGTGGATGTTCCCGCTCGGGATCGCCTTCTCCTACGGCCTGGTCGTCCTGCTGCGGACGGTCTGGGGCAACGACCCGGTTGTAGACAGCGAGGCGATCGTCACGGTCTCCCTCATCGCGGCGCCGCTGTTCTTCCTGGTCGGGATCGGCGGCTTCGACTACTGGTTCTACTGGGCGGCGGGCCGCCCGACGCGACCCGAGGACCACTCGAGCCACGGAGCGCGCTCCTGGAAGGACTACTTCCGTATCAACACCGACCACAAGGTCATCGGCATCCAGTACACGGTGACCTCGTTCTTCTTCCTGCTGGTCGGCGGGCTGATCGCGATGCTCATCCGCGCCGAGCTCGCGGCGCCCGGCTCGCAGTTCGTGGACTCCAACACCTACAACGGCCTCTTCTCCGTCCACGCCTCGCTGCTGATCTTCCTGTTCATCATCCCGGTCTTCGCGGGCCTGGCGAACTTCGTCCTACCGCTGATGATCGGCGCGCCCGACATGGCCTTCCCTCGCCTGAACGCCCTGTCCTACTGGCTGCTGCCGATCGCCGGCACGATGATGATCGCGAGCTTCTTCGCCCCCGGCGGGTCCTTCGCCTCCGGGTGGACCGCCTACGCGCCGCTCTCGACCGACCTCCCGATCGGCCAGACCTTCTTCACGGTGGCCGTGCAGTTCGCGGGCGCCTCCTCGGTGCTCACCGCGCTCAACTTCCTGGTGACCATCATCACGATGCGCGCCCCGGGCATGAGCTTCTGGCGCATGCCGCTGCTGGTGTGGGCGAACTTCTCGACCTCGCTGCTGGTCGTCATCGCGACGCCGTTCATCGCGGCCTCGCAGTTCTTCGTCCTGCTCGACCGCGCGCTGGGCTTCAACTTCTTTTCCACCGGGCTCGCGCCGGGCACCAACGGCGACGTGCTCATGTACCAGCACGTCTTCTGGTTCTACTCCCATCCGGCCGTCTACATCATGATGCTGCCGGGCTTCGGGATCATCTCGGAGATCCTCGCCGTCAAGGCCCGCAAGCCGATCTTCGGCTACCGGATGATGGCGTTCTCGCTTCTGGCCATCGTCGTGCTGGGCTTCACGGTGTGGGCCCACCACATGTTCGTCTCGGGCATGCAGTCGTGGGTCCGCGTGCCGATGATGATCACCACGGCGATCATCGCCGTGCCGACCGGAATCAAGATCTTCTCGTGGCTGGCGACCCTGTGGCGCGGGGTGCTGCGGCTCGACACGCCGATGCTCTTCGCTCTGGGCTTCCTGACGATGTTCGTCCTGGGCGGGATCAGCGGCGTGATGCTCGCGATCATCCCGATCGTCATCCACGTGTCCGACACCTACTTCATCGTCGCCCACATCCACTACGTGCTCTTCGGCGGCTCGCTGTTCACGATCTTCGCCGGCGTCTACTTCTGGTTCCCGAAGATGACCGGGCGGATGTACGACGAGACGCTCGGGAAGGTCCACTTTTGGCTGACCTTCGTCGGCTTCAACGCGACGTTCGGGCCGATGCACCTGATCGGCATCCAGGGGATGCCGCGGCGCGTATCCGATTACGCGGAGCAGTACGCGGGCTGGAACCTGTTCATCTCGCTGGCCGGCTTCCTGGTGGGGATCAGCACGCTGGTCTTCGTCTACAACATGGTCTCCAGCTGGCGCGGCGGGGCGCGCGCGTCCGCGAACCCGTGGCGGTCCCTGACCCTCGAGTGGCAGGTCTCCTCGCCTCCGCCGATCTTCAACTTCGACGCGGTCCCAACTGTCGTCGGCGGGCCCTACGAGTACGGGATTCCCGGCGCGGTGCACGGGATATTCAAGGCGCCGGCCGAGGCAGAGGCCGACGCGGTGCCGGCCGGCTCGGGAGCCTCGGGTTCGAGGAACGAATGAGGGAGGTCGGCTAAATGGCAACCCGTAAGGTGCTCGTCGTCGCCAACGAGACGGCCGGCGGCGCGCAGCTGGTCGCGCGGATCCGCGAGCTCGCCAAGGAGGGCGACACCTCCTTCGCGCTCGTGGTGCCTCAGACCAAGCCCAAGTCGGGCGGCATCGTCTACTTGGAGGCGGTGCGCGACGCGGCGAAGGTGCGGCTCGACCTGGCCCGCCAGACCATGGCCGCCGCGGGCATCGAGATGGAGGGCGAGGTCGGAGACCAGGATCCCTTCGCCGCCGCGATGGACGCCATCGCCGAGTTCAAGCCCGATGAGGTGCTGGTCTCGACCAAGCCCGCCACGGTGTCGGGGTGGCTGCGCCGCGACCTGGTCGAGCGCATCCGCACCGAGTCCCGGCTTCCGGTCGAGCACATCGTCGTCGACCTCGACCGCGAGGGGCTCGAGTTCGAGGTCACCCTCGTCGTGGCCAACGAGACCGTCGGCGAGCAGGCGCTGCTCGACCGCCTCGAGGCCAAGGCGGAGGAGAGCGACCACCTGTTCGTCGTCCTCGTCCCTCAGCCGCACGGCCAGGGCCACGCCGCCCGCGAAGCGCGCGATCGCCTGACGCACACGCTCGCGGGCTTTCGCGAAGCCGGCCTGCTGTGCGCCGGGACGATCGCCGACCCAGATCCCTACGTCGCGATCACCAACGCCCTGCAGTCCTTCACGGTGACCGACATCGTGATCTCCACGTTCCCAGAGACCAAGTCGGGGTGGCTTCGCCAGGACCTGATCGAGCGTGTCGCCAACGTCTCGGGCAAGCCGGTCGAGCACGTCGTCGCCGAGCAGCAGCCCGCGGGCACGGCGTAGGAGGAGCCGTGGAAGCCGGATCCATCGCAGCCGGGCACGCCCTCGACGGCGGGCACGCCGACGACCACGGCCACGAGGCCCACCCGCCCGAGGCGCATCGCTCCTCACGGGTCGACCCGCAGATGCTCGGGATGCTGCTTTTCATCATCTCGGAGATCATGATCTTCGGTGCGTTCTTCACGGCCTACTTCTTCATCCGCGTCGTGGCCAACGACGAGTGGCCGGCCCCCGAGATGGAGCTGCCGGTAGGTATCGCCGGGGTCAACACGGCGATCCTCCTCTCCTCCTCGCTGACGCTGCACTGGGCGCTGACCTCGGTCAAGAACGGCAACCGCTTCGGCCTCAAGGCGGGGATGCTCTCGACGTTCCTGCTCGGCGCCGCGTTCCTCTCGATCCAGGTCAACGAGTACGTCCACGTGGGCTTCGCTCCGAGCGACCACGCGCAGGGGTCGGTCTTCTACGGCCTCACCGGGCTGCACGGCGCGCACGTCTTCGTCGGGCTGTCGCTGCTCGCGATGGTCACCGTCCGCGCTTGGCGCGGCCACTTCACCGAGGCCGAGCACAGGGGCGTCGAGATACCGGGCATCTACTGGCACTTCGTCGACGTGATGTGGGTCGTCGTCTACTCGTCGATCTACATCCTGTGAAGGCAAAGCTGCGGCGCGGGGCGGCCGCCGCGTGCTGAACCCCCTGCGCTCCGAGCAGGAGGCGTTCCGCTTCCTCCTGTGGGTGGTCGGAGTCGTCGCGGTGATCGTGCTGGTCGTCTTGGCCGCGCGAGCGATCTTCTGACCTGACCGCGCGGGCGTGACGGCGGGCATGATACGCGTACCGCAGCTCGCTGCGCTGCGGGCGCCTCAGCGAGGTGCTCAGCGAGCCGGCGGCGAGGGGGACTCCACAGCGACGAGCCTGGTCCGGACCAGCGGAAGCGCGGACTGGCGCTGGTCGCCCGTGATCAGCGTGAGGTCATGCGCGAGCGCCGTGGCAGCGATCCACAGGTCGTTGCTGGGCGATCTGCCGCTCTGCGCGCGCAGCTCGCCGTAGCGCGCTGCGACCTCGCGATCCACGCGCAGGATGGGTGCCTCCGCCAGGACGGCGGTCAGGCGACGCAGCCTCGCCGCCCGGCCGGCGCGATCACGGGCGAGGAGCACCCCGGCCTCGAGCTCGCCGACGGTGATCGCGCTCACCGACCAGCCGTCATCGACGTCGATGCCGGCGGCATCGACGGTGCGGACGAGCACGCTTGTGTCGATGAGCGAGCTCAGTCGACCCAGGGATCGAGCGACGCCACGCGCTCCTCGTCGCGCAGTCGCTCGAGGTCTTCGCGCCAGCCGCCGTCCACGGGGCTCTCGGCGAGCAGCCGCGAAAGCTGCGCGCCGGTCGCAAAGTGGTCGGGGCGTCCGAGCGGCCCCAGCTCGGCCACGGCCCTCCCGTTCACCGTGATGGTGAACCGCTCGCCGCGTTCGGCGCGGCGGAGCACGTCACTCACCTTGTTGCGCAGCTCGCGCTGGGCGATCGTGGCCACGTACTGACCGTAGCAGATCGACTACGGCAGGAAGCGCCCGGTCACGGTCACAATACGGCGCGATGGACCCCGGCCCGCTGATCCTCCTCCTTGCCGCGGGCGCGCTCTACTGGCGCGCGATCGCGGTGCTTCGACGGCGCGGCCGTGAGATATCGCGCTGGCGGCAGGCAGCCTTCGCAGGCGGGCTTGCCGCGACGGCGGTGGGTCTCGTCGGCCCCGTCGACACGTTTAGCGAGGACCTCCTGAGCGCGCACATGGTCCAGCACCTCCTGATCGCCGACCTCGCCGCGCCCCTGCTGCTCGCCGGCATGCGCACGCCGGTCCTGCAGTTCTTCCTGCCCCGGGCCGTACTCGTCCCGCTGGCGCGTCAGCGCCGGCTGCGCCGGCTGCTGGGGACGGTGCGCCAGCCGCTCGTCGCGATCCCGCTCTTCGTCGTGACGCTGTACGGGTGGCACTTCTCCTTCGCCTTCGAGGCCGCGATGGGAAACGCAGCCCTCCACGCGCTCCAGCACTTCTGCTTCGTCGGCGGCGCGATCCTCGTCTGGTGGCCCGTGATCGAGCCAGATCGCGCGCGCATGCGCGGCGAGCTGTGGAAGATGGGCCACGTCCTGGCCGCCCGCTTCATCGGGATGTTCGTCGGGATGGCCTTCGTCATCACGCGCGCGCCGGTCTACACCGGCGCCTACGGTGACCGCGCCCGCGAGCACGGACTCTCCCCCCTCGCCGATCAGCAGCTCGCCGGCGGGCTCATGCTCAGCCTCGACCTGCTGGTCATCGTCTTCGCGATGTCGTTCTTCTTCTGGCGAGCGGGCGTCGAGCACGACCGCGCAGGGCAGGCGATTGGCTGAGCGCCACCCACGCGACACGACCGCGCGCCGCACCTCGCGTCCCGCCCGGTGTGCCGTCCTGCTTTGACCTCGCTATGCGATGTCCAGGCAGGACAGTGGACCCGATCGGCGGGCGAACCTCTCCGCCGTTTCTCGGGCGCCGCCCCGGTAGAGGACCGCCGCGCCACCAGGACCTACTTGACCGCGAGCGTGCCCTTCATGCCCGCCTGCGCGTGGCCGGGGACCGTGCACAGGAAGGTGTACTTGCCCGGCTTGAGGTCGACGGAGGGGAGCTTGGAGACCGCGCCGCCCTGGACGACGGGGCCGGGCGGGACGCTGACGCCCGGGCCCTCGAGCGCGATGTTGTGCGGCGTCGAGGAGGCGTTCTTCGACGAGACGACCAGAGGCCCCGCGGGCGCGGTGGCCATCTTGGTGATGTACAGGAGCTGGCCGTTGGGGTCGGCCGGGATGTCGATCATGCCGTTCTTGGCGGCGATGGGCTTGCCGCCGCCGGACTGCTCGACCGCCGTGGCCAGCGCGCCGGTGTCCCTGCCGGACTTGGCGGCGGCGTAGGCGACGTAGGCGGCGACGTCCCGGGCGTCCTTGCCCGTCACCAAGTCGGCGGGCATCACGATGCGCTTGGGGGGCTTTCCGTCCTTCACGTTCGGGCTCGCCTGGATCCCCCGCTCGTTGGGGATGGCGATCTGTGCCTGGACCAGCCCCTTGACCGTGCTGCGCCCGAAGCCGTCCTTCAGGGAGCGGCTGAATGCCTCGTCGAGGTCGGGACCGGTGACGCCCTTGGTGTTCGCCCTGCCCATGATGTGGCAGGAGCCGCATTTCTGGACGAAGAGCTTCTTCCCGGAGACCAGGTTGTCCTCCTTGCCGGCGAACTCGATCCCGCAGCCGGGAAGGGCGGTCAGCAGGCCGGCGGTCCCGACGAGGGCCATGGCGCTGGCCGCACGCGCGCGCACGCTGGATCCCCGATTCACGCGCGGCACTCTATCCGAGCGGCCGGAGCTCGGGAGCGGTCAGGCGACCCTCGGCGGCGGCCAGGACGCCGCGTGCCACGCCGTCCCACGAGAAGTGCTCGCGAGCGGTCGCGACGAGGGCGTCGCGCGAGCGCGCTCGCGTCTCCTCGGGAGCGCCGAGCCACGCCGTCACACGGTCCGCGACGCCCCGGACCGGCTCGTCGTCGAGCGGGAAGGTCAGCCACGGACGCGCGGGCTCGGGAAGGCGCTCGGCGAGCACGGCGGCGACCTCGGCGAGCCCGGAGTGCGCCGCGACGATCGGGAGGGCGCCGCACGCCGCCGCCTCTGCCGCGACCATCCCGAAGGCCTCCGGGAACGTGCTGGGCACCACGAGGGCCTCGGCGGCCGGCAGCAGCTCGGCCAGCTCCGAGTGCTCGAGCCGGCCGGTGAAGACGACGCCGTCAGAGACGTCTCCCAGGTCGTCCGGGTCGACCGCGTCGAGGAAGGCCAGCAGGTGGCCCAGGGGCTTCGCAGGTCCCCCCTCCGCCGCACGCCCCTCCCGGGCGATGGCCCGGGCTTCCCCCAGATCGCCTCGGACCAGCGCGTCCTGGAGGCGCCGTGCCTGCTCCTCCCACGCGCCGAAGCCGACCACGGCCAGGCGGGCATCGGGTACTCGCGCGCGCACGAGCGGCCAGGAGGCGAGCAGGAGGTCGATCCCCTTGGAGACGATCAGCTTGCCGACGAAGACGACGAGCCGGTCGCGCCCGGGGCAAAGCGACGCGACCGCTCGCGCGGCGGCCGCGGTGTCGCGCGTGAACGAGGTCTCGGTGGGCGGCCGAGCGGCCTGCGCGGGAGGAACGGCCTGTGCCGGAGGAGCCGCCCCGACGGGCGGAGCGTCCCCCGCGGGGGCAGCAACCTGCGCCGGAGGAGCGGCCGCGGCCAGGCGCTCGCCCAGGCGTACGACGCCGGCAGCGGCCTCCCCGGGATCGCGCGGGGCAAAGGCCGCGATGTCGACCCCGGGCGGGCCGAGGAGCGTCCGCCCGGGCAGGTCTGGATCCGACAGCGCCGCCCACAGGCTCTGCGCGGTGTGCCGCGAGCCGACCAGCACCGCACGGGCCGCGCGGGTTCCCTCGCGCGCGCAGGGCAGGAAGCGCGGGTGGGGCTTGACGGTGTACTCGAGCGCTGAGCCGTGGACCTTCATCGCGAAGCGCAGGCCCGCCCGAGCGAGGATCGCGGGGCCCATGATCAGGTGGTTGGCGAGCGCCGCCTCGGGCTCCATGCGCTCGGCGACCTCGCGTACGGCCGCGACGTTTCGGTCCAGGTAGGCGGCGACCTCGTCCTCGGAGAGCTCGGGAAACGGCTTGGCTTCGACGCCCTCGTAGCGGTCGGCCACGTAGACTGGGAGCAGGCCGCCGATGTCGGGCCGGTACACCGTGCAGCGCACCGGTTCGCGCAGCACCTCGACGCTCAGGCGGCCCTGAGCCCAAGCGCCCACCGCGTCGACGAAGGGCAGGTCCTCCGGGTGAGGCTCCTGGCAGAGCAGGTGAACGTCGTGGCCGGCGCGGACGAGCGCGGCGGCGAGGCTCGCGTTGTAGACGTTCGAGCCCGTGCCTCCGAGCAGGTAGCCGTGGAAGATCAGGATGCGCACAACGGCGCGCCACCCTACCCGGGCCACACGCGGTCGAGCGAAGAGTGACGGCGGCAGGCGCTGGTACCCTTCGCCGGCCGTGGCCGTCCGTCAGAAATACCGCCTGCGCGCGCCCTCGACCGGTCGCGAGGTGATCGTCGAGGCCGAGCCCGGGCAGGTCTACGTCGACCAGGAGACCAACGAGCCGCTCGAGGTCGTCGGCAAGGTCCTCCCCCTCGCTCCCTCGACGTCCAACCTTCCCTGGTCGGTCGAGAACCTGCGGATCTGCAACTGGTGCGACGCCTTGGCCCAGAAGGACCTCAACGACTGCCCAGTGTGCCACCGGCGCATGGACGCGCTGACGAGCTAGCTCCCGCCCCGCCCGTCCGCATGCGCCTGCCGGCCCTCGCCCTCGCCGCGCTCCTGGGCGTCGCACTCGCCCTGACGCTGGTCGCGTGCGGAGGCGACGACGAGCCCGCAGCCGACGACGGGAGCCTCGACAAGCCCGAGCTCACCGTTCCCAACACCCAGCCGCTCACCACGCCGACCCAGGGGACAACCCCCACGACGCCGACGACAAGCACCAGCGGCTCGGGCGGCGACGGTACGGGCTCGGAGGACACCAGCACCGACGACTCGAGCTCAGACGACACCAGCACCGACGACTCGAGCTCACAGGACTCGAGCTCGGGCGGGTCCGGCGGCTCGGGCGACGACTCCGGCGGCTCTCAGGGTCCAGGCGACTCGCCCGACAACGACGTACCGCCACCGGAGGGCTCTCCGGCAAGCGACTTCGAGCAGTTCTGCCGCGAGAACCCCGGCGCCTGCTAGAGCGCTCCGGCCCTTCAAGGCCGGGGCGCGGCGTGCCGATGCAGGAACGAGGCCGCATGGCTGAGTTCACCCTGCCCACACCACCGATCGAGACGTACGCCGGCCTCGCCGCCGTCCGCCGGATGTCCGATGCGGTTCTCGCCAGCGCAACGTTCGAGGGCATCACCGAGGCGCTCATGCGCGAGCTGTGTCTGGCCCTCGAGGTCGACCAGGTGCACCTCCAGATGATCGCCCAGGACCGGAGCCTCGGCTGCGCGCGGGTCATGGACGCCCGCGCGTCGGACGGGCCGACGATCGTCGCCGAGTACGTCCAGACACTGCCCGGCGACCGTCCCTCGGGAGTCCGGACGGTCATGGAGACCGCGAAGCCGCTGTCGATCCTCGACGCCCGCGGCCGACAAGACCTCCACCGCGAGAACGTCGAGCGCTGGGGCGTCCGCGGGATGCTCATCCAGCCGCTCGTCTTGGGCGGGGTTGTCCGCGCGGTCCTCGTGCTGGTCTCACAAGTACCGCGCGAGTTCAGCGCCTCCGAGATCGAGCTCGCGGGGACGCTCGCCAACCAGGCTGCCGCCGGCATCGCCCTGCGCGAGCTCGAGCAGCGCCGTCGCCTCGAGCTCGAGCAGCAGACCGCGCTCGCCCGCGCCGCCAAGGCGGTGAGCGCGAGCCTCGACCTGCGCGAGGTCCTCACCGCGTTGTCTCGCGAAGCCGTCCACGCGGTGGGCAGCGACTACGCCGGCGTCTACCTCGCCGACGGCACCGGAGGCGGCATCGCCGCCGCCGGGCACGCCAAGCCGAGCGGCTGGCTGGGCTCGCGCATCGGGCCGGGCGAGGGAGTCGGCGGCCAGATCCTGGCGACGGGCAAAGCGGTGATCAGCAACGCCTACCAGGAGGAGGTCCAGGTCCCCGACATCGAAGGATTCGATCGCCTCCAGACCGCGGCCGGGGTCCCGATCCGCTGGGAGGGCCAGCTCAAGGGCGCGCTGTCGATCGGCTTCGAGCGGATGCGCCGCGTGACTAGCGAGGACATCGAGGTGCTCGAGGCGGTCGCCGAGCTCGCGGCGATGGCCTGCCGCAACGCGCAGGCCTATGAGCGAGCCCGGCTCGCGGCGCGCACGGACTCCCTGACCGGTGCGCTCAACCACGGTGCGATGCAGGTCCGCCTGCGGGAGGAGATCGAGCGCTCCCGCCGCAGCGGCGAGCCGCTGGCCTGCCTGCTCCTCGACATCGACAACTTCAAGGCGCTCAACGACGGCGCCGGCCACCTCGTCGGCGACCAGGTGCTGCGCCGGGTGGCCACCGCCCTGGCCCGTGAGTTTCGCCCCACCGACCAGCTCGCCCGCTACGGCGGAGACGAGTTCGTCCTCATCCTGCCGAGCGTGACCGAGGAGCAGGCCCACGAGACGGCCGAGCGAGTGCGCGCCTCGATCCGCAACGCGGCCGAACCGCTCGTGGTCAGCGGCGCGCCGCTGACGAGCTCCATCGGAATCGCCGTGTGGCAGGAGCCCCTCGGCGCGGCGGAGCTCCTCGACCGCGCAGACCGCGCCCTGCTGCTGAGCAAGCGGACCGGAAAGGACCGCGTTGCCGTCGCCTCTGCGGAGAGCGAGCGAGCCCTGGCGACCCTGCTGGGGGGCAACGACTCGCCGTCGGACCTCATGCGCGACTTCTGGAGCATGGTGACCACGTGCGAGCGGCCCCGCGAGGCGATCACCACCCTGCCCTCCTTCGCCCGCCGCGTCCTGCGCCTCGAGGAGACGGCGCTCTACGAGGTCGGCGCGGGCAGCTCGACGGTCCTGCACCGCACGGCGGGCGCACGCATGCCGGGCGATCCCGGCCCTCGCAGCTTCGTGCGAGCCTCCCTGAGCCTGAATGGGGAGGCCGCCGCATGGGTCTCAGGGGCGGCCGTCGCCCGCGGCGGACTGCCCGAGCTCCACGCGGCGCTTGGCATCTACCGGCGCGATCTCGACCAGCGTGCCCCGGCCGGCGCCTACGCCGCCGTCCCGCTGGTCGGCCCCGACCGGCTGCATGCCCTTCTCTTCCTGAGGAGCGCCGAGCTCCCGTTCCCGCTCACGGTCCTCCAGCAGGCTGAGATGCTCGGCCGCCAGGCGTTGACGGTGCTGCTCGGCCAGTCCGAAGACGGCTCGGCCGCCGCCGTGAAGGCGCTTGCGGCGACCATCGACGCCCGCGACAACTACACCCACGACCACTCCGAGGAGGTCGTCGCCCTCGCCTCGCAGGTCGCGCAGTCGCTCGGACTGCCGCGGCAGGAGGTCGAGCGGGTGCGGACCGGGGCGCTCCTCCACGACGTGGGGAAGGTGGCGATCCCGAACGAGATCCTCTACAAGCCGGGAGGGCTGAACGAAGCCGAATGGGAGGTCATGCGCCAGCACCCGGTCATCGGGGAGCGCATCCTCCGTCGCACGCCAGAGCTCGCCGACGTGGCGTCCCTCGTGCGCCACGAGCACGAGCACTGGGACGGCACCGGCTACCCCGACGGGGTCTCGGGCACCGACATCCCGGTCGCATCGCGGATCATCCTCGCCTGCGACGCCTACAACGCGATGATCACCCGCCGCCCCTACCGCGAGCCCATGACCCACCAGGCCGCGATCGAGGAGCTGCGGCGCTGCTCGGGCACCCAGTTCGACCCCGGCGTCATCGACGCGCTCGTGCGGGTCCTGGCCGAGCGGGTCTAATTCCAGCTCTGCCGGGTGCGCGAGGGGGGCCTCGTGGCGCTACGACGCGGGACGGCGACCACGGTCGCGCTGTAGGTGAGCCGTGCCCCGCGGTAGAGGCAACGGTAGCCGCGCAGGGAGCCCAGGCGCATCTGCGCCGAGGCGGGCGGCGGCTGCTTGTCGCATTCGGCCTGCGCGCGGCTGGAGCGCCAGGCGTTCCCCCGGTCGAGGCCGAGCGCGATCGCCGGAATCCAGGTCGGAGTCGTCAGGACGACGACGTAGCCCTTGCGGACGAACAGCGACCGCAGGAGGGGGAACTGGGTCTCGCGGCCGAGAAACGGCTCGAGGTCGAAGGGCTCGCTCTGGCCGGTGAGCTGGTACTCGAAGCCCTTCTTGGGCGGCTTGAGGATCGAGATCCGGGCCTGGGGAGCGCCGCCGAAGTTCGTGTCGAAGAAGTCGATCTGCTGCTTGGACGGGTTGCCCAGACGGATCGTGAAGGCCACGACGCGCCCGTCGCGCGACGCCTCGAAGAGGCCGCGCTTGTCCCGGCCGCCGACGGTCACCTGAAAGCCCGACGTCCTGGTGATGGCCTGACAGGGATCAGCCGGGCAGGAGGCGGACGGACGATCGGCGGTCTGGCCGACCTCGAAGATCCGGGCGGATGCCGCGGCGGGCACGGCGAGCATTCCCGCGGCGACGGCGAGAGCGAGAGGGAGACGGGTCGACATCAAGGAGCTCAAACACGACCCTTCGGCGCCAAGTTGCGGCTTCCTGCCCAGCAAGTCAGTCCGATCCCGTCCCGCCTCGACGCGTAGTCGCCACGACGAAGCGGCGAGAGGCCGGCGCGTCGGGCGCGGTGTCGATGCAGCCCCGCGGCCTGGGGCAGCCCTTGGCCTGCGCGGCCTCGATCGCGAAACGGAAGCTGCCGCCGCGTGCGCGGATGAGCCTCGCCGGCCAGCTGAGCACGAGCACCCGATCGGTGGGACCGCTGACCGACGCGGCGCCGACGCGGACGGGAAGGCCGCGCCCCGGGTCGCGCAGAACCGTTCCGACCAGCCGGTCGCCCGTCGCGGCCGGCGAGGCGCACACGAGGTAGTTGGGCTGCGCCGAGCCCGGAGCTCGGGTCGTCCAGACCTTCACGCAGACGCTCCCCGGCGGGCCCGACTCCCCGACGAGATCCTCCCGGGTCCACCCCTCCCAGCTGGTCACCGTCGCGCGCATCCGCCCGCTCTTGCTCTGGGAGAGCGTGGTGGCGGCGAGGTCCAGCGTGTTCGAGACGTCGTCGTCGTCGCGGGCGATGACCGGATCGCCCGGCGCGGCGAGGGCGGCAACCGAGGCGACCAGTGAGATCGCGCCGGTCAGGGCGGCGGCGATCGGGGCGGTCCGAACCGGGCTCATCGGCCTCGACGGCTCATTCCGACAGCTCCGCACCCGCGGCCTTGATCTCTTCCTCGTCGCCCGCGCCGGGAACCCACGGAAGCTTGAGGGGGTCGTCGTCGTAGCGCGGGATGACGTGGACGTGGAAGTGGAAGACAGACTGCCAGGCCGCGCTCCCGCAGGCGTTGAGGAGGTTGACGCCGTCGGCACCGAGGCGCTCCTTGCACCGGCGCGCGAGCCGCTGGGCCGACTCGGCGCACGCGCAGAGATCGGCCTCCGGGACGCTGAGCAGGTCCTCCGCGTGCGATCGCGGGATGACCAGCGCATGGCCCCGGGTGGCCGGGTTGATGTCCATGAAGCTGACCGTCCGCTCGTCCCGCGCGACGACGGTGGCCGGCACCTCCCCCGCGGCGATCTTGCAGAACAGGCAGTCGGGGTCGGCCATGAGGACGGAGCTTAGGATAGGCCCTCAGAGGGCTTCGGCGGCGATGAAGCTCCAGGCGGGCTTGCCGTCGTCGAGCATGAGCACCGTCAACGTGCCTTCGACCATTCCGGCCTTGCCCAGCGCGCGGCAGCGGAAGGTCGTCCCGGGCTTGGTCTCGACGCCGTCGGGGCATTCGACGCGCGCGACCTTCGGGGTCACCGACGTGCCGGCGCCCTCATCCTCGAGCTGGCCGGACTCGCGCAGCTGCTGCTCTCTCGCGCTCTGGCCCGCGAGCTGCGCGGAGAGCTGGGCGGTGAGCTTGCGCTCGACCTCCGAGACGCTCGTCCCCGTTCCGCACGACGTGAGCCCCGCGCAGGCCACGAGCGCGGTCCCGACGGCGATCACCCTCCCGGCGCGCGCTCGCATCGCGCACGACGCTACCGGCCGAAGCCATTCCGTGCGGTCGCGAAGATTTGAAGAGCCGCGCCGCCGCGTAGGACGACGGTCGGAGCCGCCTCCCTACCCGCCCGCCCCGCAGCCCCCGCCTTCACGCACTGGCCGGGTCGCCGCCGCGGCCAAGCGATCGACGGCCGCCTTGGCCGAGACCTCGCCGGCGAGGGCGCCGATCAGCAGCCCTCGAAGATGGCGTCGATCGACGAGCTCCTCCATACGCCCCCCGTGCGCTCGAAGCCGAAGTCGATGCGGCGGCTCTCCCCTCCGCCTACAGGTAGGCGTGCTCGCCGGGCTCGCCGGGGCGAGCGAGGAGCACGTTCGCCGGCTTCACGTCGCCGTGGACGAGGCCGCGTGCGTGCGCGGCGTCCAGGGCGGACGCGACCTGGGCCACGATCCGAGCGGCGCGTGCGGGCTCCAGCGCCCCTCCGCGGGCGATGGCAGTCCGCAAGTCGCTGCCCTCGATGAGCCGCATGGCGATGTACAGCCGCCCGTCGACCTCGCCCGAGTCGTAGACCGGCAGGATGCTCGGATGCTCGATCGCGGCGGCCAGGCGCGACTCCTGCTCGAAGCGCGCCCGAAAGGAGGGGTCGTCCGCGATGTCCGGGGAGATCACCTTGACCGCTATCCAGCGGTCGAGCCGCTCCTGGTAGGCCCGGTAGACGACGCCCATGCCGCCCCGACCGATGACCCCTTCCAGGCGTACGCCCGGGATGACGATCCCGGCGCCGGGATCCTGCGCGCTCATCGCGCCCGACCGTAGACCATCGACGGCATCGACGGCATCGGCGCCACCGTCGATCAGGAGCCAAGCGAGCGAGCGAGGCCGACTGCCTCGTCGCGCGTGCGGATCTCGCCCGTGAAGCGCGCCTCGTCGAGCGCGTCGAGCAGCCGGCCGATCGCCGGTCCAGGCACGAGGCCGAGCTCGGCGGCGAGCTCATCACCGCGGACGAGCGCCGGCTGGGCCCGCCACTCTCGCCAGCGCAGCGCCTCGCCGAGGAGCTCACGGGCGAGCTCGAGGTGACGGGCGATCGCCTCGTCGGCCTTGCGCCCGCGGGTCGCGAGGCGGTCGGCAACGGAAAGGACGGTGACGTCGACCTCGACGGGCTCACACGCGCGCAGGTAGTGGTAGACGGCCCGGCGGTCGAGCGGGACCTGACCGACCAGGAAGCCGAGGCGCAGGTGGTTGCGGGTGAGCGCGGCCACGTGGGAGGCGAGGCGCTCGCTGGCCCGCAGCCGGGTGAGGATCGCGTGGGCGAGCTGCGCCCCGGCGGCGTCGTGGCCGATGAAGGTGACCCGCCCTGTCGGGGTGGTCCCGCGGGTCGCGGGCTTCGCCGCGTCGTGGAGCAGCGCCCCGAAGCGCAGCGCCTGGGCTCTGGTGAGATCGTCGGCAAGCGGCTCGGAGAGCAGCTCGTCCGCGGCTGCGGCGTGCTCGCCGAGCGGGCTGGGGTCGCGCTCGAGCGCGATGACCTCCGCGAGCACCGCGAGCGTGTGGTCGTGGACGTCGAGGTGGTGGTAGACGCTCTGCTCGACTCCACGCAGCGCGCCGAGCTCGGGCAGGATGACGTCGGTTGCCCCCACCGCCGTCATGAGCGCGACGCCGTCGAGCGCCGCGGGGGCCGCGACGATTCGCTTGAGCTCTGCGAAGACCCGCTCTCGAGCGACGTCACGCAGCCGTGGGGCTCCGGCGCGAGCCGCCTTCACGGTCTCCTCGTCGGGCGCGAAGCGCAGCTCGCACGCGAGTCGCGCCAGCCGCAGGACGCGCAGTGGGTCGCTTTCGAAGGCATCCGCCCGGGCGACGCGCAGCCGACGCGCGGCGAGATCCTGCGCCCCGCCGAGGGGATCGACCACCTCGCCGTCCTCGAGCCCCTGGGCCATGGCGTTCACGGTGAAGTCGCGGCGGGCGAGGTCGACCTCCAACGATCCCCCCTCCAGCCCCACGAGGTCCGCCTGCCAGGCCCGTCGCGGGCCGATCACCCGCCACGCTCCCCACGCCTCGCTCAGCGGGAAGGCGATGCCTGAGGCCGACCGGGCCAGCGCACGCGCCGCGGCGCGCACGTCTCCGTCCACGGCCAAGTCGACGTCGTCGGTCTCCCGCCCGAGCAGGCCGTCGCGTACGGCGCCGCCTACCACCCAGACGGGCCGGCCCGCGAGCGCCGACCGCGCCGCCTCGAGCGCGGCGTTCACGCCGGACGCCTCCGCCGGTCGCCACACGCGCTGCGGGCCCTCTTCCCCGCGCCTTTCCTCGCGCGGCCTCTCACCGAGCTGCGTCCCCTCCCCGCGCGCTCCTCCGCGCGGCCCCTCACGCCACCGGCTCCCCGTCGCGGTGATACGCCCGCGGCACTCGCGCGGTCAGGCCGCAGGTGATCTCGTAATTGATCGTCCCCAGCCGTCGCGCCCACTCCTCGGCGAGGATGCGCTCGCCGCCGTCCTCCCCGATGAGCACGGCCCGGTCGCCGGGGCGCACCTCGGGCTCGGGTCCGACGTCGACGGTGACGTTGTCCATGCTCACCGTGCCCACCAGCGGCCATCGCCGGCCCCGGATGAGGACGTCTGAGTTGTTGGTGAGTGCCCGGCGCACTCCGTCGCCGTAGCCGATCGGCAGGACCGCGAGGCAGGTCGCCCGATCGGCGACGAAGCGTCGGCCGTAGCCGGCGCTGTCCCCTGGGGCGGCCGGCTTGACGTCCGCCACGTAGGAGGTGAGCTCCAGGACGGGCTCGAGCCCGTGGGCGGCCGGGTTCTGGTGAAAGGGGTCCATTCCGTAGACCGCGATTCCGCAGCGGACCACGTCGAAGTGCGCATCACCGCTGCGCAGCGTCCCGGCGCTGTTGGCCGCATGGGCGACCGCCGTGCCTTCGAGCGCTTTGGCGTCGGCGGCGAAGGGCCCGAACCGCTCGAGCTGCTCGTCGAAGAACGTGTCGCCGAGCTCGTCGGCTGTCGCGAAGTGCGTCATGACTCCGGCAAGCTCGAGGCGCGGCGCGGCGAGGACGGACTCGACGACCCCGGTCGCCTCGTCGCGGTCGCGCGTCCCGAGGCGGCCCATCCCGGTGTCGAGCTTGACGTGAACGCGCATCGGGGCGCCGGTCGCCTGCAGGCGGGCGATGAACGCCTCGCGCCAGGCCACCACGTCGGCGTCCGCCCCAACCGCGAGCTCGAGCTCCTCGGGGCCGATCGCCCCCATCACCAGCAGCCGCGCGTCGATGCCGGCCGCTCGGAGCTCCACCGCCTCCTCCGCCCCGGCCACGGCGAGCCAGCTCGCCCCGCCGTCGAGCGCCGCCCGCGCCGCCTGCGCCGCGCCGTGGCCGTAGCCGTCGGCCTTGACGACCGCGCACAGCGCCTCCCCACCGCTCAGCTCGCGGCGCAGGCGCGCGCAGTTGCGCTCGACCGCAGCCAGGTTGATCCGGGCGAGCGCGCGACGGGCCACGGCTAGCGGCCCCCTCGCAGACAAGCCGCCCGCGACACTACGGACCCCCGTGGGCGGTGTGGGGGCCGGCCGCGATCGGCCCGGGCATGGCCGCGCGCCGGCCGGCCGCGATCGCCTCGGGCAGAGCGGCGATGACGTCGCGGGCGACCACTCCCTCCGGCGCACCCTGCTCTCCGGCGGCGATCCGGCCCGCCTCGCCGTGTACCCAGACGGCGGCGGCCGCGGCGGCGAACGGCTCGAGGCCCTGGGCGAGCATCGCGGCGACGACGCCCGAGAGCACGTCCCCCGTGCCGGCCGTGGCCAGCGCGGGGCTCCCGCCGGCGCTCACGGCGACGCGGCCGCCGGGCTCGGCGACCAGGGTGTCGTCGCCCTTGAGCACGACGACCGCCCCCGATCGGCCCGCCGCGTCGCGCGCGCTCTCCAGCCGCCCCGCACCGACCGCCGAGCTCTCTACCCCGAGCAGGCGCCCGAGCTCGCCGGCGTGCGGCGTGAGGACGGTCGGAGCGCCGCGCGCGGCGAGATCCTCGAGGCGCCCGGCGTGCGCGTTGAGGCCGTCCGCGTCGAGGACCACCGGCGCCTGCGCGTCGCGCGCGACCAGGCGCGCGAAGGCGAAGCTTCCGGCGGACCGCCCGAGCCCGGGGCCGAGCACCAGAGCGTCCGCCCGGCCGGCGTGGTCGAGCGCGTCCCGAGCAGCCGCCTCGGTCAACGCGCCGTCCTCGTCGGGGAGCGCGACCGTCATCGCCTCGAGCAGGCGCAGCTCGAAGACGAGGCTCAGCGAAGCCGGAACGAGCGCGGTCACGTACCCGGCGCCCGCACGCATCGCCGACTCCGAGGCCATGCACGGCGCGCCGCTGAGCCCGGTCGAGCCACCCGCGACGATGACCGCGCCCGAGCTGAGCTTCGTCGAGGCGGCGCCGCGGCGTGGGCCGAGGCGGACGACCCGCGGATCGATCAGGCCGACGTCGACCTCCGCCCCGGCGGGCGCTCCCCCGGGGATGCCGATGTCGATGACGTGCACGTGGCCCGCGCGATCCTTGCCCGGCGCGATCCACAATCCCGGCTTGGCGGCGTGGAAGGTCGCGGTGGCGCTCGCGCGGACGGCGCTGCCGG
>JBBPZA010000054.1:0-18857 GCA_038199375.1 Solirubrobacterales bacterium | reverse complement strand
GGGTGCGCGTCCTACGTGATCGGCGACGAGCACGCGGGCATCGCGGCCGTCGTCGACCCCCGCTTCGAGATCGACGGCTACCTCGAGCTCGCCCGCTACCTGGGGGTGAGCATCGAGCACGTGCTCGAGACCCACAACCACGCGGATCACCTGTCGGGGCACGGGCGGCTGGCCGCGGCGACCGGGGCGATCATCCACGTCAACCGCCTCGCCGAGGTCTCCTATCCGCACGAGCCCTTCGACGACGGCTGGACGCTCGAGCTCGGGTGCGTCCGCGTCGAGGCGCTCCATACCCCGGGCCACCGCCCGGAGCACACCGCGTTCCTGCTCGCCGACACCGACCGCGGGGAGGAGCCGTGGGCGGTCCTCAGCGGCGACTCGCTGTTCGTCGGCGACGTGGCCCGGCCCGACCTCGCCGTCGACAGGGCCGACGGCGCGCGGGCGATCTTCCACAGCCTCCACGAGCGCCTGCTCACGCTCCCGCGCGAGACCGAGGTCTGGCCCGGCCACCTCGGCGGCTCCATGTGCGGCGGCCCGGGGATGGACATGAAGGTCTCCTCGACGATCGGCTACGAGCTCGGACACAACGACCTGCTGACCGAGAGCGAGGAGGAGGTCTTCGTCGAGCGCTCCCTTGCCCGCCTCGGTCCCCAGCCGCCGAACTTCCGGGCCATCGTCGAGCTCAACCGCGGCCCGCTGCTCACCGAGGGCGTCGAGGCGATGCCGCTCACCCCGCGCCAGGTCGACCTCAAGCGCCGCGACGGAGCGCTGCTCGTCGACGTCCGCACCGACGAGCAGTTCGACGACGCCCACATCCCCGGCGCGGTCTGCCTCTCGGCGCTGCGCGCCGGCTTTGGCACCAAGCTCGCGTGGCTCGTCGACCGGGCCGAGGAGATCGTCATCGTCGGGCGCCACGACGAGGACGCCCGGCGGGCCGCGGGCCTGGCGGCCGCGGTGGGCGTGCGAAAGCTCGCGGGCTATCTGCACGGCGGCATGACGACCTGGCGCCAGGAGCACCGACCCGTCGAGCGGCTCGAGCGGATCAGCATCGAGAGCCTGTGGGGGCTGACCACCTCTCGGCCCGAGCTCCAGGTGCTCGACGTGCGCGAGCGCTCGGAGTGGGAGGAGGGCCACATACCAGGCTCGCTTCACCGCCCCTACCACGACCTCCGCGAGCTGCCCGAAGGCCTCGACCGCGAGCGCCCGGTGGCTGCCGTGTGCGCGTCGGGGCAGCGAAGCGCGACGGCGGCGAGCCTTCTGCGCCGGCTGGGCGTGGGCGAGGTCCTCCACGTCGCCGACGGCGGCGTGCCCGCCTGGCGGCGGGCCGCCCACCCGCTCGAGTAGCGGCGACGGGCGCCACTCGCGGGCGATGGCCTCCTCAGCTCAGCTGATCAGCTTCACGATGGCGATCACCAGTCCCGCGAGCGCGAACAGGCAGATCGCGGCCATCATCCAGGTCCAGGTGGGAGACATGTATGCCTAGTGCCGTCCGGTCGGCAGCCACCGGCGCCGGCGGCGGGGCGTCGGCGGTGACGGCTGGGGAGGGAGCGGATCTCCGGCGAGGATCGCCTCGGGCGCCGCCTCGAGGTACCACTCGGCCTGGTCGGCGAGGCCGGGGAGGTCGCGGTCGGCCTCCTCCAGCGCGGCGAGCAGCCCCGGGGGGCGGCGGGCGTCGTCGTGGGCGTCGGAGGCGATGTCGTGGACGAGGCCTTCGGCGACCAGGCGGACCGCGAACCGGCGCACGGGCTCCCCGAAGCTCCCCACCAGCGAGCCCGCGGTGATGGAGCACAGCACGCCGCCGCGCACCAGCCGGTCGAGCGTCTCGAGGTCGTCGAGGAAGATCGGGCTGCGCTCGGGGTGGGCGAGCAGCACGTGCTCGCCCTGAGCGAGGAGGTCGAAGACCATCATCCCGAAGGCCGAGCCGACGACCGCGTGGGGGCACTCGACGAGCAGGTAGGGGCCGCCTCCGAGCCGCACCGCCGCGAGGTCGGCGGGCCCTAGCTCTCCGAGGCGCGAGACCGCCAGCTCTCCGCCCTGCACGACGCTCAGCCCGATCTCTGCCTCGGCGAGCTGCGCGTTGAAGGCGTCCACCGCGGCTGGGATCTCCTGCGGTGCGACCCGCCAGCGGTAGTCGATGTGCGGGGTCGCCGCCATCACGCGCGTGCCCGCGTCGGCCGCCGCCCGCGCCATCGTGAGGGCCTCCTCGAGCCCCGCCGGCCCGTCGTCGAGTCCGGGCAGCGGGTGAGCGTGCAGATCTATCACTCGTCCAAGGCTAGTGGCCTAGTGGCCATATCATGCCCTTCGCTCTACGGCCCGACAGAGGAGAGACATGTTCGGTTCGATCGTGGTCGGCACCGACGGTTCCGAGACGGCGACGCAGGCGGTCCGTCAGGCAACCGAGCTCGCCTCCGCCGTCGGAGCGCGAATCGACTTGGTCAGCGCCTACGAGCCGGTCCCGACTCAGCGCCTGCGCGAGGAGAGGCGTGAGGCGCCCGAGGACCTCCAGTGGGCGATCAACCCGCGCGAGGACGTGGACGGCACGCTCGACGAGGCGGCCGAGGCGATCAAGCGGGCCGGCGTGGAGGTGGAGACCTTCGCCCGTCAGGGCGATCCCGCCGACGCGATCCTCGACGTCGCCGAGGAGCGAAGCGCCGACCTCATCATCGTGGGAAACAAGGGCATGACCGGCGCAAAGCGCTTCCTCCTGGGCTCGGTGCCCAACAAGGTCTCACACCACGCGCCCTGCTCGGTGATGATCATCCGAACGACCTGAGTGCGGCGCTGGGGCGGGCTACCGGAGTGGGGTCGCCGTAGCCGCCGCGGCGTCGAGCAGGCCCGCCCCGTAGCGGTCGTCGAAGCCCGGGGGGCCCAGGTCTCGAGCGGTGGCTTCGAGGTGCTCTTCGATGGCGCGGGGCGTGGGGTCGGGCCCGAGCACGCGGCTTGCGATGACCAGCGCCGCCGTCGCCGCGACATGGGGCGAGGACATCGAGGTCCCCTCCTCGGTGCGAAGCCCGAAGCGCCGGAAGGTCCCCCGCTTGTAGGTGAGCGCGGTGATCGGACGCTCGGAGCCTTCGAAGGGCCGGCAGTTGGGGTCCTTGGAGAGCTCGGCGTCGGGCCCGCCGCCCGGGGCGACGAGGTCGATTCCGGCTCCGCCGTTTGAGTAGTCGGCGACGCACCCGCCCTCCGTCGTCGCCCCGACCGCGACGACGCGGGCCGCTCGGGCGGGGTAGGCGATCGTCTGCTCGCCCTCGTTGCCCGATGCCGCCACGACGAAGGCGCCCTTGCGCGAGGCGTAGCGCAGGGCGTCGATGATCCCGGGGATCTCGGCGGCGCGGATCAGCGTCCCGAACTCGAGGCTGAGGTTGATGACCTTCGCTCCCCGACGGGCCGCGTAGCGGATGCCCGCCTCGATGACCGCGGCATCGCCCTCCCCGCGCGAGTCCAGGACGCGGATCGGCATGATGGTCGAGCGGTAGGCGAGGCCGGTGAGGCCGATCCCATTGTCGGTCGTCGCGGCGATGAGCCCGGCCACGAAGGTGCCGTGGCCGTTCTCGTCGTCGGCGAAGGAGTCGCGCGAGACGAAGTCATAGCCGCGCGTGAAGCGCGTCCCCGCGAAATCGGGCGAGCGGCGGAAGCGCCCCCGGTCGGCGTAGGCGACGCCGGTGTCGAGCAGCGCTACGGTGACCCCCTTGCCGCCGGGCGCCCCGCGGACGCGGAGGTTCTCCCAGGCGTCGGGGGCGTTGACGCCGGACTCGGCGAGGAAGTTCCACTGGACGTCCTGCCAGCCGGCCGGACCCCCCTTTCCGGGATCGTCGGGCACGAACCCCGCGGCGCGCGCGACGACGTTGGGCGCCGCGTACTCGACGACCCCCTTGCGGCGCAGCTCGCGGACGGTCTCGGCCACGCTCTCGCCGTCGCGGACCTTAAGCACCCGGGACTGCCGGGTGATCGGCTCGGGAGCGCCCGTGCCGGTCGCTTCCTGCACGGCGGCGCGCTGGTCACGGGTCGTTCCGTTGTCGTACTTGACCACCACCTCGCCGGGAACCGCCGGCTGGGCACGTGCGGCGACCGGGAGCGCGGCGACGGCGATCGCCACGGCGGCGAAGGCGAGGGCGAGTAGAGGGGTCAGCTTTGTCTGCATGGTTCTTGAGAACATCCGGCAGGCCACGAAGTTTCCCGCATGGGCATAGGGCTCCTGCTCGACGCCCGTGCCGCCCGATCGGTGCCAGCCCACTTCTTCCCCCGCGACGAGTACTTCATGCGGCTAGCCCTCCGCGAGGCGCAGCTCGCGCTCGAGCACGACGACGTGCCGATCGGAGCCGTCGTCGTGCACGATGGTGAAGTCATCGGCGCAGGACGCAACGAGCGTGAGTTTCGGGCGGATCCGACGGCCCACGCCGAGGTCATCGCCCTGCGTGAGGCGGCCAGGACGCTGTCCAGCTGGCGCCTGCTCGACAGCGTCCTCTACGTGACCCTCGAGCCGTGCGCGATGTGCGCGGGAGCGATCGTCCTCGCCCGCGTCCCTCGGGTCGTCTACGGCGCGGCCGACCCCAAGGCGGGGGCGGCGGGATCCGTCCTGAACGTCCTCGCCGAGCCCCGCTTCAACCACCGCCCCGAGGTTGCCGGTGGACTGATGGCCCAGGACTGCGCCCTCCTGCTCACGTCGTTCTTCGGCGAACGGCGGTGATGCGGCCCGGCCCCGTCGTCGCCGTCGGGGCCGGCGTCGCCGCGATCCTCGTGGCGCTGGCGGGGCGCTACGGCTACCACCGCGACGAGCTCTACTTTCGACCTCCTGGCCTGGGTCGTGATCCTCTGGCTGGTCGTTCGGATCCTCCGGCGAGGACGCCCTGGAGACGATTGGGTGCCCGCGCTTCGCCGACACCGTCGCGCGCGTCGTGAGCGAGCTACCGCCCCGCGAGCGAGAGCGCGCGGTGGTCTTCACGGGCAACTACGGCGAGGCCGGCGCACTGCGACGCTACGGACCCGACCGCCTCGCTCACCTCGACGGCTGACTCCCGGCCGCTTCGTGAACCCGACCTCGGGATCGCAGGCCTCGATCCCGCTCCACCTTCCTCGGCGCGCCGTTGAGCCGCTAGCCTGGATGGCGTCCCGGAGGGGTGCCGGAGTGGTTGAACGGGGCGGTCTCGAAAACCGTTAGGGGCGGTTTCGTCCCTCGAGGGTTCGAATCCCTCCCCCTCCGCTCTGGCCAATTCCGCGCGTCTATGCCTGTTCCGCGTGGGTTTCGGGGATGCGATCGGACATGAGGATGTGCGGCATTTTCGAACACGGCGATGCGTCGGCGGGCATCACCAGAAGCACCCTTTAGGCGCTGACTGCGAGTCCGAGTTGATTCTCAAGCTGGTGCCCTACAACGACCGGAGAAGCCTTGAAGCGCTTCGCGAGGCGCTCGACTTCATCCGTTGACACGACGCGCCCTTGGCTTTCGCGGAGCTTCGCGATTCCCGACGCGGGGGCTAGAAGTTCGGCGGCGAAAGCCCTCTCGACGCGTTGCTCGAATGTTGCTCCCTGGGTCAGCAGGTATGCGCGGTCACGCGTCTGCAAGCTGCGCCAAAGTGCTCGACCGTCAATGAACCGCCGTGCAGACAAGCCAGCGGCGAACCCGAGCAGTACCTCGACGCGGCCGGATGTCGCGGAGGCCAGAGCTTGGAGCGCGTTGTCGGCCGAATCAAGGCGCCGGTGGTGCCGTACCAGTTCGCCGAATTCAAACGTGTCGATGTCGCTCATACCGAGCGCATGTCTTGCGATCCTCGCTTGACGCCAACCCACTTCCCACGGAGCGTCGGCCACTTCATCGTGGAGGTTCGCTTGGTGCAGCTTGCCCAGAGCACGTGAGGGCGCACCGACGTCTCGCTTCAGGCGACCGAGACCGTGTGTCACCCAGTCGATGTCTTCGGCGATTCGGCGTGGGTCAGCAGCCGCGGCAAACTCGTCGGCCAGCTCTGGACCGAGGATGGTGCCGATGGTTTGGATGCGTTCCGCTGTCTCCTCGTCGAGGTCATAAGGGTCGAGCCCGAGCGCTGCTGCGGCGTCGCAAAAATCAACTTCCTCCACGGCCGCTTGCGCGATGGTCTGCCACTCCTCTTGGAGCAACGTTCCGTCCACGCGCATCTCCTCAAGACGGTCAATGACGGACGTGACGAAAACCGCGAGAGCAGACTGCACATCCTGTGAACCTGCCCAGACTCGCCCCGTCCCGACGAAGCGCAGCACACCGGCCAGAGGACTCTCATCCGAAGACCATGCGATGAAGGTCTTGCTGCCTTCCGGCACGATGAGCAAGTCCGGCCAGAGAAATCCGTCGCCGGCCGCTCTGATGCGATGCGGAAGTAGCATCTCCCGCTCGGTGGGACCGTGGTGAAGGTTAACCGTAGGCTTGTCGAGCAGCACGGCCGCGCGCACGTGGGAACGCAAGGCCCACCAGTGCGTCGCGATCCACTCAGCGATCGGGTACGCACTACAGAAGATCGCACTGCGGATGCTGTTTGCTGCAAGATCCTCGACCCGCGTGACGATGTGGTCGCCGACCTGGACGGTTAGGCGGCACCAAGTAGCGGCAAGCTCGGGCGACGTAACGCCGTCCCCCGACAGCCACTCTGTCTCGAACCGCAGCGACGACTCGCCCATTACTTGAGCCCGGGCGGGCATTCGTCAGCCCTTAGCGCGTATCCCTTGTAGTGGCCAGAGCCAGGACCAAGCTGGCGTGCTTCGAAGCATTGGCCCCCGACGACGAGCCACACGTAGCGCGGGAATCCCCCCTCCCATCTCGCGCTGGTCTGGCTCGCTGCGATGGCTCTACGCAGCCAGTCTGTGAGCGCGTTTGGGTCCGAAAGGTTCGGCGGACACGGCGTCGCATCCGCACGAAGTCGTGGCGGGCCCGCGAACGAAGGGTAGGACTTGTGCTCTGCGCTGCCCACATAGCGGGCTGCTGACGCCGCGGCGTTGATGTCAACCTCCTCAGGTGGCGTGGCGAGCCGCCGTGGTGCAGCGCGGCGTCTTCTTGGTGCGCGCATTACGGCCTCCAAGAGTACGGTCCCGCACCAACAGCGTGGCCAGAAGTGTCCGAGCGTCGCTGCTACATCGACTCGCGGGGCCTGGCGCCCACAGCTCGTCAGGATTGACGGTGCTGGCGCGTCGGATGGTCGGGCGTGATGGTTGGGGGCTGAAGTAACGTCCTAGGTGCCAATACGATCGGGCGGTGTTCAGCCAGGCGGAAAGACGCGGCCTCCGCGAAAGCCTCGTCGCGGCTGCGCGGGTGGACGAGCGGATCAGGGCTGCGGCAGTCGTCGGGTCGGCGGCCGCCGACCGCGAGGACGAGTGGTCGGACATCGACCTCGCGTTCCGTCTTGCCGCCGGCCTGGAGCCCGCGGACGTCGCCGACGCCTGGATTGGGCGGATGTACGAGGACCACGGCGCGGTCGATCATCTCGACGTGTGGTCTGGGAGCACGCTCTTTCGCGTGTTTCTCCTGCCCAGCTCGATGCAGGTCGATCTCTCGTTCTGGCCGTGGGAGACCTTCGCGGCGTCCGGCACGTCATTCCGCCTGCTCTTTGGTGAAGCGAACCAGCCCGGGCCTTCGCCATCGCCGGCGCCCGAGACCCTGATCGGCATGGGGTGGCTGTACGCACTGCATGCCCGATCGAGCATCGCGCGGGGCCGCAACCTCCAGGCCGTATACATGGTCAATGGCCTACGCGATCACGTCGTCTCGCTCGCCTGTCTGCGCCATGGATTGCCGGCCCACCAGGGCCGCGGCGTGGACGACCTACCTCCCGACGCGATGGAGACGATCGCCGACACGCTCGTGCGTGGACTTCGGCGAAGTGAGCTGAGCACGGCCTTCGCCAACGCGATCGCGGCTCTGATCTACGAAGCCGAGCAGATCGACCCGGGTCTCGCGTCGAAGCTTCGCGAACCCGCTCGAGAGCTCGTGCGCACGGCATCGGCACCACGGGGGTAGCCGGCGGGCGAGTCGGGAAAGGAGAAGCTCGTCGAGGGGAGGCGCGCCACGTGGACGATCACGCGGCCGTCCCGTACTTGTCGTGGTAGTTCCACCACTGATACGGCGGGGTCTGCGGGTAGTCCTTCGGCGAGTCCTCCCACTCCTCCTGGCGCACGTACGGGGTCAGGTCGAGGAGGCTCCAGACGGGACCCCGCTTCTGCAGCGGCTCATTGCGCTTCAGAACGCGCCCGCCCGGCAAGCGTGACGCGGCACGCCGGAATCGCCGCCGGGTCCGCTCATGGGCGACGGGGCGCAGGAGCCCTGATGATTCTGGTCACCGGTGCGACCGGCAACGTCGGCGGAGAGCTGGTCAATGCACTGATCAACGCGGGCGAGCAGGTGCGAGCGTTGACTCGGTCGTCCGGGGCCGATGCGAGATTGCCCCCGGCATCGAGGGCGTAGAGGGCGATCTCACTGACCCGACACGCGGCACTCGGACTCTCGGGTGTCCGTGCGGTGTTTCGGTGTTTCTCCTATTTGGTTGCGGCGAGCTCGGGCGCATCAGCGGATCGCCGGTGCGTCGAGCTCAACCGGGCCGTGGCGATCGCCGAAACGGGCGAGCCCGCGACCGCTCTCGACCTCGTCGACCTCATCGAGCTCGACGACTACCATTACCTGCACGCAACCCGGGCCGAGCTGCTGCGGCGGCTGGACCGCCTCGACGAAGCCCGCGCAGCGTTGGAGCGCGCGCTCGCGCTCGTCCCCTCCGACCCGGGTGGCGCTTCCTCGAGCGACGGCTTGCGAAGCTCACGTCTGAAGGCCGACGACGGGGTCCGGCGCTCGGGCACGAAGAGGCCGGGAAAGCTAAAGGGGAAGTGGAAGCGTGATGCAGCTCGTCCGGATCGGGAGAGTCGAATCGCAGCTGACCGACGTCGCGTCGGCGCCCAAGCAAGGCCACGAGGGCTCGCCCGAGGCCTGGCTCGTCTTCGATCGGAGCGTTGCGCAGGCCCTGGAGGGAATCCAGGCGGGGGACGAGATCATCGTCCTGACCTGGCTCGACCGGGCCCGTCGAGACGTGCTTCGAGTTCATCCGCGCTGCGACGTCCGCAACCCCGAGCAGGGCGTGTTCAACACGCGCTCGCCGCACCGGCCCAACCCGATCGGACTGCACCGTGTCGAAGTCATCCGCATCGATGGCCTGCGCTTCCTCGTGCGCAATCTCGAGGCTCTGGACGGCACCCCGATCGTCGACGTCAAGCCCGTCCTCACCGAGGGACCGGAGTCACGGAGGTGATGCCGACCGTTCGCTCAGGCAGGTGGCCGTCTCAAGCCTCTTGCTCGGTCCAGAGCTCTACTAGGCGCCGCGCCAGCTCGGCCGGACGGGAAAGCATCGGCAGGTGCCCGCCGGCCATCTCGTCGATGTCGAGGCCGAGCCGGTCGCGGACGACTCGCGCCCTCGCCGGCGGTCTTGCCGGGCGCGGGAACCATCGGCGCAAGCAACACGAGCAGCGCTGCGCCGACCTGTTCAGCCACGAGCGGGCCGGCGAAAGCGCCGAGCGATTGAGCGACGACCACCACGTCGCCGTGGGCGGGCGCCGCGCTCGCTACCGCCGCGGCGTGGTCGCTGGGACGCGCTTCGGGGTCCTCCAGCGGCAGCGGCGGGGCGAGGGCGTCGTAGCCAAGCCCGCGCAGCTCGTGGATCGTCGCCCCATAGACCTCTCGGTCCGATCCGGCGCCCGGGATGAGGACAAACGTGGCTACCGGCGAAGCTTATTGGAAGTCCGCGGCGTCGCTCCCACCGCCCAACACCGAACGGCCCCATCGCGAGGCCTAGGCGTGAGCGCGGGAGCGGGGTCAAAGGGACCGGCTTCCTGAATTCCGTACGCCACCGAGCAGAGAGGGCATGATCATGGCTGGTTATCCGCAGGCGATCGTCCACGTCGACCACGTCGAGCCCGTCCCACGGCGTGTGCGGGCGATGCTCGGCGGAAAGACCGTGCTCGACACGACGGGGGCGCTCTACCTCTGGGAGTGGCCGTTCTATCCCCAGTTTCATATTCCGGTCGGGGACGTCGACGAGGCGGCGCTCGTCGACGAGGATCACACCCATCGCGTGAAGCGGGGCAGCGTCGCCCGCGTCGGGCTGCGCTCCGGCGACACCGAGCGACGCGGGGCCGGGCGCCAGTACCTCGAGTCGACGGTCGAAGGGTTGGTCGGGACCATCCGCTTCGACTGGGAAGCCCTGGACGCCTGGTTCGAGGAGGACGAGGAGGTCTTCGTCCATCCGCGCAACCCCTACGTCCGCGTCGACGCCCTGCGGTCGACCCGCACCGTCCGGGTCGAGCTCGACGGCATCGTGCTCGCTGAGTCCTCGGCGCCGGTGATGGTGTTCGAGACCGGGCTGCCGACGCGCTACTACGTGGATCGCAGCACCGTGGACTTCTCGTCCCTGCGGCCGAGCGACACCGTCACGTCCTGTCCGTACAAGGGCCGCACGACCGCGTACTGGTCGGTGCAGACCGAGGACGCACTGCTGGCCGACCTCGCGTGGAGCTACGACTTCCCGACGCGGCAGCTGCTCCCGGTCGCCGGCATGGTCGCCTTCTACGACGAGAAGGTCGACGTGCTCCTCGACGGCAAGCTCCAGCCGCGACCGACCACGCACTTCGTCAACTGAGGCTCGTCTTCATGGTGACGACGGTGGGCGATGTCGGATAGGGCAGGGGCTAGGGAAGGATGAGGTGGGCGTCGCCGAACTCGTGACCGGCGAAACCCAGCGCGGCGGCCGCGTCGTAGGAGCGCTGGAGGAGCTCGGGTCCGGCCGCGGCCTCGAGCATCTTCAGATGTGATGACATCGGCTCGTGCCAGCCGGTGATCAGCCCGTCGACCGACCGGAGACCGCGCTCCGGCGTGATCACGACGCTCGTCCAGCCCGCGCCGGCTTCGACTCTTCCGTCCGCTGCCGCGTCCGTCTCGAGCGCCCGGACCACCGTCGTACCCACCGCGACCACGCGCCCGCCCCACTCGCGTACGGCATTGACCAGGCGGGCGGTCTCGGCCGGAACGCGGTAGCGCTCGGGGAACGGCACCTCGTCGCGCTCGAGCGAGGAGACGCCCGCATGGAGGATCAGAGGCGCGAGCAGCGCGCCGCGCGACACGAGCTGGGTGACGAGCTCGGGGCTGAACGGACGCCCCGCGCTCGGCATCTCGGCGCTGCCGGGCTCGAGCGCGAAGATTGTCTGGTAGGCGTCCAGCGGCCAGGGACCGCCGGCCTGGTCGCCGTAGCGAATCGGCGCTCCGTGACGCGCGAGGTAGCCGAGCATCCCGCCGGGCACGTCGAGCTCGGCTTCCATCAGGCGATCGCTCGCTTGATACGGGGCACTGAGCGTCAGGCGGCCCCCATCGGGGAGCTCGAGCCGCGCACCAACTGGCGGGGGCTCGAAGGGCGCGAGATCCGCCGTGCGCAGCTCGACCACCCAGCGGCTTCCTGCGAGCGGCGTGGAGAGGTGCACGTAGACCTCGGCGCCGTCGAGCCGGGAGGGCAGCGCAGCGGGGAGCGTCGCCGAGGTGTTGACCACGAGCAGGTCGCCGGGAAGGATGAACCGCGGCAGCTCCTCGAAGCGGGCGCTTCGAAGAGCTCCGTCAGAGCGCGAGGCGACGAGCAGCGCCACATCCCCCCGCCCAGCGCCAAGCGCTTCCGCCGGTGCGCGGGCCGGCTCGAGCTCGGGAAAGGCCAGGACGCTCAAGCCGGGCCTGGGGCGAGCCCGCGCACCTGGTAGCGCCCGCTCGGAAGCGATCCCTCGATCAGCGCCAGCAGCCCCGGAACGCTGGCCTCGGGCGGCGGCCGGTCGGAGATGCCCTCACCCGGGAACGCCTCCTGATGCATCTGGGTCCGCATGTCGCCCGGATCGGCGGCATACACGCGCAGCTCGGGACGCTCGACGGCGAGAACTGCCGTCAGCTGGTCGAGGGCCGCCTTCGAGGAGCCGTACCCACCCCAGCCCTCGTAGGCCTCGACCGCGGCGTCGGAGGTGACGTCGATGATCACCGCGTGCGCCGCGAGGTTGGGGACCGCCGCCTGAAGCAGGGCGAGCGGAGCGAGGACGTTGACCTCGTAGACCCGCCGGAGCTCGTTGAGCGGATAGTCAACGAGCGCCGGCTGGGGGCTCGGGCCGAGGGTGCTCGCACTGTTGACGATGAGGTCGATCGGCTCGCCCGCGGCGGCGACGAGCCTAGCTCGATGATCCGGGTCGGTCACGTCCCCCGGCACGGCGACGACGCGATCGAGCCCGGCCGTCGCCCGGCCGAGCGCGGCGGCATCGCGGGCATCGACGACCACGCGCCAGCCGCGCATGAGCAGCTCACGGGTAAGGGCCAGGCCGAGCCCGCGGGACGCTCCGGTGACGATGCCGACGCTCACCTGAGTCATCATGCATCTTCAAGTGCACTTGAAGTCAAGTGAATGATCGTCGTCTCCTCGCGCCCCGTCGTTGCGACGTCGCGAGGACACTCCGCGCCTGGCGGCAGAGTAGGACCTTCCTCGATCCGCCGGCCGAGCGACGACCGCCTAGCCTATGGGAAGGGCGGCGATGAGTTTCGGCAACTCGGGCGGTCTTTGATCCTGTGAGCTCAACTCTGGCCATAGAGGCATCCGGCCTCGTCAAGCGCTTCGGCGAGACCTGCGCGGTCGACGGCGTCGACCTGGCCGTGCGCAGCGGCTCCGTGTACGGCGTGCTCGGCCCCAACGGCGCCGGGAAGACCACGACGATCCGCATGCTGGCCACGCTCCTACGCCCCGACGCCGGCACCGCGCGCGTGCTCGGGTACGACATCGTCCGCGAGGCCGACGCGGTGCGCCAGGCCGTGAGTCTGACGGGCCAGCTCGCCTCCGTCGACGAGTCCCTCACGGGGCGCGAGAACCTGATCCTGCTCGGGAGGCTGCTGGGCCTCAAGCGGACTCAGGCCAAGACGCGCGCGGACGAGCTGCTCGAGGCGTTCGGTATCCCCGAGGCGGCCGGCCGTCTGGCCAAGAACTACTCCGGAGGGATGCGGCGGCGGCTCGACATCGCCGCGAGCATCGTCGTCACCCCGCAGCTGATGTTCCTCGACGAGCCGACGACCGGGCTCGATCCGCGCTCACGCAACCAGGTGTGGGACATCATCCGCACGCTCGTCGCGGAGGGCACGACGATCCTGCTCTGCACCCAGTACCTCGAGGAGGCCGACCAGCTCGCCGACGGGATCGCCGTGATCGACCACGGCAAAGTCATCGCCGAGGGCTCTCCGGGCCAGCTCAAGGCTTCAGTGGGCTCCGGAGCTCTCCGGGTGCGCCTGCTCGATCCCGACCAGCGCCCCGAGGCCGAGCGCGTGCTGGCACGGGAGCTCGACTCGGTGCATCTCGAGGCCGATCCAGCCGCACTGTCAGCGCCCGTCGCCGATGCCGACCGGGCAGCCGAGGCTGTCGCCACGCTATCGCGGTCGGGCATCGGGATCGCCGACTTCTCGCTCGGTCAGCCGAGCCTCGACGAGGTGTTCCTAGCGCTGACCGGGCGCCCGGCCGAGGCGGATCCCGACGAGAACGGCGCCGCCATGCCAGAGGAGACGGCAGCATGAGCGCCAATCCCACGACACCGGCCACTCCCACGCCTGCCGCCGAGGAAGAGGCGCTGCGCAAGGCGCTGGCCTCGACGCCGCGCCCGCCGCGCCCGAGCGCCCTGTCGAGCGCCCTGACCTTCGGCTGGCGGGGGATGCTCAAGGTCAAGCACGTCCCCGAGCAGCTCCTCGACGTGACGATCACGCCGGTCATGTTCGTCCTGATGTTCACCTACTTGTTCGGCGGGGCCATCGCCGGGTCCACCGGCGAGTACCTGGACTACATCCTTCCCGGGATCCTGGTCATGTCGGTGCTGTTCACCACCGTCTACTCCGGGGTCGCGCTCAACACCGACCTGACCAAGGGGGTCGTCGACCGCTTCCGCTCGCTGCCGATCTGGCGCCCGGCCCCGCTGGTAGGATCGCTGCTCGGCGACAGCGTGCGCTACCTCGTCGCCGGGACCGTGATCATCGTGCTCGGCGTCGTGCTGGGCTTCCGACCGGACGCCGGCATCGGCGGCGTGCTCGCCGCGCTGGCGCTGGTGGTCGTCTTCGCTTTCGGCCTCTCGTGGGTGTTCATGACCATGGGCCTCCTGCTGCGCTCGCCAAACGCCGTCATGAACACGGGCTTCATGAGCATCTTCCCGCTCACCTTCCTCTCCAACGTCTTCGTCGACCCGGCGACGCTGCCGGCGGGGCTCGAAGCGTTCGTCGACGTCAACCCGATCTCCATCTTGGCCACCGCCTCGCGCGGGTTGATGGCGGGGACGGCGCAAGCCGGGGACATCGCCGTCGTGCTGGCCACGGCCGCGGCGCTGACCGCCGTGTTCGCGCCCCTGACCACACGCCTCTACCGCCGAAGCTGAGCATGAGGTCTGCTGGGGCCCAGCGACCAAGGTCCGTCGACTGGGATCGGCCCGGCATCCTAGCCGGGCCGATCGCAGCTCGGGCCAACCGGGCCCCTTGCCTCGGAGACTCCTGCGGGCCGGACGGCCATGCTGGTGCCCCGTCCAACCGCGCCGCGATCGTAGCGCCGCGCGGCAGCTTGCTAAGCGGGTTGGCGCCTGGTGGACGGATGTCGGATCCTCGCCCGGGGGCTTTGCGCAGGAAGCTGCAAGTTCGCCGGCCGGCGCTAGGCTTGCGCGATGTTCGAAGACATGGAGCGTCGGCTCGCCGAGCTGGTCGTCACGGCCGGGGCGAACGTGCAGCAGGGGCAGATCGTCTCCATCGGCTCTGAGCCCGGCAAGGAGCGCCTCACCCGCGCCGTCGCCGACGCCGCCTACCGCTCGGGCGCGCGCTTCGTGGACGTCAACTACTTCGATCCGTGGGTCAAGCGCTCGCGGCTCCTGCACGCGGCGCAGGACACGCTCGACTTCGTGCCGTCGTGGTACGGAGAGCGGATACTGGCCCTCGGCGACCAGCGCTGCGCGCGAATCGGCCTGAGCGGCAACGCCGCTCCGGGGCTGCTCGACGACCTCGATCCCGCGCGAGCCGGCAAGGACATGCTTCCGTGGGTCGAGGAGGCGGCGAAGGTGGTGGGCGACGCCACCACCAACTGGACGATCTGCCCCTCGCCGACCGCCGGGTGGGCCGGCCTGGTGTATCCGGACCTCGAGCCCGACGCCGCCCTCGAGAGGCTTTGGGAGCAGATCGCCCACATCTGCCGACTCGACGAGCCCGATCCCACGGCGGCGTGGACCGAGCGCTTCGACGCGCTGGGGGCGGTGGCCGGGAGGCTCACCGAGCGACGCTTCGACGCCCTGCGCTTCGAGGGTCCGGGTACCGACCTGGAAGTGGGCCTGCTCCCTCACTCGCGCTGGCTGGCCGCGCGCATGGAGACGGTGGACGGGGTCGTCCACCTGCCCAACCTTCCGTCCGAGGAGGTCTTCACCACCCCCGACCCCCGGCGCGCCGAGGGAACGGTGACCGCGACCAAGCCGCTCGACCTGCAGGGAACGACCGTCCGCGGCCTGCGCGTGCGCTTCGAGGCCGGCCGCGCGGTAGAGATCGACGCGGACACCGGCGCCGAGGCCCTGCGCGCCCGCGCCGCGCGCGACGACGGCGCAGCGCGCCTGGGCGAGGTTGCCCTCGTCGACGGGGACGGCCGCATCGGGGCGCTGGACACCGTCTTCTACGACACCCTGCTGGACGAGAACGCCGCCAGCCACATCGCCCTCGGCCGGGCTTACCCGATGGGCGTCGAGGAAGAGGGCCTCGAGCACATCAACGAGAGCTCGATCCACATCGACTTCATGATCGGCTCGTCCGAGGTGAGCGTCTCGGGAGTCACCGCGGACGGGGACCGAGTTCCGGTGCTGGTCGGCGGCACCTGGCAGGTCTGAGCCCCACGCCGCCAACTCCACGGCTACCCTTCTCCGGGCCCGGAGAGGTGCCGGAGTGGTTGAACGGGCGCGACTGGAAATCGCGTAACGGGGGTCAACCTCGTTCGAGGGTTCGAATCCCTCCCTCTCCGCTAAGAGGGTCTTATTGGAACCGAGACCCGAAGAAGCGACCATCCTGGCCTCGGCGCGAAGCCGCCGGGGCGTGTCGCGAGCGGTCAGCGAGCGGAACTCGTCTTGAAGCGGCGCTTCGGCGATGTCGTCGGTGTCGACTGTGAACTGCGTGAATAGCGCTTGGTTGAGCTGTCGGCGTCCAATCGGACTCGCCAGCGCGTAGGCGCGCTCGCATTCCTGGGCGAGGTCGAGCGCCTCGTTGAGGACGAGCGTTTATCCCGACGCTGAGCTCCGCGTGCAGTAGGTCACATACAGCAGGAAGCACTACCCGCTGGCACGACGCTCCTTGCCAAAGACGAGAAGGTCAAGTTCGCGATCTGAGATTTCAGTTTGGACCTCGGCGTGGCTCACACGTTCGACTCGCTCCTCTAACCAACGAAGGCGACCCGATACGTCCCCGAGCATCCGTCGCACGTCGGCGTCGCGGGTCGATGAGGAGCGCCGCAACTCGGCCAGCTCGTTACGGAGCAGCAAGACGACTGACCGCAGAGCGCCAATCTCATGTTGCGACGCCGCTGGCAATGCATCATCGCGAGCATCCATGCCTTGCCGCGAGGGGTCAGCTGTGGATCCGTTCTCCGCGGATCTGGTTAGCGAGGCACGGCGCAACTCGCCGAGGTCGCTGCGAAGCGAGAGCACCAATAAACGGAGCTCCTCAAGCTCCTGTTCAGTCTTTAGAGCTGACCCGTCATTCGACGCGCCAAGGCCATCCTCGGGGAGCGCGATCAACCGATACACGACGTAGATCGACGACGCCGTGGCAAGCGCGACAAACAGCGTGATGACGACAAGGGCCATTCAGCGACTCCTTTGCGAGATACAGATTAGCGTGAGCCCGGCGAGCGCGCCGCCGACGGCGGAGACTAGCCCACCCTGCACCGCGACCACGCCGGAATAGCTCTCACTGAGGATGGTCTCGGTTGCGAAGAACGCCCACATCGCGTAGCTCGGCACCACCAGAACCATCAGCACATACAGGGTTGCGATCAGCGCGTTACGTCGGTTCTTGCCGTGGCGAGCAAAGAGAGCGACGCACCCAACGAACGCTGCGTTACCGCCAGATAGGTACAGCTCCCCGTGGGCCACTGCACCGTCAGCCGCGTTCCCCTTCGCCGCTAGAAACAAGGCGACCAAGCCAACAGGCAACCCAACCCCAACCACAACGATCGGCAAAAGTCCTTCAAGGAAGAGTCGCTGTGCGACGGAGAGCGAACTACCGCTCTCTTCGGGCGTTACCTCAGTTCGCGGCGGAACGAGTCGGTCTCGGGTTCGCATGCTTGTAAAGGTCGGCCTCAAGCCCGTGGTACGCGCGCGTTGATGCGGCCTCACGAACGAAGAATTGCGGCTGATCGCTCTTCGCGACTGTTGCGTAGCACCAGGTTTCCGCGGGCCTGACGGAAATGACAACAACGTCACGACCGCTGATGCTACGGGCGACCATGCGGAGCCATGACCACGGGCTAGGTTCGATCTTTGCTTTAAGGGAGTCGCGGATGGCGCTGAGATACTTGTCCAAGTCGGAGTAGATCCGGCCAGGTCCGTATTCAAGTTGGACCCCCAGGACCAAATTTGGTAACTGGCCCTTTTCGTCTCGGACTGCGTCGTAGGCGAACTCAGCCTTAGCCCACTCGAGCAGCTTCGCAGCATCTTTGACCTTTTGCGTTTCTCGCTCGACCTCCAACACGCCGATCGCCACTACTCCGCCGTCGCGTGAGTTCAGAAGCCCGCAGACTGCTTTGATGACGTTATCCGTCATAATCGGCGATTTGTCATAAACACCGTCGCGCCAGACGCGCCGAACATCAAGCGCAAAACTAGCCTTAAACTCTCGCGTCTCGCTTTCGCCACCCAGGAGTACTTCACTGTCGATATTCGTGCTCTCGACGGTCGGTCGGTGCTCGTGAAAGTCCGAGAACATCTCGTCGGCTAAGACCTGCGAATAGGGCCGCATTTGATGCAAGTCCCCTAGTCCAATGCTCCAAAGACCTAGCACGAAATCCCGAACAAACGCGTGGAAATGACCGTACGGCGCGCGCGAGAGAACTAAGAAATCGGTCATTGTGCCGGTACCGCTGTAGAACGAGATCTGTGGTTCGACGCCGTTGGGATCTCGTCTAGCCCAACGCCGCCGAACCTCCTCGCACTTCGCCTCGATCCGCTTCTCGACGTCAGCTACTTGCGCGGGACTCAGTGCTCTACGCGGGTGGTCAAATGTAATGTAGAAGCGGACGCCTTTTGTCCAAAGCGGTACGGGGGCGAGCATGCCCGCAGCGATCAATGCGTCGGCTCCGTCGGGTCGATCCGGCTCGTACGGATCGATCGCCCTATCGCCCAGTGGATTATGCGCCCGATACTCGGCGACCTGCGCGTCGTTGTAAGCATTGATGCTGCCTATCAGCTCGTTGGTCACATCGATCGGGGTGGGCGAGGCCGAAACCTTCGCGTTGCTCGCACGCCGCTGCGCAAAATGCGACACCATCTCGCACTGCAGGTAGTTCACGTTCCACAAGCTCGTGCCGGCGAGACAGTCACGGATGAGCAGCTCGACCTCGGGCATGATGTACTTCCGAGGTACCCAAAGACGAAGCAAGAGGTCGAACTCCCCGAGGGTCTCGTACACGACGTATGCAGTGACGCCGGTAGTCTCGTAAAAGGTAACTGTTCAGGTTCCGGGCTCCGCCGCGCCGATCCAGTGGCGGTAGCCGGCGAGTAGGCGGGACGCGGGCTGGTCGGCTTTGATGTCGATGTCGAGGAGAGCGATCTGGTGGTGCCGGCCGGCGCGTTGGCAGGTG
>JBBPZA010000053.1:0-52455 GCA_038199375.1 Solirubrobacterales bacterium | reverse complement strand
GTCGAGCGCGCCCTGTCCGCCTCGGTCACCTGCCGGCTGCAAGGCCGCTCGCTCTACACCTACCTCAGCGAACTCCTCACCGCCCACCCCCGCGGCGACCCGCTGCCCACGCTCCTTTGAGCGGGGGGACTGAACGATTACCACTTCGCGACCACCGCGGGTTCCAAAACACCTTCTGACGTTACAGCAAACGCAAACGTGTCGCTCGCCCGAGGGCGGCCCGACGCCCGTGGGCAGAGCCGACACGGTCGAAACCCGCGCGGTCGATAACACTCGGCCGCTCGCCCTTGAGAGGTGGGCGGGGACAGCAGCCCAGGCGCGTCGCATCCCGTTTATCTGGGGAGAGGGCGCCGCGCATTCCCGCCCCCGACGAGCGCCCCCAACGGCGGGCGGAGCCCGCTAGGCCGAGGCCGCCGCCCGCTCGCGGCTGCGCCGGGCCGCCTTGGTGCGGGTGAGCTTGTCGAGGGCTACCTTGCGCAGCCGGACGGCGGCGGGGGTGACCTCGATGCACTCGTCCTCGCGCAGGAACTCGAAGGCCTGGTCGAGCGAGAGCTCGCGGTGGGGGACGAGGCGGACGAGGACGTCGGATGTCGAGGAGCGGATGTTGGTGAGGTGCTTCTCCTTGACCGGGTTGACGTCGAGGTCGTCCGAGCGGGCGTTCTCGCCGACGATCATGCCTTCGTAGACCTGTTCGCCGGGGCCGACGAAGAGGGTCCCGCGCTCCTGGAGGTTCATCAGCGCGAACTGGGCGGTGGTGCCGGGGCGGTCGGCGACCAACGCACCCGTGGGGCGCGTGCGCAGGTCCCCGGCCCACGGCGACCAGCGGTCGAAGACGTGGTGGATGAGGCCGGTGCCGCGGGTCTCGGTGAGGAACTCGGTGCGAAAGCCGATCAGCCCGCGTGCGGGGACGAGGTAGTCCATGCGCACCCGCCCCGTGCCATGGTTGACCATCTGCTCGAGCGAGCCCTTGCGCAGGGCGAGCAGCTGGGTCACGACGCCGACGTAGTCCTCGGGCACGTCGATGGCGAGGCGCTCGACCGGCTCGTGGAGCTTCCCCTCGATCTCCCGGGTGACGACCTGGGGCTGGCCGACGGTCAGCTCGAAGCCCTCGCGGCGCATGAGCTCGACGAGGATCGCGAGCTGGAGCTCGCCGCGCCCCTGGACCTCCCAGCGGTCGGGAAGCTCGGTGTCATGCACCCGCAGCGAGACGTTGCCGACGAGCTCCTGCTCGAGGCGCGCGCGAAGCTGGCGGGCGGTGAGCTTCGATCCGTCCTGGCCGGCCAGCGGCGAGGTGTTGATCCCGATCGTGACCGAGAGCGAGGGCTCATCGACGGTGATGACCGGAAGCGGTCGCGCATCCTCGGGATCGGCGAGCGTCTCGCCGATGGTGATCTCGGGGATCCCGGCCACGGCGATGATCTCGCCCGGCCCCGCCTCGGTCGCCTCGACCCGATCGAGCGCCTCGGTCACGTAGAGCTCGCCGACCAGGGCGCGCGCGACGGAGCCGTCGGCCCGGCACCAGGCGATGGCCTGACCGCGCCGGATGGTGCCGTGGTGCACGCGGCACAGCGCAAGGCGCCCGACGTAGGGGGAGGCGTCGAGGTTGGTCACGTGCGCCTGCAGAGGATGCTCGGGCTCGTAGGCCGGGGCGGGGATCCGCTCGAGCAGCAGGTCCATCAGCGGGTCGAGATCGGTTCCCGTCTCGTCCTCGTCCAGCGAGGCCCAGCCGGCCCGGGCGTTGGTGTAGACGATCGGGAACTCGATCTGCTCCTCGTCGGCGTCGAGGTCGAGGAAGAGCTCGTAGACCTCGTCGACGACCTCGGTGATCCGGGCATCCGGGCGGTCGACCTTGTTGACGACCAGGATCACCGGCAGGCGCGCCTCGAGCGCCTTGCGCAGCACGAAGCGCGTCTGGGGGAGGGGCCCCTCGCTGGCGTCGACGAGCAGGAGCACGCCGTCGACCATCGTGATGCCCCGCTCCACCTCGCCGCCGAAGTCCGCGTGGCCCGGGGTGTCGACGATGTTGAGCTTGACGCCGCGATGGCGGACCGCGGTGTTCTTGGCCAGGATCGTGATGCCCTTCTCGCGCTCGAGGTCCATCGAGTCCATCACCCGGTCGGCGACGTCCTGGTTGGCGCGGAAGGCGCCGGACTGCCAGAGCATCGCGTCGACCAGCGTCGTCTTGCCGTGGTCGACGTGGGCGACGATCGCGACGTTGCGAAGGTCCTCGCGGCCGACGGGCATCAGGCGGCCGGCCTCGGCAGCGGGGTGGAGGTAGCGACGGGCATCACGTGCGGGCGAGGCCTCAGCGGCGGCGCGAGCGGGCACGGCCGCCGCGCGAGGCGGCGGCGCGGCGGCTCCCCTGCGAGGCCGGACGAGAAGGCGCGATCGCGAGCCCGGACAGGCCGAACTCCGACTGGAGGGACAGCGCGGCGGCGATCTTCTGGACGTCGGAGGCCTGGTCGGCGAGGACGAAGGTGATGCCCACCCCGGTGGCGCCCGCGCGGCCGGTGCGACCGACGCGGTGGACGTAGCCCTCGTGGTCCTCGGGCGCGTCGAAGTTGATCACGTGGGTGATGCCCTCCACGTCGAGCCCGCGGGCGGCCACGTCGGTGGCCACCAACGTGTCGACGCCTCCCTGTTCGAAGCGGGAGAGGGCCTTTTCGCGCTGGGACTGGGACTTGTCGCCGTGCATCGCCACGGCGGCCAGGCCCTGTGCGTTGAGGCGCTTGACCAGGCGGTCGGCGCCGCGCTTGGTGCGCACGAAGACCAGCGTGCGGCCGGGGCGGGCGCTCTTGAGCTCCCGTACCAGCTCGTCGAGCTTGGCCTCGTGGCGAACGGGCACGAAGCGATGCTGGACGTCGCCGCGCTGCGCCTCGGTGGCGGCATGCTCGTGTCGGCGTGCGTCGGTGGTGTAGCGGTCGGCGAGCCGCCCGACCTCGCCGTGAAGGGTGGCCGAGAAGAACAGGGTCTGGCGGCGGCCGGGAATCTGCCCGACGATCCGGTCGACCGGAGGGCGGAAGCCCATGTCGAGCATCCGGTCGGCTTCGTCGAGCACGAGGAAGCTCACCTGCGCGAGCGAGACCGCTCGGCGGGCGATCAGGTCCTCGAGGCGGCCGGGGGTGGCGACGAGGATGTGCGCCTTGCGCGCGGCGCGGCTCTGGCGCTCGATGCTCGTCCCGCCGTAGACCGCGGCGATCGAGAGCGCCCGGGCGTGGCAGACGGTGTAGAGCTCGTCGACGATCTGGCTGGCCAGCTCGCGGGTGGGGGCAAGGATCAGCGCCGCGGGCCGCGGGCCGTCGGCCTTGAGGCGATCGACCATCGGGACGCCGAAGGCCAGCGTCTTGCCCGACCCGGTGGGCGACTTGACCAGCACGTCGCGGCCGGCGAGCACGTCGCCGATGACCAGGCGCTGGACGGGAAAGGGGGTGGCGATGCCGCGGGCGTCGAGGGCGTCGACCACCGCGTTTGACACGCCGAGATCGGCGAAGGACTGCGTAGACATTCAAGACTCCTAGCTGCGGCGGCGTGCGTGCCTGCCGCTGACGACTCGGGAGATTCGACTGACCCGGATCGCTGGAGCGCTCGAGACAAGAACCTCGCGGGCAAAGGCTGCCCGCACGACCAGACGCTAGCAGGCGGCTGCGCCGGTTTCCCGCCCTGAAAGATTTGGGGCGGCGGCCGCGGGTATCGAGCCACTCATGTCCGGCACGGAGAACGGTGACGCCCAAGGGGGGGCGAGAGCAGGTTTCGGCCCGTTCGCGGGCTATGCCGACGAGCATCGCCCGCTGGCCGCCTATGCCGGGCTCGCCGCGAGCTTCGGAGCCGCGCTGGGCGGCGCGCTCGTCGCCCTGCACCGGGCCGATCGGCTCTCCGACCGGCTCTCCGCCGCCGACATCGCGCTGGCGGGCGTGGCGACGCACAAGGTCAGCCGCCTGCTGGCCAAGGACAAGGTCACGAGCGTCATCCGCGCGCCCTTCGTGCGCTACGAGGGCGGCTCGGGGCAGGGCGAGGTCTCCGAGGAGCCCCGCGGCCGCGGGGCTCCAGCTCGCCTACGCCTGGGGCGAGGACCAGCTCTAGACGCCGTGGAGCCGAGAATCGCCGACTACGCGATGGTCGGCGACTGCCAGACCGCCGCGCTCGTGTCCCACGAGGGCCGGTCGACTGGTGGCCGTCTCCGCGCCTTGACTCCAGCAGCGCGTTCTCCCGGCTGCTCGATCCCGACGGCGGCCACTTCAGCATCCGACCTACGGGGTCGGTCACATCGCGCCGGCGCTATCTGGACGGCACGATGGTGCTCGAGACCACCATGGAGGCGCAGGGCGGGGCCTGCGCCTCACCGAGGCCCTCGCTCTGGCCCAGGGCGCGCGCGGGCACGAGATCGGCATGGAGGCTCCCCATGCGATGGTCCGCGTCGCCGAGGCGATCGGGGGCGACCTCGAGGTCGAGGTCGACTTCCGCCCCCGGCCGGAGTACGGCCTCGTGACCCCGAGGCTCGTCGAGCGCGACGGGCACGCCGCGCGGGCGTTCAGCGCCGCGAGACGGGTATCCAAGCCCGCAGTTATTCCTGCGTGAGTCCTAAAGCTCGGAGCCGGGTAGGGTTGCGCGCATGGGAACCATCAGCGGCGAGCGCACCGTGGAGATCGACGCGCCGATCGAGCGGTGCTTCGAGATCGCCTCCGACGTCGAGCACGCGCCCGAGTGGCAGGGATCGCTCAAGGACGTCGAGGTGCTCGAGCACGACGACGAGGGTCGCGCCGAGCTGGTCGAGACCGAGTCAGACGCGAAGGTCAAGTCGGTGCGCGCCACGTTGCGCTTCTCCTACCAGCCGCCCGAGAGCATCGAGTGGGTCCAGGAGAAGGGCGAGATGAAGTCCCTGGAGGGCTCGTGGTCCTTCGAGGACCTGGGCGAGGGGCGGACCCGCGCGACCTATGCGCTCGCCGCCGAGCCCGGCCGCATGCTCGGGATGCTCCTGCGAGGGCCCGCCGAGGGCAAGGTCCGCGACTTCCTGCTCGGCAACGCTGCAGAAGGGCTCAAGGAGCACGCCGAGGGCGGCTGAGCCGCCCTGGGGCCGAAGCGACACGCGGAGGGCGGCTGAGCCGCCCTCGCACGCGTCAGCGCCGGCGGGAGGGTCGCTCCTTCGCGGGAGCGTGTCCCCAGCGGGCGCGCTCCTCGGCGGTCATCTTGCGCACCTCGAGCGAGCCGCCGCGGATCTGCTCCTCGACGAGCTCGAGCTTGACCTTGCGCCGCTCGGCCTCACGCTCGCGCGTGGTGCGCGCCGCCATGGCTCAGACGACCTGAACGTTTACGGCCTTGGGGCCCTTCGGGCCGGCCTCGGACTCGTAGGAGACCTTCGCGCCCTCGGGCAGCGAGCGGTAGCCGTCGGCGACGATGCCGGAGTGATGGACGAACAGATCCTTGCCCGAATCGTCTGGGGTGATGAAGCCGAAGCCCTTGTCGTCGCTGAACCACTTGACGGTTCCGGTGGGCATATGTCTTTCCTCCAGGGGGGTTTTTGCTGTGCTGCGATCCCGGAGGATGCCTTCAGGCAACGACTGCGGGCGCTGACACTGCTTGTGCCGGGCTCGAAACCCGGCCGAACGCCACCTACGCTAGCAAGTGCGCTCCGCAACCACCAGCTAGCCACCCGCGGCGTCGGCCAGCGCGTAGAGCGACCACTCCCCGGGGACCCCCCGGAGCTCGTGGTCGCCATGGTCCTCGAAGGCCAGGCCCGAGCCGACGAGGATGTCCTTCACCGTGCTCGCCGATCGACTTCACGACGCGAACGCGCCCGTGGGGGTGTGGCGGTGGCTCTGGCTCGCGCTCCGGCTCCGCTCCGGAGTACCCTCTCGGTCGTGGGGATTCGCCTTTTGCCCTTGATCGCCACGGCGATCGCGATCGCGGGGGCCGTCCCCGGTGTCGCCGAGGCGCGCTCGACCAAGACGATCCGCCTCAAGACGTTCTCCTCGTGCACCTCGCTCGTGGCCTACGGTCAGCGCTATGCGGGCAAGGCGAGTCGCGGCAGCGCGGCTCCCGCGGTGGGCATGCCCACGCCTGTGGCCCAGGGCGCCCCCGGCGCTCAGGGCGCGCCGGACGGGGGCACGGCGCCGACGGCGGCACCCGCGCCCGCCAGCGCGCCCGGCTCGTCGGACGGCGACTCCTCCCCTACGAACGTCCAGGAGGAGGGAGTCGACGAGCCCGACGTCGTCAAGAGCGACGGCAAGCGGATCTTCACGCTGGCCAACGGGAAGCTGCTGGCGGTGGACGGACGCGCCGAGAAGCCGCGGCTGCTGGGCAGCCTGGAGATGAACGACTACGGCGGCGAGCTGCTGCTCTTCGGCGACCGCGTGCTCGTGCTCTCGGGAAGCGCGCCGGCCTTCGGCGGGCCGGTGGACGGGGGCGGGCCGGTGCCCGCACGACCGGCGAGCATCGCGCCCTACTGGAACCCGACCAGCCGCCTGACCGAGGTCGACGTCAGCGACCCCGGCGACATGCGCGTGCGGCGCACACTCGACGTCGATGGATCCGTCGTGAGCGCCCGCCTCAACGGGGCGACCGCACGCGTGGTCGTCGCCTCGGTTCCGCGCGCGCTCAGGCAGGGCGAGGACGGAGCCCGCGCCAAGTCGTCGGGCTGGCTGCCGGGCGCGACGCTTCGCAAGGGCCGGGCCGGGAAGGGCACGCGGCGCAAGCTCTCCTCCTGCCGCGCCGTGCGCCGGTCGCGCACCTACTCGGGCCTGGACATGCTCTCGGTACTGACGATCGACATGGAGAAGGGGCTGCCCGCGGTCGACGTCGACGGGCTCATGACCGACGCCCAGACGGTCTACGCCTCGACGACCGGCCTCTACGTGGCCACCCAGCGCCGGCTGCCGCCCCCCGCCTCGCCCGATCAGGGGCCGCCTCCGCTGACGACGGCCATCCACAAGTTCGACATCTCCAGCCCGGGCAAGACCGAGTACCGCGCGAGCGGCGAGGTGACCGGCTCGGTGCTCAACCAGTTCTCGCTCTCGGAGTACAAGGGCGTCCTGCGGGTGGCCAGCACCAGCGCCCCGCCCTGGTGGGGCGGCCGCCAGGCGGGCGAGAGCGAGAGCTTCGTCACGACGCTCGAGGAGCGACCGGGGGCGCTCACCCAGCTCGGGAGGGTCGGAGGGCTCGGCCGCGGCGAGCGGATCTACGCGGTGCGCTTCATCGACGAGAAGGGGTTCGTCGTGACCTTCCGGCAGGTCGATCCGCTCTATACCCTCGATCTCTCCGTGCCGGCCGCGCCCAAGGTCGTGGGCGAGCTGAAGATCCTCGGCTACTCGGCCTACCTGCACCCCGTCGGCGACGGCCTGCTGCTGGGCATCGGCCAGGACGCCACCCGGGAGGGCCGGACGGCGGGCACTCAGCTCTCGCTCTTCGACGTCTCTGACCTGAGCAAGCCGGTGCGCATCGCCCAGCGGGCGCTGGGCTCCTCCTCGTCCTCGGACGTGGAGTACGACCACCGGGCCTTCCTGTACTGGCCGAAGACCTCGCTGGCCGTCCTGCCCGTACAGGTCTTCGGCGGGCGTGAGGGCTTCACGGGCGCGATCGGCTTCCGCGTGCGCCGCGAGGCCATCGAGGAAGTCGGGCGCGTCTCCCACGAGGCGGCCCAGGGCAGCTACGCGCCGCGGGTCACCCGCACGCTGGTCATGGGCGACCGGCTGTTCACCCTGTCCTCTCTGGGACTGAAGGCCTCGAACCTCGCCACGCTGGACGACGAGGCGTTCGTGCCCTTCCCGATCCCGTCAGCAAGCCAGGGCGGTGCGGTCCCACCGACGCCGACGCCGGTGTCGCCACCACCGACCCCTCCACCACCGACCCCTCCTCCACCGACCGTCGCCCAGCCGGCGCCCGCCCCAGTCCGCTGAGAGGCCGAGTTCAGCCGAGAGCCGAGAGCCGAGAGGTGTTGCCGACTTATCGGCATTGTAGGCCCGGAAGCCGGCACACCCCCCGCGACCACGCCGCCGCCGGTGTGTTCGACGTTCCCTGCCCGGCTGCGCCGCGCCGACGAAGGGCTGTCTCCACCCGGTTCTCGGGGGTGCCCGAGGAGCGTCAGAGCAACGAGCTCGCCGATCGCCGGGTTCGCCGCCGACATGCGAGGAACCGGATAGCTTGCGCTGCGTGACGGCTCCCGCCGCGGCCCCCCGCCTGGAGGCGCTCGACGTCCTGGTCGACCTGCTCTCCGACGTCGAATCGCCCAACCCCTCGGGCGACTTCTACGACCGCGTCTGCGAGGCGGTGTGCCGGATGACCACGATGGAGCGGGCCGTGTTCTTTCTCTACGACCAAGCCCGCGCAGGGGTCCGGCCCGTCGGCTCCTATGGCTTCGACCCGGAGCTGCTCTCCCAGGTCTTCGGCACGCTGGAGGACGCGCCGCTCGCCCATCGCGCGCTCGTCACCGATCAGGTGATCGAGACCTCCGACGATCTCGAGCACCAGATCCCCGAGCGCTACGCCCGCCTCTTCCCCGTGACCACGCTCACCTGCATCCCGGTCGCGGCGGCGGGTCGCTGGTTCGGGGTGATCCTCGTCGACCGCGGTGGCGGCCGCTTCGAGCTCACCGACGAGGAGCGCCACGCGCTGTGGCTCTTGGGCAGGATGGTCGCGCTTGCCGCCAGCGCACGGATCGCGACGCGCCAGCAGGAGCGCGCGCGCGTGCTCTCCGACAGGATCACGCTGACCCGTGAGGTCCACGATCGCGTCATGCAGCGGCTCTTCGGGGTATCGCTTGCGCTCGCGCCCGACAGGGAGCCTCGCGCGGAAGTCTGGACGCGCTGCTCGAACGAGATCCAGGCCGCCCTGGGCGACCTGCGCACGGCTCTCCAGCGGCCGGTCGTTCCCGAGCCGACCGAGGTGGCGACGCGGTTGCGCGAGGAGCTCGACCGGCTCCTAGAGCACCATCGCGACCTCGGGGTACGAGTGACCTGGCCGGAGGACGTGGAGGTCCCCGAGGAGTGCGAGCCGCTGGCCCAGTCCGTGCTCGCCGAGGCGCTGGGCAATGCCCGCAAGCACGCCGACCCGAGCCGCGTCGACGTCATGGTGGGTTCCGAGGACGGCGCCTTCACGCTCGAGGTCTCCAACGACGGAGTGCGCAGCGACCCGCGGGGGACCGGCATGGGCCTGCGGCTGGCGTTCTTCGAAGCGGTGCAGCGCGGCGGGCTCCTGGAGTTCGGATCCAAGGGCACGGATCGTTGGCGCGTACGGCTGGTGCTTCCCCCGGTGGCGCATTGACCGGGCGCCGCAAGCTTCGCATCCTCGTGGTCGACGACCACGACATCGTCCAGTGGGGCTTTCGAGAGGTGCTGGGCGCCCAGTCGTGGGTGGAGCGCTGCCTGGCGGCGAGCGACGGCGAGCAGGCGCTCGCGCTGACCAAGCGCTACGAGCCCCACGTGGCCCTTGTCGACCTCTTCGTCGGCGAGGAGTCGGGCGCCGAGCTCTGCCAGACCCTGCGCGTCGTCTCCCCGGGTACGCGGGTGCTGCTGATCTCGGGGGTGGGCAACATCTCGCCGACGGCGGCGAAGGCGGCGGGCGCCTCGGGCTTCGTCTCGAAGGACTGGGCGGCGCAGGACGTCACCAAGGCCGTCCGGATGGTCGGCCTGGGCATGACCGTCTTCGCGCCCCGCTCCGAGCAGCCCCACACACTCCTCTCCGGTCGCGAGCGAGAGGTGCTCACCCTGCTCGCCGGCGGAGCCACCAACCGCGAGATCGCCGGGAAGCTCTACCTCTCGCCCTACACGGTCAAGGAGTACACGACCTCGCTCTACCGCAAGCTCGAGGTGCGCAACCGCGCGGAGGCCGTCCAGCGCGCGCAGCGCTTGGGCGTCATCGCCTGACCCGTGGCGTGAAACGTATGCATCTCTTTCACGTTGCCTCCGATTGCTCGGGGGCGGTGCCCGTCTGACCCACTAGGTGGTGCGGGCTTCGCGGCCGACCCACGGCCCGGCGCGGGTGCCGGGTCTTACAAGGGTTCTCGGTACGCCCGCCGGAAGGCGGGCGTACCGCGCGTTTAGGGTCTCCCCACCACTCGGGGCGACATGATTCACGAGCGCTGCGAGGTTGCGCGCGGCGTTCACGTCCCGGTCGAGGACCAGCCCGCAGTGCTCGCAGCGGTAGGTGCGCTCGGACAGGAGCAGCTTGGCTTTCGCGGCTCCGCACGCCGAGCAGGTTTTGGAAGATGGGTAGAAGCGCTCCGCGACGACCAGCCGTCCGCCACGCCAAGCGGTCTTGTAGGCGAGCTGCCGGCGGATGTCGGCGAATCCGGCATCGGACAGCGCTCGGGCGAGCTTGTGGTTCAACACCATCCCGGCGACGTTCAGATGCTCGACGACTACCGTGCCGTAGGTGGCGGCGAGGCTGCTCGTGAGCTTGCAGAGGCCGTCACGGCGAACGGCCCTGGCTCGGGCGTGCAGGCGCGTGACGCGCTGCTCGGTTCGGCGCATCCGCTGCGAGCGGTTCGCCGGTCGCCTGCCCTTGACAGCCCGTCCCCGCTCGTCGTAGCAGCCAGGATTGCCAGCCCGACGCTGGCGATCGAGTCGGCGCTGGTAGCGACGGAGCCTCTTCTGCGCCACCTCGATCGCGCGAGGGTTCGGGATCGTCTCCCCCGTGGAGAGCACCGCCAGGTGCTTGATCCCTACGTCCACGCCAACGATCGCGCCCGGCCGCGTGGCTGGCTGATCGCAGCGCTTGACCTCGCAGCACAGCGAGCAGAACCATCGCCCGTTCTCACGGCACACCGTCATCGACAACACGCGAGCGCGGCCGTCCTTGATCCGTGTGAGCAGCTTCGCGGTCGGCTCGTGCGTGCGCACATGGCCGACGCGGGGAAGCTGCACGCGGCAGCGGCCAGACACGCCGAAGCGGCCTGTGGTGTACCGGTAGGACTCTCGCCCGCGGCCGCGGGCCTTGAAGCGAGGGAAGCCCACGGGCGGGCCGTCGCGCTGACCGCGCTTGGACTTCGAGAACGCGTCGAGCCCACGCGCGAGATCGGCCAGCCCGGCACTGTATGCCTCCTTGCTGTTCTGCGCCCACCACGGCGCGACCTGCGCCTTGCTGGCGTTCCATTCGCGTCGCAGCGCGGGCAGCGTCCACGGCACGCTCTCGCCGGCCGCACGTGCGTCCAGGCGCGACTTCACCAGACCCAGCCCCCAGTTGTAGGCGAACCGGCGGCCGCCGCAGTGCGATGCCAGCTTTCCCTGCTGCGCCGGGGTAGGGTCCAGCGCGAACCGGTACGCCTGGGTGACCTGCATCGCTACGCCGTCTCGCTCGCGACCCGAACCGCACGCTCCGCGCGACGCCGAGCCGACCGGCGGCCGTACAGGCGCGGGCACATCGAGGTGGAGACCTCGGTGATGTCACGCAGGCGCTCGCGATGCTCGACGACGATCGTGCCGACCGAGCGGTCCGACAGCAGCCGCTTCAGCTTGCCGCGCGACCCGTTCAGGCCCGAGCCGACCTCGGCGACCGTCCCGGTCACTTGAAGGCCCTGGCAGGTCGCCCACGCCGCGAGCCGGCCGACCTGGCGCTCCAGATCCTCACGCTGATCGGACGAGGACACGCGCGCGTAAAGGGCCACGCCATCGGTCGACGCGCTCGGCTTGTCCACGACGATCGTCCCCGATGGGAGCTGGCGGGAGGGGAGCGGCAGCCTCCCTTCCCGCCACCACCGGTAGGCGGTGATGTAGTGGACGCCCTCCTCGCGCGCATAGTCCGACAGCTTCATCACTGAGAAGCGTACGGCTGCTACGGACGCTTAAGGAAAACGCCGAGCAGTTGTGAACCCCCCCGCGACACCCTCGAACTCTCCCCCCATTCGGGGGCTAAACCGGCGGCGCGGGGGGTACGGTGCTCCGCCGCAGGCAAGTCTGTAGCCATGGCTGACAAAGACACCGCCGTGCTGTTTCCCGGACAGGGCAGCCAGACCGACGACATGCGCGAGCGCGTCGAGCGCGACGCTCCCGACCTGCTCGAGCCGGCGATGGAGGCGGTCGGGGGCGAGGATCCCTTCGCCCGCGCCGACGAGAGCACCCGCTTCGCCCAGCCCGCGATCTACTGCGCCAGCATGGCCGGCTGGGCGCAGCTCTCCCAGATCGGGGTGGGTGGGCTGAAGTACTTCGCCGGCCACTCCATGGGAGAGATCGCCGCGCTCGCCGCCGCCGGCAGCGTAAGCCCGGCCGAGGGGCTGCGCCTCGTGGCGCTGCGTGGGGAGCTGATGGCAACGGCCGCCGAGGAGGCGGGTGGCGGCGGAATGATGGCCCTGGTCGGTGGCGACGGCGTAGACTTCGCGCACGAGCTGTCGAGCAAGCACGGCTTGAGCGTGGCCAACGACAACGCGCCCGACCAGGTGGTCGTCTCCGGCGACGGCGACAAGCTCGACGCCGCGGCCGAGGACGCCAAGGAGGCCGGGGTGCGCGCGGTGCGGCTGAGCGTCGCGGGCGCCTTCCACTCACCGCTCGTAGCAGAGGCTCGGGAGAGCTTCGCCGAGGCGCTCGCCGAGGTGGACTTCGCCGAGCCGTCGGTCCCCGTGTTCTCGGGCGTGACCGCGCAGCCCTTCGACGACATCCCGGGGCAGCTCGCCGAGGGGATCACCAGCCCGGTGCGCTGGCGCGAGGTCCTGCTCGCGCTTCGCGAGGAGGGCGTCGAGCGCTACGTTGAGGCGGGCCCGGGGAAGGTCCTCACCGCCCTGGTGAAGAAGACGCTCGACGACGTCGAGGCGCTTGTCGCCGACAAGCTCGAGACGGCGAATGCCTGACACCGCGGTCGAGGGACGACCCGCCCTGGGCTCGGAGCGCGCCGTTGCGGGCGCCGCCATCGGTGCCGTCGGCATGGCCGTGCCCGAGCACGTGATCGAGAACGCCGAGGTCGCCGAGAGGCTGGGAGTGGAGGAGAGCTGGATCGTCACCCGAACCGGCATTCTCCGGCGTCACGCGCTCGCTCCCGACGAGCGGCTCTCGGATCTCGCCGCGAAAGCGGGCCGCGCAGCGCTCGAAAACGCGCAGCTCGACGCCGAGGACCTCGACTTGGTCCTCGTGGGGACCACGAGCAAGGACGAGATCACCCCGGACGCAGCTCCGCTGGTGGCCGCCGAGCTCGGCGCCCACCGGGCCGGGGCGCTCGACATCGGCGCCGCGTGCACCGGCTTCGTCTCCGCGGTCGCCATGGCGCGCGGTCAGATCGAGACCGGAGTGGCGGAGCGCGTGCTGGTGATCGGCGCGGACGCGCTGCATCGCTACCTCGACCACGACGACAGACGCACCGCCGCGCTGTTCGGCGACGGGGCCGGAGCCGTGGTGATGACCGCCACCGAGCCGCCCGGTCGCATCAGCAGGCCGGTGCTCAAAGCCGACGGCGCCCAAGCCGATCTGACCTACGCCAAGATCGACGAGGCCAAGATCCGCATGAAGGGGCACGAGACCTTCCAGAACGCCGTACGCCGCTTGGACGAGGTGACCAAGCAGGTACTCGAGCTCGCAGAGACCGACATAGACGGCGTCGACCTCTTCGTCTACCACCAGGCGAACCGGCGCATCCTCAAAGCCGTGGGCGAGAAGCTCGACCTTCCCTCCGACCGCGTGGTCGACGCCATCGAGAACTACGGCAACACGTCGGCGGCGACGATCCCGATCGCGCTCGCCGAGGCCGCGGCGGACGGCCGGCTGGTCGACGGCTCGCGCGTGTTCATGGCCGGGTTCGGCGCCGGTTTCACTTGGGGCGGCGTGCTCGTCGACTGGGGCCTGGACGGGGCCGCGGGCGATGCCGGCGAAGCGAGCAACGGATCGGAGGGCGGCGATGGAGCGTGAGGGCTGCGCGCTGGTGACCGGGGCGTCGCGCGGGATCGGCGCTGCGAGCGCTTCCGCGCTGGCCGAAGCCGGCTGGCCGGTCGTGATCAACTACCGCTCCGACGAAGACGGCGCCAAGGAGATCGCGAAGCAGATCGACTCCAACGGGGGGACCGCGGAGCCCGTGCAGGGCGACGTCTCCGATCCCGAGGTCCCCGACGCACTGTTCAAGGAGGTCGAGGAGCGCTTCGGCACGGTCCTGGTGCTGGTCAACAACGCCGGGACCACGGCGGACTCGCTCACGGCGCAGATCGACGACGACGACTGGCAGCGCCTGCTCGACGTCAACCTGTCGGGCGCGTTCCGCATGACTCGCCGCGCGCTGCGGCCGATGATGAAGGCGCGCTTCGGTCGCGTGATCAACATGGCCTCGATCGTGGGCGGGATCAAGGCCAACCCCGGCCAGGCCGCCTACGCGGCCTCGAAGGCGGGCCTCATCGGCTTCACGAAGACCGTGGCCGCCGAAGTGGCGCGACGTGGGGTCACCGTGAACGCGATCGCCCCGGGCCTGATCGAGACCGAGCTGACCGAGGACGTGCCCGACACCCTGCTCAAGATGGTGCCGGCGCAGCGGCCCGGGACGCCTGACGACGTCGCCGCCTGCGTGCGCTTCCTCGCCTCCGAAGGGGCGAGCTACGTCACCGGCACGCTCCTGACCGTGGACGGCGGCCTGACCGCTTGACCGCGCCCCTCCCGGGGCGAAACAGCAAACGACGGAGGTAAGAGAAATGGCTGAAGAGACAGTAAGCGAAGACGCAGTCTTCGAGAAGATCGCCGACGCGATCGCCGAGATCGGCCCGGACCGCGAGGACGTCAAGAAGGAAGCGACGCTCGAGTCCCTCGACGTCGACTCGCTCGACTTGGTCGAGGTCGGCCAGGTGATCGAGGAGGAGTACGGCGTCGAGCTCAAGGGCGAGGACGTCGAGAAGCTCAAGACCGTAGGCGACGTCGTCGACCTGGTGGTCAAGCGGGCATCATGAGCGAGCGTCGGGTCGTCGTCACGGGAATCGGCGCCGTCACTCCGCTCGGAGTCGGTGCCCGCATCAGTTACGACCGCTGGCTCGCCGGCGAGTCGGGGCTCGAGGACGGCGAGGGCCGCGCCGACGACTTCGACCCAACCGACTTCCTCTCCAAGAAGGACGCACGGCGAACGGACCGCTTCACCCAGGTGACGATCGCGGCGGCGAAAGAGGCACTCGAGCAGGCCGGCTTCGAGGACGACGAGGATCCTCCCGTGAACCCGGAGCGCGTGGGCTGCATCATCGCCACCGGCATCGGGGGCATCCTCACGCTCGAGAAGAACGCCAACCTCCTCCGCGACAAGGGTGCAAAGGGTGTCTCCGCGCTCGCGGTGCCGATGCTCATGCCCAACGCGGCGGCGGGCAACCTCGCGATGCGCTACGGATTGCTGGGACCCTCCCACAGCGTGGCCTCGGCCTGTGCGGCCGGCGCCGACGCGATCGGCACGGCCATGCGCCTCATCCAGGCCGGCGATGCCGACATGGTGGTAGTCGGAGGCGCCGAGGCGGCCCTGGGCACGCTCGCCCAGGCCGCATTCGACAACATGCACGCTATCTCGCCCACCGGGATCTCGCGTCCGTTCGACGCCCGCCGCGACGGGTTCATCATGGGCGAGGGCGCCGGAGTGCTCGTACTCGAGGAGTCCGAGAGCGCCGAGGCGCGCGACCAGGAGGTGCTGGGCGAGATGCTCGGCTTCGGAGCCACCTCCGACGCCCACCACATCACGGCGCCCGACCCATCCGGCGACGGTGCGACGCGCGCGATCAAGCGAGCGCTCGAGGATGCCGGGATGACCCCGGACGACCTGGACTACGTCAATGCCCACGGCACCTCGACGCAGCTCAACGATCGCTCCGAGACCGAGGCGCTCATGCGGGCGCTCGGAGACCGGGCCAAGCAGCTGCCGGTCTCCTCCACCAAGTCGGTGATCGGACACATGCTCGGCGCCGCGGGCGCCGTAGAGGCGATCTTGACCCTGATCGCGCTCAAGGAGCGCATGGCGCCGCCGACAGTCGGCTGGGAGGAGCGCGACGAGGGCATGGACCTCGACTACGTGCCCGAGGCGCGCCCGCTCGAGGACGTCAACGGCGACAGCGCGGTGGCGATCTCCAACGGCTTCGGCTTCGGCGGCCACAACGCGGTGCTCTGCCTGAGGGCCTGACGACGTGTCGGCGACTACGGAGCGCGACAGCGAGCAGCTCACGCCGCTCGGGCGAATCGAGCTGCTCTGCGACGAGGGCTCGGTCCAGGTGATCCGCTCCGAGGTCACCTCTCAGCAGATGGGCGAGAAGAGCGTCCCGGGGGACGGCGTGGTGGGAGCGGCCGGCCAGGTCGACGGCCGGCCGGTCTTCTGCTACGCGCAGGACAAGCGCTTCGTGGGAGGCTCCCTCGGCGCGGCGCACGCCGACACCATCGTCCGGGTCATGGAGCTCGCGGGGGAGGCCGGCGCCCCGGTGGTGGGGTTTATCGAGTCCGGCGGCGCGCGGATGCAGGAGGGCGTCGCCGCGCTGGGTGGATACGGGCGCATCTTCTTTGCCAACGTCGCCCTCTCGGGAAAGGTCCCCCAGATATCGGTCATCACGGGCGTCTCCGCCGGCGGCGGCTCCTACTCGCCGGCGCTCACCGACTTCGTGGTGATGACCGAGGAAGCGAGGATGTTCCTCACGGGCCCGGCGGTGGTCAAGGAGGCGCTCGGCGAGGAAGCCACCGCGGAGGATCTCGGCGGACCGGGCGTGCACGAGCGAAACGGCGTCTGCGACTTCGTGGCCAAGGACGACAGAGAAGCCATCGCCCTGGTGCATGACCTCCTCGAGTACCTGCCTGCCAGCGCCGACGCGCCGTCGCAGGACTGGGAGGTGGCGGACGAGCCCGACGCGGACCCCGCGGCGCCCGTCCCGAGCGAGGCCCGGCGCGTCTACGACGTGCGCGAGGTGATCGCCGCGATCGCCGACGAGGGAAAGCTGCTCGAGCCCTCGCCTAAATGGGCGCGTAACGTGGTCACGGCTTTCTGCCGCGTCGGTGGGCGCTCGGTGGGCGTCCTCGCCAACCAGCCCAAGTACCGCGGCGGCACGATCGACTTCGACGCGGCGCAGAAGGCCTCGCGCTTCGTGCGAATGTGCAACGCCTTCGGCCTGCCGCTCGTCGTACTCGTCGACACGCCGGGATTCACGCCGGGCACCCGCCAGGAGCAGGGCGGGGCCATCCGCCACGGCGCCAAGCTCCTGCACGCCTTCGCGGAGTCGACGGTCCCGCGGGTCACCGTGGTGCTGCGCAAGGCCTTCGGCGGCGCCTACATCACGATGAACTCCCGCGATCTCGGCGCCGACTTCACCTTCGCCTGGCCCGAGGCGGAGATCGGGGTGATGGGCGCCGGCCAGGCCGTGGGCGTCATCCACAGCAAGAAGCTGGCCGAAGCGGAAGGCGACGGCGACGAGGAAGATGACTCGCTGCGCGAAGACCTGGCCACCGAGTACGCGGAGGACCACCTGCGCGCCCAGGTCGCCGCGGCCGAGGGCTTCATCGACGAGGTGATCGAGCCGAAGGACACCCGGTCTCGCTTGAGGTGGGCGCTCGGCATGCTGGCGAACCGGCGCACCGGCGGCGACGTCAAGAACATCCCCCTCTAGGAAGGACCGAGCCATGCCCACATCCGCACACGAGCTCTTCTCGCGTTCGTTCGACGCGCTGAGCGAGGGCGACGCCTTCACCACGAGGGGGCGGACGGTGACCGAGGCCGACGTCGTCTCCTTCTCCGCCCTGACCGGCGACTGGCACCCGCAGCACGCCGACGCCGAGTGGGCCAAGTCCAGCCAGTTTGGTGAGCGCGTGGCCCATGGGATGCTGCTCATCTCCTACGCGGCCGGGCTGGTCCCCTTCGACCCTGAGCGGGTCGTGGCCCTGCGACGGATCGATGACGTGGTCTTCAAGCGGCCGGTGAAGTTCGGCGACACGATTCACGTCGAGGGCAAGATCGAGACACTCAAGGCCCTCGACGAAGAGCTCGGGCTGGCCACGTGCGCGTGGAAGATCGTCAACCAGAACGACGAGCTGGTGGCGCGGTTGCGAATACAGGCCGTGTGGCGTAGCGAGGCCAAGGGCGACGCTGCCGATCAGGACGAGGACTCCGACGAGGAGGCCTCCGAGGACGGCTCGTCCGACGAGGAGTCCTCGCGCGACGCGGAAGGAGCCGTGTCGCAGTGATCCTCGAGGGCAAGCGCATCCTGGTCACGGGCGTGATGACCAAGACCAGCATCGCGCACAGCGTGGCCGAGCAGGCGCAGGAAGCCGGGGCGGAGGTGGTGCTCACGAGCTTCGGGCGCGCGCGCCGGATGACCGAGCGGGCGGCCAAGAGCCTGCCCAAGACCCCGGACATCCTCGAGCTCGACGTCAACAAGGAAGAGGACTTCGAAGGCGTGGTCTCAGACCTCCGCGAGCGCTGGGGAGGGATCGACGGCGCGCTGCACGCGATCGCCTTCGCCCCCGAGGAGGCGCTCGGCGGAGACATCCTGCGTGCGAGCGCCGACAGCGCGACGACGGCGTTCCAGACCAGCGCCTTCTCGCTCAAGACGCTGGCGGCCGCCCTCCTTCCCCTCATGGAGGAGGGCGACGGCGAACCGGGCGGCAGCATCGTCGGTTTGGATTTCGACGCGTCGGTTGCTTGGCCGGTCTATGACTGGATGGGCGTGGCCAAGGCGGCGCTCGAGTCGCTCAGCCGTTATCTGGCGCGCGATCTCGGGCCACGCGGAGTGCGTGTCAACCTGGTGTCCGCCGGGCCGATCAAGACGGCCGCGGCGAGCGGCATCCCCGGCTTCGAGCTGCTCGCCGGCGCCTGGAACCGCCAGTCGCCCCTGAAGTGGGACACCAAGGACCCGGTTCCGGTGGCCCAGACGGTCTGCTTCCTGCTCTCCGATTGGGCGCGCGCGATCACCGGCGAGATCATCCACGTCGACGGCGGCTTCCACGCTATGGGCACCGCGTTGCCCGAAGATGCCGCCCCCGTCGAGGAAGAGAGCGACGACGAAGCCGAAGCGCCGGAGGAGTCGGAGGACGAGCAGTCGGATTGAGCGACGCGGAACCCCCTGGGATCTACCTTCGCCGAAGGTCGAACCGGGCGAGCTTGCCGTCGCGGCAGCGGTAAGCGTACTCGTACGTGTCCCCTCGAGCCCGACCGGTTTCCGTGCGGCCGTCCGCGCTCAGCGAAGCGCTGGCTGCTGCCGAGTCAGATTCGAATCCGAGGAAGATGTTCTCCCCGCTCGAGCCGCTCTGGCAGTCGACCAGTGGAGGCGACAGCGACATGAGAGCGAGGGCGGGAAGGCCGAGCCCGAGAAGGACCCCTCCGGCAGCGGCCTGTGTCCGGTTCGGGCCACCGGGCAGCTTGGCCGCTACGACGAAGAAGAGCACGAGGGAGCCGGCGAGCAGCAGGACGCCGATCGAGAAGATGGCCAGAACGCCCAGGATGCCGAGGGCGACGGCCAGCATGGTCAGAGTGGCAACGCCGTAGCGTCGCGATCGCCAACTCAGAGCCAGCCCTATTGCCGCCAACACGAACGCGCCCGCGGCGATGACCACGCCGTAGGCTGGGATGTAGAACACCTCCTGCCTGGCGTGCCCGAGCGTGACGGCGAGCGCCAGGATGAGCCCCGCGCCGAGCAGCGTGAATCCTGTCTGGCCGGCACGGTGTCCTCTTGTCGAAGACGGCTCCGGCATCTCGCCTCCTCTGGTCAAAAGCGGCTTGGCCTCGGGGGACCCATGCCTCACCAGGAGTACGGAGCCCGGCGTCATCGAGACTCGCGACCTGCCGTGCGGTCGGTGGGGTGTCCCCGCGTAGCCTCGGGATCAGTCGACGGTCGTCGTCCTCGGCGTCCCGCGACGGGCCCAGGTGACCGTGTTGCCGTCCAGCCGCACGTCGTCGAACGTGGCGTCAGAGCGGTCGAGCTCGCGTGGTCCGGTGGCACGCTGTCCCGTGTAACAGCGGCGCAGCTCGCAGGCCATCAAGCGGAAGTCGAAGTCTCCGCGCCGGAGCACGAAGACGACGGTGCCCGTCCGGTTTACGACGGCCTTCAAGGGTCCACCGATACCGACATAGGTCCTACCCCTGAACAGTGAATAGCCTCTCCCTGAACGCAGGTCGAAGAGCATCAACGACGTGTCCTCATAATCGAGGTCTCCACCGCCGCACGGACCCGGATACGAGCACGGTTCCCCACCCGCGGCTCGCACGGCGACGTAGCGGCCGATCGGACCGTAGATCTGGAAAGAGAAGTCTCGGGGGCGACGGTCGAGACGCACGCGGACGCCGCGGCTGAGCAGGCAGCCGAAGATGGCGCCCCCGCCCTTCGCCACGACCGCCTCGGCGGTGCGGTGGACCGCTCGCTCGCCCTTGCGCACGCAGTCTCCGCGGGCTTGCGCCCGGACCGGAGCTGCGATTGCCGGCCATAGGGAGGTGAGCGCGACCACCGAGGTCGCGATGAACGAGATCCTCTGCCCGCGCATTTCCGATAGCAACGCCGGCGGGCAGCAAATGTAGCGGTGCTGGACGGTGCACTCGCCAGGTAGCCCTTGCGACCCGCGGGCCTGAGCCAAGGTGAACGCCTAAAGGCGCGTCAGCTCTCTGGCGATGGACTGGTGGGCTCCGGATCCGGCGGATCGCTTGCTTCGTGTGGTTCTGGAGGGATTTTTGCGACGACCGTGCTCTTGAGCTGCTCGTCGCCGGCGGGTTCGGCGGGCTGGGGCGCCGGCTCGGGTGGAAAGCGCTCCTCAGCGTCGTCGGCGACCGCCAGCAGGGTGTCGGCGAGCTTGCGGGTGTCGTCGATGAGCCGCTGGCGCTCCTGCCATATCTTGTCGGTGTCGTTGTCGAGCGCGCGCACGTGCTTCTCGGCGGCGGCACGCAGCTCGCGCGCCTCGGATTCGGCGCGCTGGAGGCGCTCGTCGGCCTTGGCTCGCGAGCGCGCGGTCATCTGCTCGGCGGTCACTTCGGCCTGACGGAGGATGCTGCCGGTCTCCTCCCCGACCCGATCCAAGGCCCGCCTGACCGCCGCCTGCGGCGAGCGGGACGCCTGGAGGTCTTCGATCACCGCCGAGACTCGCGCGACATAGGCATCGACGGCATCGCGGTCATAGCCGCGCAGGACGACGGGGAACTCGGCTGCCTGAGGGTCGTCGGCGTAGGGCGCCTCCCCGGCCGCAATGGACAGCTCATCGGTGTCTTCGGGCCTGGTGACGGGTAAGGGCGCGGTGAAGTCTGTCGATGCTGGGGTCTCCTTGGGCGGGTCGTTCTCTGGCATGTCTCTCCCGGGTAGGCGTCCTCGCGCGGCTGACGTCGAGATATTCGACCGCACGGCTCGCAGACCTCTGAAACGCAGATTCCAAACCGCCAGAACTCTCGGCCCGCGCGGGCGGGATGCGACGATGAGCCCCGTGGGCGTCATGGTCTCCAAGGAGCCCGATGGCGATCGCGCCATCGAACCCAGCCCGAGGCCATCCCTCCGGGCCCGGCGACCTCGACCTCACGATCTACGGGCTGCGCTAGCTGCCGCCACCCCAGCTCGCGAGGCGCGTTGCTCAGGGCGATTGGCCGCCGATGGCCTCGCGCACGCGGGCGATGGCTCCGGTGCCGCCTGCGCCGGGCAGGTCCTTGGTGACGTTCTCGACGCTGCCCTTCATCCTGGTGAGGGTCTCCTGCATCGCGGCGAGCTGCTGGCTCATCTGGTCGACCTTGGCGGAGAGCTCGCGCAGGTCCGCGTGGACCGTGCCCACTCCCTCGTGGACGTTCTCGAGCTTTCCGCCGAGACCGTCGACGACCTTCTCGAGCTTGGCGATGCCTTCGGGCAGGGGTGAGGTCGACTCGCGGACTACCGCCACGTCGGCGCGTAGCGGGCGAACGTCGGAGGACAGGGTGGAGGTCGTCTTCTCCAGCTTGCCGACACCGCTGGCGAGCTCGGCTCGCAAGCCGGAGAGATCGTTCGCGACCCGAGTTAGGGCGTCCAAGGCGCGCTCGGGCAGTCGCAGCGGGGATAGGAGCTCGTCGATCATCGGACGTTCGCCCGGGGGCTTATCGAGGTCATGGCCCGATTCTACGAGGGTCGTGTCGCTCCGGATCAGCGATTGCGCGCCGGTAGGTGGGCCGCAGAGGGCGGCTGGGCCCCGGTCTACGATTCGTCGATGGACGGTCATCTCGCGGCGCACGACCTTGCGCTCGACCGCCTCGAGACCGGGTCTCTCACCGAGCGCACGCGCGGGGCGCTGCTCGCTGCGATCCGTGCGGACGCGTTCGCCGACGGCCGGTTGCCGCCCGAGGCCGAGCTGGCCGAGCAGCTGGGCGTCAGCAGGGCGACGCCCTGCGGGCGGCGCTTCAGTCCCTCGAGGACGGTCGCGACCCCATCGGCTTCCTGTGCGAGGCCGCCGCGCTGGACGGGGCGCAGGAGATCACCGCCCACCGAAGTTGGCCTAGCTACCTCGCATCACGCCGAGATCATGGGAGACTCACCCCGACCCCCGCGAGCCCGCTCGCCTAAGCACAGGAGAGATCATGATCAGCAAGCTCGACTTCGTCGGCATTCCGTCCCAAGACGCCGAGCGCTCACGCGCCTTCTACGTCGAGACGCTCGGGCTGCGGCCCGACGAGGAGTCGCGGTTCGAGGTCTGGGTGGGCGAGACGTGCTTTGGCATCTGGGAGCCGGCCAGCTTCGGCATGGAGTTCGCGCCGCAGAAGAACGCCCACGCCGCGCTGCACGTCGACGACGTCGCGGCGGCGAAGGCAGAGCTCGAGGCCAAGGGCGTCGTCTTCGCCGGGGAGCCCATGGACACGGGGGTCTGCCACATGGCGTTCTTCAACGACCCGGACGGCAACGACCTCATGCTCCACCATCGCTACGCGCCCCACTCCACCTGATCGCCTGGCGCGCTACCTTTCGGCTGTTCGCGACCGCCACGCGCGCGGACGGGAGTAGGCCTGTCCACCGGACAGGGGTAGCTGAGGCCCCGACGCCCAGCGCCGGTCGCTGGATCGGCAGCGACGGCCCGCTCGCCTGGGCGCGACTCTCCAAAGTGCGCGGTCACAAGATCGTCGACGGCTCGAATGGTTGGTAGGTGGCCGTAGACGATCCCCGTATCGCCGTCATGTCCGCCGCGTCCTTGCCTACTGCCGGCGGCGAACGAACAGCGCCGAGCTCGCGCTGGATCTGACCGCCGAGGTGTTCGCTTGCGCGCTTGAGCGCAGTGGTCGTTACCGGTCGGTATCGGATGCGGCTGCGCCATCGCTCTTTGGCATCGCGCGACACAAGCTCGCTGACCCTGGCCGATCCACACGGCCGACGCGACCGCGGGCGATGACCTCCCCGGGCGCACGACACGCCCCCCCCCGCATTTCCCACAGAAGGAACCCGGCCCGCCGTCAGGACACCCCGTGAACGTCTACGGCCTTCCGGACGCCCACGGCGCCTCTTCCATCGCACGATGCACGGTAACCAAGAGCGAGACTCTCCCGCCACTGAAATGCTTGGCGCCTTTCCTAGACTGGAGCGAGATGCTCTTCTTCCGCGACAAGTCCAAGATGATCGATCCCGAGCGTGCGCTCGCCGGCCGGGACATGAAGATGACGGCGCCCGCCAGCCACTACGTGCTCGCCACGCCGCTCGAGCCGCCCTTTCCGGAGGGCTTGGAGCGGGTCGTCTTGGGCATGGGCTGCTTCTGGGGCGCCGAGCGGCTGTTCTGGCAGGCGCCCGGCGTCTACACCACCGCCGTCGGCTATGCGGGCGGCTATACGCCCAACCCGACCTACGAGGAAGTGTGCTCGGGCAGCTCGGGGCACACCGAGGCGGTGCTCGTCGTCTTCGACCCGGCCAAGACGAGCCTGGAGGAGATGCTGCGGATCTTCTGGGAGGGCCACGACCCGACCCAGGGGATGCGCCAGGGCAACGACGCGGGCACCCAGTACCGCTCCGCGCTCTACTGGGAGGGCGACGCTCAGCGCGAGGCGGCGCAGCGCTCGCGCGAGATGTTCGCCGCACGGCTGAGCGACTCGGGCTACGGCGAGATCACGACCGAGATCGCCGAGGCGGGACCCTTCTACTACGCAGAGGGATACCACCAGCAGTACCTCGCAAAGAACCCGAACGGCTACTGCGGGCTCGGCGGCACCGGGGTCAGCTGCCCGATCGGTCTGGCGGCGACCGGTTAGGGGCTTACGCGCAGCTGAGCGGCGCACGCTGGCGCTACGGCGTCGTCGGAGTGCTGGTCGGCTTCGGGGTCGTCTACCTCGTCGCGGTAGGGGTGTTCAGCGGTGTCGAGCCCGGCTTCGATGAGTCCGGCAACGGTTGCCGCTCCCTGCTCGACGAGACCTCGAAGGACCTCATCGTCCCGAGGATCGTCCTCGCCACTTGCGTCGTGGCATGGGTGCTGACCGGCACCGCACTGCTCGTACGCAGCCTGAGCTGGATCGTGCACGCCCGCGCCCAGCGTCGGGTGACCCAAGTGACGACGGGCGTGCTCGGCGTGGTCTGGGCGGCGGTGGGCGCTGCGTCGGTCGCCCTGCTCGACGGGCAGGCCTTCGGGGCGCTGGGGATCCTTGGGGCGGTCGTCAGCGCGGCGGTCGCCCTGCTGGTAGGCGGCCGGCTGGTCGTCATCGAGATCGTGGGCCGGCACCGCGTAGCGCCAGAGGCGCCCGAGCCAGACAGCCCAGGCGCCGCGTGGCTCATGGCTGGCTGGATCTTGGTCCCACTCAGCGTCCCCGCCGGGATCATAGGGCTCTACGCGGGGCCGCTCGAGCGCTTCCTCGCCATATCCACCTGCTGAGCGCGGGTGCTCCGACATCGGCTGCCGGGCCTGGCTGCGCCTGCGGCAGATTGCTCGGAGGCAGAGCCTCTCGGCGCCGGCGCGACGGACGGCTCCACCAGGACGCAGCCCTCGGCGGTGAACGCCTCGCGGAGGCTGCTCAGCTGCTCTTCCCCCTGGTGAATCCCGAGCACCGCGCCGCCAGAGCCCGGGAAGTGCGCGCACGCGCCGAGCGAGCGCGCGCGCTGGTGGAGAGGACGGCAATGCCCTCGGCCTCGGTGTCGAAGTGGTCCTCGATCGACCCCTTCCCGCGTACGATGGCGAGCAGAACGCGATCGATGCCGGCCGCGCGCAGCTCGTCGACGACGTACCCGATCACCGGCTTGTCGAGGACCGCCAACATCTCCTTGGGCTGCGCCCTGGTGGCGGGCAGCAACCTCGTCCCGCGCCCCGCCACCGGCACGACTGCACTGCGGATCGGGCGAGAGGTCATGCGGCGGCGCGATGCTACAGCTCAGCCCGTTCCGGGTAGGGACCGGGTTCGACGACGAGAGGGGAAGTCATGACAGAACGCGACGATCCAGCGATGCGCCCGGTCTACGAAGCGGGCGGCGGCGAGTCCGAGGGCTTCGAGCAGGCCGAGCAGGATCTCATCGAGAACGCCGAGCACACCTCGGGCGAGGGCATCCCGCGCTTCGAGGAGCTCGCGAGCGAGGAGGCCGAGCCCGATCCCGCCACCTACGGAGAAGCCGACCAAGCGGAGATCCCCGAATGACCCGCCTTGCGACCTACCTCAACGACCACTTGGGCGGCGCGACCGCCGGCCTCGAGCTCGCCAAGCGCTCGCGCGGCGCGAACAAAGGGACCGAGCTCGGGGCCTTTCTTGCCAAGCTGACCGAGGAGATCGACGAGGACCGCGAGACCCTGCGCTCGCTGATGCGGACGCTCGCGATCGGCGAGGACAACCTCAAGAAGGCCGCGGGCTGGTCGATCGAGAAGGTCGGCCGGCTCAAGCCCAACGGCCAGCTCCGCGGCTACTCGCCGCTCAGCCGGCTCATCGAGCTCGAGGGCCTCACCAGCGGGGTCGGCGCCAAGCGCTCCATGTGGCTCAACCTCGAGCGGCTGGCCGCGCGCGACGAGCGCTTCGCGTCCTTCGACCTACCCGAGCTCCTGGCGCGCGCCGATCGCCAGCTCGCCCAGCTCGAGCAGCACCGGGTGAGCGCCGCCTCGGACGCGCTGACGGAGGGCTGAGCGGGTGAGCGCCGCCTGGGACGCGTCGACGGAGGGGTAAGCGGGTGAGCGCCGCCGCGGACGCGCTGACGGAAGGCTGAGCAGGGAGGCCGGACCCTCCTGACACGGCGGGCCGAGCGCGGGTTAGGCTCGGGCGATGAAGCGGCTCATCGTCCCGCGCTCGGCCCTGGCCTCGCCACCGGATGAGCCCCCCGGCCGGCGACGGCGAGCTCGACGTCGACGACGTTAGCCGCGTCGCGGCAACGGTGCTCGTCGTCCTCGGCTGCATCTTCCTGCTCGTGGGCGGGGCGACCTTCTACGCGCGCCAGGAGGTCTTCGACGCCGGCCACTTCGCCCAGCGCGCCTCGAGCTCGCTCGAGGACGAGCACGTCCGCACCGTCCTCTCCGACCAGATCGTCGAGCAGATCATCGACTAGGGCTCGTCAGAGCTCATCCAGGCCAAGCCGCTGCTCCAGGCGGTCGTCTCCAACGTGCTGGGCTCGGGCCCGTTCCGGGCGATCTTCCGCAAGGCCGCGGTGCAGGTCCACAAGGCGCTCTTCTCCCGCGACGAGGGGTCGATCGTCCTCGACCTCGCCGACATCGGCACCGTCGTCATCGGCGCGGCGAAGGCGGTTGGCCCCCGGGGTGGCCAAGAAATCCCCCGCGACGTCGAGCCCGGGCTGATCGAGATCAGCGAGCGCTCGTTCGCGACGAAGAGCCTCGACATCGCATCGAAGGTCCGGTTCCTCGGGATCCTCCTGCCGCTCCTCACGCTCGCGTGCTTAGCCGGCGCGTTCGTCGTCGGCCGCGAACCGGCGGCGGACCATCGTGAACCTCGGGGCCGGCGTGGCCGCGGTGGGGTCGGTGGGCGTCGTCGCCTACCTCGTCGGGCATGCGCTCCTGGTGTCTCGGTTCGGCGGCGAGGAGCAGCATCGGGCCGCCGGTGCGGTGTGGGACGCCTACCTCGTCGACCTGCGCACGTCCTGCCTCGTCGCCGGAGGTGCCGGGATCATCGTCGCGGCGGCCGCTTCCACCTACCTCCAGCACGTCGACATCACCGACGAGGTGCAGGCGCTGGGGCGGCGTCTCCTCGCGCGGCCCAAGGGTCGATGGGCGCAGCTCGGGTGCGCGCGGGCGGCCCCACGTGGTATCACCAGGGCTTCGAGCTCGTACAGGAGACCCCCTACGAGTTCAAGACGGTGTCAGAGCTCGAAGCGCCGACCAGCTGCGCCGCCAACCGGGGCACCCCCGACAGCCCCCTCTTCCAGCTCAACCACTGGATCGAGCGGGCCAACCCGTCGCCCGGGCTGGCGGGGAACGTGAACGCCTACGACGTGCTGCTCGCCCGCGCGCGGCGCTGCCGGCGCGAGCGGGGCCTGGTTCCCAACCTCGTCAACGTCGACTTCTACGACGAGGGCGATCTGCTCGACGTCGTGCGGGTCCTCAACGGCCTGCCGCGCGACGCCTCGCCCGTCTACCGCGGCTCCCGGTAGTGTGCGGGCCGTCGTGTCGCGCCCGCTCGCCATCCTCGCCGCGCTCGCCCTCGCCGCCGTGCCCGTCGGATGCGGCGACGAACCCGAGCAAGCAGACAGCGGCCCCGTCTCGACGCAGGCCGAGGGGAAGACCACGCCGCCGGCGACCAACACCGGGGCCATCCCGCCCGCGCCGACCAAGGATGCGCCGGCCGGGGACGAGAAGGACCTGTCGAAGAAGCCGGAGGTGAAGGTTCCCGAGGGCAAGCCGCCGACACAGCTGAAGATCCGCGACATCGTGAAGGGCAAGGGCGCGGCCGCAGGGGCCGGCGACGAACTGACCGTCCAGTACGTCGGCGTGCTCGCCCGCAACGGCGAGGAGTTCGACGCCTCCTGGAATCGCGGCGAGCCGTTCTCCTTCGCGTTGGGTCGCGGCGAGGTCATCCCCGGCTGGGATGCGGGAGTTGAGGGCATGAAGGAGGGCGGCCGCCGCGAGCTGACCATCCCCTCCGACCAGGCCTACGGCCCGTCCGGCGGGCCGCCGCCGATCGGTCCGAACGAGACCCTCGTGTTCGTGATCGACCTGAAGAAGATCGGCTAGCGCCCGAGCCGTCCGCTTCCCGGGCGGGTCCGGTCGCGTCCTAACGGACGACCGGAGACTGTTGCTTCTCCGACCATTCGGCCTTGTGCGCCCGTTTGGCCGCCTGGTAGTCGGCGAGCGCCTGCACCGAGTCGACGTCTCCCAGCGTCGGGTGCCACGGCACGAGGTCGCGGGCGGCGTCCACGCCGAAGCGCTTGGCCAGGACGGCGCCCAGCGCCTTGATCTTCATCTCGCCGAATCCGGGCAGGGCGGCGAGGTTGGCGCGCAGCGTGCTCGAGTCCATCGCTTCGGTCCAGATGCGCGCGGCGTCACCCTCGTAGCGGTCGCGCACGTGCACCGCCAGGTCGTGCACGCGCCCGGCCATCGAGCCGGGGAAGCGGTGGATCGCCGGCCTGGCGCGGAATACGGGCTCGAGGTCGGCCGAAGCCAACGTCGCGGCATCGAGCGCACCGAGGCGCTCGCGCAACACCAGCGGCCCGGCGAACGCCTTCTGCACCGTGACCTGCTGGTCGAGCGCGAATCCCACCAGCAGCGCCATGGGATCCGAGGCGATCAGCGCGTTGGCCTCGTCGGAATCCGTGAAGTGCAGGCGGTCGGGCATAGGCCGATCGTACTCGGCCGGCTCGCCTTCGACGTCATCGACGGCTTGTTCAGCTGGACCCGAAGCCACCCTGCCAAGTGTCCGCGCCAACGGGGCGGAGCATGGCTGGAAGACTGGGCGGATGACTCCTGGCTGTCGTGCAGCGGTGGAGGTCGCTCAGCGGCTCGGGTTTGTCGTGGAGGAGTCGGTGCTGGTGCAAGAGACCAACAACACGGTCGTCTGGCTCCGCCCGCACGCGATCATCGCGAAGGTCGGAACGCACCCCGGCAGTGGCGAGCGGCTGCTGCGAGAGCACGAAGTCGCGTCGGAGCTCGCCGCCCACGGAGCACCGGTCGCCCCGCCGCTGCATGGAGCGGCGGCGCAGCGAGATCCAGAAACGGGGTTCATCGTCACGCTCTGGTGCCGACTGGAGCACGACGGCGCTCCGGCGAGCGGGGCGATCGTGGGCGAATCGTTGTCTCGGGTTCACGAAGCGCGGTGCCTTTCAAACGCGACGTTACCGAGCTTCCGGGTAGGCCTCGAGCGCGCCCGACACGCGCTGTCCGATGACCTCCAGGTCCAAGCGCTGGTCCACGCCGACCGGACGTTCCTGCGCGCCGCTTTCGACGATCTGCTCGCCGAGCTCGACGATCGGGCACTCGAGGAGCGTCCACTCCATGGCGAGCCTCACGACGGCAACTACCTGGTCACGCCGGTGGGGCTTCGTTGGATCGACTTCGAGAGCGCGTGTCGCGGGCCGCTGGAGTGGGACCTCGCCTTCCTACCCGAAGATGCCCGAGCCGTTTTCGGGGCGGTTGACCGCGACCTATCGGAGTTGCTCGAGGCACTGAACAGCGCCCGTGTCGCAACATGGTGCTGGGTTCAGGCTCGCTTCCCGGAAATGCGCCGCCATGGCGAACACCATCTCGAGGTCGTCCGACGCATTCTTCCGCGCTGACTACCCCGGGGCAGTTGTTGGTCTACGGGCCCTTAGGCTTTCGCGCCGTCGGGCAGTCGATCGCGGCCGCGCTGCACCACCGCCGCGAGCCTCTCGAAGTAGCTCTCGACGTTCTTGAGGATGTCGTCGGCGTAGGACTCGGCGTCGAGGTGGATGTCGCGCTTGTGGGAGCGCGCCTTGTCCAAGAAGGTGCTCGCCCGCCGCTCGGCGTGCTTGGTGAGCTCCTCGGCCCCGAGGAGGCGGGCCGACTCCTGACGGGCTTCCTGGAGAGTCCGCTCCGCTTCGCGCCTCGCTTGGGCCAGCATCTCGTCGCGCTCCGCGGCGATCCAATGCGCGTGCTGGATCTCCTCGGGGATCGCGCGTCGCAGCTCGTCGACGATGGCGTAGAGCTCGTGCCTGTCCACGCGCGCGCAACCGGTGAGGGCCTCCGATTTGGCATCCTCGACCGTGTCCTCGAGCGTGTCGATGAGGAGGAGGAATTCTCTCACCGGTTCTCATTCCCCGGCGCTCGAGCGCCTCCTGCGGGAACCGTATGCGGTGCCCGGTTGCCCGGCACGGTCATTCGCTGGCAGAACGCGACCCTCCCCGGAAGCACGGCCTTCATGGTCGAGTTCGGCGGGGGGCGTCACGACGCTCGATCCGGCGCCGTCGTCGCCTTTCCGTCGGGGGCTGACGGGCCCACCAGATCTCGAACGCCGGCCCCGAGCCGGCGCGCGTCCTGGTCTGCTCGACCATGCGGACGCCGGAGGTGGCCGAGTACTTGGACACGGGAGCCTGGCTGGCCGTGACAGGGGCGGCGGAGGGCAAGGTCTTTCCGGCGGACACAGACGTTTCGATCGCGGACGCCTTGCAATCCGCACTGGAGGCCGGAGCGGTCCACGACGACTCGCGAGACGCGCGACCCCTCGAGTGATCCAGGTGGGCGAGGCGAGCGCAAGACCCTCGACTCGTCAAGAACCAAGGAGGCACACCTTGCCCAGCATCGGACCAATGGAGCTCATCGTCGTCCTCGTCATCGCCCTCGTCGTCCTGGGGCCCAAGCGCCTTCCTCAGGCGGGCCGCTCGATCGGCCGCGGAATGCGTGAGCTCAAGGACGCTCTCGCCGGTGACTCGAAGACCGACGATGATGACCTGGCGGTCCTCGACCGCGGTGGGGACGCCGGCGCAGCGACGGCCGAGAGCCGCTGAGCGCGCGCGCCCCGCTCCGCTCGGGGTGGTCGCCTTCCTGCCTAGACTTCGCAGAGCGATGCGAAAGCAGGACGGCGACGCGGTGGACTGGGCAGATGCCGGCTGCGGCGCCGAATCGTGCCGCCTGGGCGCACAAGCAGATCGTTGAGGCCCGAATGCCCGTAGCGGGTGATCGCGGCGGCGACCGGCAGACGAGCATCTCGCCGCAGCTCTCGGTGAGGCGCGGCCGCGCCGCCGTGGGGTTCTACAAGGCTGCGTTCGGTGCCGTCGAGGATTATCGGGTCGGCGGGACGGACGATCACGAGGAGGTGGTCGCACAGCTCTCGGTCGGGAACGCGTCGTTCTGGGTCTCCGACGAGTCGCCGCCGCACGGGAACTTCAGCCCCGAGTCGCTGCAAGGAGCCACGGCGCGCATGCTGTTGGTCGTCGAGGATCCAGAGTCCGTGGTCCAGCGGGCCATTGCGGCGGGCGCCACTGAGATCCACCCGGTGGGCGAAGAGCACGGCTGGCGCCTGGGGCGCGTCGAGGATCCCCACGGCCACCAGTGGGAGATCGGAAAGCCGCTGATCGCCTGGCCACCTGCCGACGGGGGCCCAGGCGGCGGCCAGCGTCGAGCCGCGCTACGGCGACGGACGCGGTTGCGCGTGCCCGCGCCGCCCCCCATCATGTACGACACTTCGAGAAAGGGCGACGGGGGGCGAAACGCATGAAGGTGTACGGGCCGGAGGTCAACACGAGCGTTGAGACCGTCAGACGGTTCGGAGAGCTGGCAGACCGCGGCGGCGATGCTCGCGAGGCTGCTCAGGCCTGGACCGAGGCGGGGTTCGACGACGCCATGACCGCTCGGTGGCTCAAGGTGCGCTGCTTCGATCCCCAGGCGGCCCGCGCACTGGCCGATATGGACGTCGCGCCGGAGCAGGCGGCCAAGAAGACCCGTGACGGCGGCGGTGACTACAAGGACACGATCGCCTACAAGGTCGCCAACGGCGACATGACCGCTCGTCAGGCAGCGGCGCGAACCATGTCAAGCCGGTGACGTGAGCGGCTCGCGAGGAGCGAACCCCGCGCGCCTCGCGAGACCCACGACGTCGGTCACCTGCCGAGGACCCTCGCTGCGCTCGGCCTCATAGACGATCGACTCGCAGCGCAGGAGGTCGAAGCCCCGCAGGGCATCGCCCATCCGCTCGGGCGTGTAGAGCCGCTCGGGGTCCGGTGGACCGCGGAGCCCTTGGTCGACCGCGTGGACGCCGATGACGAACAGGTGCCCGCCGGGAGCGAGCGCTTCGGCCACCCAGCCGAACAGGTACGCGCGATCGTCGACGTCCGGGTGCATGTAGGCGAGGACTGCGAGATCGAACGTCGAGGCGCCCGGGCGGTACTCGCGCCAGTCCGCTTCGATGCATTCGAGGTGGACGCCTTCGTGGGTTGCGCGCTGCGCGGCCCTCTCGAGCGCCACGCCGGAGACGTCCAGAGCGGTGACTCGCCACCCGTGCCTGGCGAGCCAGAGCGCGTTGCGGCCCTCGCCGGCGCCGAGGTCGAGCGCGCGCCCCGGCGGGAGCTCGGCCGCGAGCCCGGCGAGGACGGCGTTGGGTTCCGTGGACCACAGGCGGTCCACCGCCTGGTAGCGGCGGTTCCAGAAGGCTGACGGGGGCTCGATCTCGCCCATCGGCGCAGGATGTTCGCACTACGCTGGACTCCGTGGCCGATCTCGCGACCATCCTCGACGCCGCCGCGGCGCCCTTTGCGGCGGAGATCGCGCTGCGCATGCCCGAGGGGGCGGAGGTCTTCGAGGCGCATGCGCATCTCGGTGCCGACGAGGACGGGCGCTCGCTCGATCCGGCGACGCTGCTCGGGTGGCTCGACGAGGCCGGCGCGCGGCGCGCGGTCGTCTTTGCGCTGCACGATCCCGAGCGCGTCCCCGCCTATCGCCTGCCCAACGACCGCGTCCTGGCGTGGGCGGGCGAGAGCGAGGGGCGCTTCGTGCCCTTCTGCCGCCTGGACCCCGGCGACGACCCGGTGCGCGAGGGCGAGCGCTGCCTCGAGCTGGGCGCGCGCGGCATCAAGCTCCACCCGCGCGCGCAGTCCTTCGCCTTCGCCGACGGCGTGGCCGACGACATCTTCGCGCTGGCCGAGCAGGCACGGGTGCCGCTGCTCATCCACGCCGGTCGGGGAATGCCGCCGATCGCCGACGGGCTCGTCGAGCTCGCCCTGCGCCATCCGGGCGTCGTGATGATCCTCGCCCACGCCGGAATCGCAGATCAGGGTGTGTTCGCCAGCCGCCTCGCCGATCACCCGGGCGTCCTCTACGACACTTCGTGCTTCTCGGCGCTCGACGTCCTCCAGCTGTTCGCGCGCGTTCCTGCCGAGCGCATCGTGTTCGCCTCCGACCCGCCCTACGGCCGGCCGTTCTCAGGGCTCTACCTCGCGCTGCGCGCGGCGGCCGCCGCCGGCCTGGACCCCGCGACCCTCGGGCTCGTCGTCGGCGGGACGATCGGCGGACTGGTCGACGGCAACGGGCTGCCTCCCGCCTCGCCCCCGCGCGGGGAGGACGGCTTCGAGCTCTCGGGCCGGCTCGGTCGCCTGTGCATGTACGGCGCGATGGCCTTCGGGATGGTGATGGCCGGCCGGGGGGAGCAGGCGCTGGAGGCGATCGACCTCATGGCCGCCGCTACGCGCGACCCCGACCCCGCCGGGGTCGGTGAGACGCTCGAGCGGCTCGGTGCAACGTTGTCGGCGGCTGCGGAGCTCGCTCGCCTGGAGGATGGAGTGTGGCCCGCGCTGGGCCTCGTACACATGTCGATCAGCCTCGCGGCCACCGAGCGCGAGGCCGAGAACCGGAGGTAGCCAATGGCTGAGAAGGTTTCAAAGACCGAGCAGGAATGGCGTGAGGAGCTCTCGCCCGAGCGCTACGAGGTGCTTCGCCGCCAGGGGACCGAACCGGCCTTCAGCGGGGAGTACGCCTACACCAAGGAAGACGGGATGTACCGCTGCGGAGCGTGCAAGGCGCCGCTGTTCAGCTCGGACACGAAGTTCGATTCGGGCACGGGATGGCCGAGCTTCTGGGAGCCGGCCTTCTCCGAGGCGGTCGAGTTGCACAAGGATCGCAGCCTGTTCATGGTCCGCACCGAAGTGGTGTGCGCGACCTGCGGCTCGCACCTCGGCCACGTCTTCGACGACGGCCCCAACCCCACGGGCCAGCGCTTCTGCATCAACTCGCTCTCGCTCGACCTCGACCCGTCGTCCGAGGAGGAGTAGCGCCCTTCGCGCCCGCCCTGCGCACGCTGCGCGCAGCGCGGGCATACTGGTGATCGATGTCGCCCCGGACCCTGTCGCCCCGGACCATATTCGTGGGAGCGATCGCCGCGATCCTGCTGCTGGGGCCGGTGATAGCCCTGCTTTCGGGCGGCGATTCGGGTGCCCCGCGCGGAAAGGCCGCTGACCAGGCGCGCGCCTCCTCGGACTACGGCGACCTGCCCCAGTCAGACGACGGTGAGGGAGGCGAGCGTCCGCTTCCGAAGTCGCGGCCTCAGGTCGTCGAGCCCGTCGCGGGGGAGACCGCCGCGGAGGCCGCCGCCCAGGGGGCCGGCGTGCCGATCGAAGGGCCGGCCCCGAAGCCCACGGGATCGGCGACCGCCGACGACGGCGTCTCGCCCGGCGCTCCGAGCGACGATGAGGTCCGCGAGGATCTCGACGCTCAGCAGAAGGCCCAGAAGCGCGTGCGAGAGCTCCTGGCCTCGGGTCGCTACCCGGTCTCCTTCGGCTCGGGGCGGCTGAGCTGGCCGCTGCCTCGCGCCTACACCTCGATCTCCTCGCCCTTCGGCCCCCGCGGGGGCCGGCTGCACGCGGGCATCGACGTCCCGGCCCCTGTCGGCACGCCTCTCCGCGCGGCCGACACCGGCACCGTCATCATCGCCGGCTCCACCGGCGGATATGGCAACTACACCTGCGTCCAGCACACCAAGTCGCTCTCGACGTGCTACGCGCACCAGTCGCGCATCATGGTCAGCCCGGGTGAGGACGTCCAGAAGGGTCAGGTCATCGGCCTCTCCGGCAACACGGGCAACTCCACGGGCCCCCATCTCCACTTCGAGACCCGGATCGGCGGCAAGCCGATCGACCCGCTCAACTTCTTCTGACCCGAGTGCTCCCGCGCCGGATCTCCCCGGGCGACCTCGACCTGCTCGCGGTCACCGACGTGCGTATCGGCCACCGTGGCGACGTCTACCGACGCTGATTTGAGCGCTTGGCAAAGCCTCTGGAGCGGGAATCCACCCGCAGGACGTAGGAGTCCCCGTTTGCCTCGAAGAAGAACGCCTCGGCAAGCTCGCCACCCTGGATCCGCTCGGGTGGGAGGCTTCTGCAGCGAAGCGCCGGTCGAGAAAGCCCTGAGCAGCCTGAGGGTCGATTCTGGTCTTTACGGTCGACATGGCCCCCAGCCGCGAGGGTAGCTTGCGATTCGGGGTATCGTCGCGGGCTGGGATGACCCGGATCCGAGAGCACCCGCCGCTGGTGGGGCGGCTGAGGGGATAGGAGAGCCGTCGATGAGCGTCACTGCGAAGGTCAACGAGCGGCTGGCCGCTCTGACGGGCGCGGGCACGAGTGTCTGGCTCGACCAGATCCGCCGCAGCCTGATCGAGTGCGGCGAGCTCGAGCGCCTGGTCAAGGAGGACTCGCTGCGCGGCGTGACCTCCAACCCGACGATCTTCCAGAAGGCGATCCTCGGATCCTCGGACTACGACTCAGACCTCGAGGCGATGGCCCGCGAGGGGCTCGACCCGCAGACGATCTTCGACCGCATCGCGGTCAAGGACGTCCAGATGGCCGCCGACGTCCTGCGCCCGGTCTGGGAGCAGACCGACCACGGCGACGGGTTCGTCTCGCTCGAGGTCGCGCCGCGCCTGTCGCGCGACACCGAGGGGACCCTCGAGCAGGCGCGCGGCTACTGGGCCGAGGTCGACCGGCCGAACCTGATGGTGAAGATCCCCGCGACGCCTGAGGGCGTTCCGGCGATCGAGCAGGCGATCTCGGAAGGGATAAACGTCAACGTCACCCTGCTCTTCGGCGTCGAGGAGTACGCGCGCGTCGCCGATGCCTATGTCGCGGGCCTCGAGCGCCGGCACGCCGACGGCGGGTCGCTCGACGTGAGCTCCGTCGCGAGCTTCTTCGTCTCCCGGGTCGACACCGAGGTCGACAAGCGCCTTCTGGAGATGGGTAAGGAGGAGCTCATAGGCATCGCCGCGCTCGCCAACGCCCGGGCGGCCTACCAGCGCTTCAAGGCCATCTTCTCCGGAGAGCGCTGGGAGAAGCTCGCGGGGGCCGGGGCGCGCGTCCAGCGGCCGCTGTGGGCCTCGACGGGAGTGAAGAACCCGCACTACCCCGAGACCAAGTACGTCGACGGGCTCGTCGCGCCCCACACGGTCAACACGATGCCGATGCCGACGCTCAACGCCGTAGCCGAGAAGGGTGAGCTCACCGGGGCGACCGCCGACCAGGACCCGGCCGAGGACCTCGCGCGCCTGGCCGACGCCGGTATCGACATGGCCGACGTCACCGCCCAACTGTTGCGCGAGGGCGTCGCCTCCTTCGAGGGGTCGATGGACGGGCTGCTCGCCGGCGTGGAGGCCAAGCGCGAGGCGATCGTCACCGCCCGCCCGCCGACCATCTCCGCCTCGATCCCCGTCGAGCTCGAGTCGGCCATCGCCCGGAAGGCCGAGATGGCGGTCGCCGAAGGCGTCGCGCGGCGCGTGTGGCGCAAGGACGAGTCGCTGTGGGGCGGGCCCGGCAAGCCGGAGATCGGCAACCGCCTGGGCTGGCTGACGATCGTCGAGCAGATGCTCGAGCACGTGGGCGATCTGCAGCAGTTCGTCGATGACGTCAAGGCCGACGGCTTGGAAGATGTCGTCCTGCTGGGGATGGGCGGCTCGAGCCTGGGGCCGGAGGTCATCCGCCGCAGCTTCGGCGAGATCGAGGGGGGACTGCGGCTGCACGTGCTCGACTCGACCGATCCCGCGGCCGTCCTCAAGCCCGAGCGCGAGGTCGATCCGGCCAAGACCCTGTTCCTGGTCTCTTCGAAGTCCGGCGGCACGATCGAGACCCTCTCCCACTTTCGCCATTTCCACGCACTGGTGATCGAGGCGGTGGGCGAGGCCGAGGCGGGCAGCCGCTTTGCGGCGATCACCGACCCGGGCAGCCCCTTGATCGCGGTCGCCGAGAAGCACGGCTTCCGCCGGGTCTTCGAGAACACGCCCGACATCGGGGGGCGCTACTCCGTGCTCTCCTACTTCGGTCTGGTGCCGGCCGCGCTGATGGGCGTGGCGGTCGATGCCCTCCTTCAGGGTGCGCAGATCGCCGAGCAGTCCTGCGCCTCCTTGGACGGCAGCTCGTCGAATTCTGGGCTGTGGCTGGGAGTCTTCCTGGGCGCGCTGGCCGAGCAGGGCCGCGACAAGGTGACCTTCGTCGTCTCCAAGCCGATCGTCAGCTTCGGGCTGTGGGTCGAGCAGCTCATCGCCGAGAGCACGGGCAAGGAGGGCAAGGGGATCCTCCCGGTCGACGACGAGCCGCTGGGTGAGCCCGGGACCTACGGCGAGGATCGGGTGTTCGCCTACCTGCGAAACGCCGACGAGCCCGACTCAGAGCTCGACGCTAAGGTCGAGGCGCTCGGGAAAGCCGGCCAGCCCACCGTCACCCTCTCGGTCACCGGCGCGCTCGACCTCGGCCGGATCTTCTTCTTCGCCGAGTTCGCCACGGCGGTCGCCGGATGGGCGATGGGCATCAACCCCTTCGACCAGCCCAACGTCCAGGAGGCTAAGGACAACACCATGAGGGTGCTCGAGGGCTACACCAAGGAGGGAAGGCTCCCCGACCTTCCCGAGGCCGACGACGAGGCGCTGCGCGAGCTGCTGAGCCAGGCGCAGCCTCCCCACTACGTCGCGATCATGGGCTGGCTCAAGCCGGCCTCGGCGGTCGACGAAGCCGTCGCCCGGTTGCGCGCGAGCATCCGCGCCCGCACGAAGGCCACCACGACGTTCGGCTACGGGCCGCGGTTCCTGCATTCCACCGGCCAGCTCCACAAGGGTGGCCCTCCGACGGGGCTCTTCCTCCAGCTCGTCCACGACCCGGGCGAGGATGTCGACATCCCGGGCGCGGACTATGGCTTCGCGACGCTCGAGGAAGCTCAGGCGGCGGGCGACCTCCTGACCCTCCGCGACCACGGGCTGCCCGCCGAGCGCGTGCGGCTCGAGGGCGACCCGGTGGAGGCGATCGACGCCTTGCGCGAGCGCGTCGAGCGGCTCATCGGCTGAGCGGCCGAGCGGGAGCTGATGGCAACCCTCGAGCACGAGCAGCCCAACCCGCTCGTGGAGGGACTCGAGCGACTCCCGGTCCACCCGACGATGCTGGTCATCTTCGGTGCCACGGGCGACCTGTCCAACCGCAAGCTCCTGCCCGCGATCTACAACCTCGCCCATGAGGGAGCGCTGCCCGAGCGCTTCTACCTCATCGGGACCTCACGCTCGGAGATGACCCACGACGAGTTTCGCGGCCGCGCCCGCGAGGCGATCACCCGATACTCGCGACGCCGGCCCGACGACCGGGTGCTCGGCGCGCTGCTGGAGGTGATGCACTACGTCCCGGGATCCTTCGACGACGCGTCCGTCTATGAGCGGATGGCGGAGCTCGGCGCCGGCTTCGACGAGCAGGCCGCGCTGCCGCTCAACCGCTGCTACTACCTCTCGACCGCGCCGGCCTTCTTCCCGGTCATCGTGGGCATGCTCGGCGGGGCGGGGCTCGACTCCCACGAGGGCGCCGAGGTGCGGATCGTCATCGAGAAGCCGTTCGGCACGACGCTCGAGTCCGCCCGGGCGCTCAACCGCGAGGTGCTCTGCGCCTTCGAGGAGTCTCAGGTCTTCCGGATCGACCACTACCTGGGCAAGGAGACCGTCCAGAACGTGCTGGCCTTCCGCTTCGCCAACGAGATGTTCGAGCCGGTGTGGAACCGCAACTACATCGACTACGTGCAGATCACGGCGGCCGAGGACATCGGCGTCGGCACCCGCGCAGGCTATTACGACACCTCCGGCGCGCTGCGCGACCTCGTCCAGAACCACATGCTCCAGCTCCTCGCGCTGCTGTGCATGGAGCCGCCGGTGGCCTTCGAGGCCGACAAGATCCGCAACGAGAAGGTCAAGGTCGTCCAGTCGATCCGTCCGCCGGTGCCCGAGCGGGTGTCCGAGGTCGCCGTGCGGGGCCGGTATGAGCCGGGGGTTGTGGGCGGCGAGCAGGTCAACGGCTACCTCGAGGAGGAAGCGGTCCCTCAAGACTCCAGGACCGAGACCTACGTCGCCCTGCGGCTCGCGGTCGACAACTGGCGCTGGGCCGACGTTCCCTTCTACCTGCGCACGGGCAAGCGCCTCGCGAGGAAGGTGACCGAGATCGCGGTGACCCTCAAGCCGGTGCCCCACCTCGCCTTCCAGCAGACCGACGGGTCGGTCGGCGTCCAGCAGAACCAGCTCATCCTCACGGTCCAGCCCAACGAGGGCGTGACGCTGTCCATCGGGGCCAAGATCCCCGGCTCCCGGATGCGCATCCGGCCGGTCAACATGGAGTTCCTCTACGGCACCGCCTTCCTCTCGCAGTCTCCGGAGGCCTACGAACGGCTCATCGTGGACGCGATGCGGGGCGACGCCACGCTGTTCACCCGCGACGACGAGGTCGACGCGCTGTGGGGGATCGTCGACCCGATCCTCAAGGGGTGGCAGAACGCGCCCGAGCCGGTGGCGCGGTATGCGGCGGGGTCGCAGGGCCCGGCGGAAGCCGATCGTCTGCTCGCCGAAGGCCATCGGTGGCGGGCGATCTGACGATCCGGGAGGCTGACCGATCGCTCGTCGAGGGGCATCGGTGGCGGGCGATCTAGCGACCAGGGAGGGCGATGCCTTCCTCGATGGCGTCTGGCGCGAGGAGGGCACGACGCCCCCGCGCATCGAGGCGGCGATGCGCGACCTGCTCAACGGGCGCCACGCTACCGGCGAAGCCACCGTTCCCGCCCGGGTGCTCAACCTGATCGCCATCGTCGACAGGGAGTGGCGTGGGGAGGTCGAGAACCGCCTGGAGCGCGTCGGGCGCTACCACCCGTCGCGCACGATCGTCTGCGCCGTCGAGGAGGGGCGTACGACCCTCGACGCCTGGGCTGCACTGACCGAGGAGGACGACCCGGCGCCGGGGGCGATCGCGGTCGCCCACGAGCAGGTGGAAGTGACCGTCGGGCCCGTCCATCTCGCCCACCTGGACTCGATCGTGGACCCGCTGGTGGTCACCGACCTGCCCACGGTCGTATGGGCGCCCCACGGCCACGAGGAGGGAGTCGACGCGCTCCTGGCGCTGGCCCAGGTCGTGCTCGTCGACTCCGGCGCCGAGCCCGACGGCGCGGAGGCGCTGGCGAGGGCGACCCAGCTCGCCCAGAGCGCCTACGTCGTCGACCTCGCGTGGCTGCGCTCGACCCCGTGGCGCGAGCGCGTCAGCTCGGCGTTCGACCCGCCGCGCGCGCGGCCTGCCCTGCGCGAGATCAGCGCGGTGACGGTCAAGCACCACCCGGATTCGGGGGCGGCCGCGCTGCTCTTCGTGGGCTGGCTGGCCTCGCGGCTGGACTGGGAGCCCGCTGGGCTCGCCCGCCAGGACGGCGCTCAGCACGGATGTCTCTCGGCGGGCAAGAACGCCGTCGCGATCCACCTGGAGCGCCACGAGATGCAGGTCCCCGGACTGTACGGGCTGACGATCGAGACCGCCTCGGGCGTCTCGCTCACCCTCGAGCGCGGGCAGGGTGGGCTGCGAGCCCACCGCCGCACGCGTCGCGGTCAGGAGAGCGAGTGGACCGTGATGGGAGCCTCCCGCGGCGAGGCCGGCATCCTCGGCGAGGGCGTGCGCCAGGCGCTCTTGCGCGACCCGACCTACCGCCCGGCGCTGGCCGCCGCGGGCGTGATGGCCGCCTGAGCGATTACCCGCCGGGCTCCCTCGTTGAGGCGAGCGGGTTGCTCCAGCGGATCTCGCTGAAGCGCGCAAAGTCGGTGTCGGTCGAGCAGACGGTGAGGCCGTGCTCGAGCGCCAGGGCCGCAAGCCGGGCGTCGGGGACCAGGTTTCCCCGGATCTCGCGGGTCACGACGAGCTCGCCGAGCAGCCGCGCGTGCTCTGGTCCCGGTTGTGGGATCCAGGCGGCGGGGGCGGCGAGCCAGTCGGTGATGCGCTCCCAGGCGACCGCAGGTGTGAGTGGCCGTGCGAAGGCCCGTGGGTGCGTCGAGATGCGCAGGAACGCCGCGAGGCTCTGCCACGGCAATCCGATCCGTCGCGGCCCGTTGAGCTGCTCTGTCAGCCAGGCTCTCGCGTCTTGGTGCTGCGGGGCGCGCTCGTGGACGGCGTAGAGCAGGAGGTTGGCATCGAGGAGCATCAGTGGGCTTTGGGCCCGTCGAGCGTCTCGAGCGCCTCGCCGATGTTGGAGTAGTCGACGGCGCCGGTCGCTATTTTGTTCCTGATCGGTCCGTGACCTAAAGTTACCTGCTAAACTCCGTTTTTTATTTTGCTCCCAGGCGGTAGAGTTTGTGAATGGCGGATACCGCACCGATAGCCTTCAGCGCCAACTACCGCCGATACACGTCGGAGGTATCGGGATTGCTTATGCGGATATCCGAGGCCCTCGGGACCATTCGCGGTGCTCGGGTACTGCCGGCGGTCGCAGACCAGTTGCGGGCATCGGCGAAGGCTGGGACGGTGCACTACTCGAACTTGATCGAGGGCAACGAGTTGCCGGCGATCGAGGCCGAGCGCGCAGCGCGCGGACAGCTTGACCCGACTAGTCGAGCGAAGATCGAGCTGGTCAACTACGTTGCCGCGCTCGACCTGATTGATGAGAGGCAGGAAGCCGGACCGCTCCAGCTCACCCCCGACTTCCTCGAGGAGCTTCACGGCACGGCGACGCGGGGGCTGGGGCGGGACGACGATCCCCACTTCAAGCCTCATCACGAGGGAGAGTGGCGCGACGGGATCGCTGTCGTGGTCGACAGGGTGACCCGGCAGGTGTTGCACGAAGGCCCGCCTGCGGATGAAGTCCCCGGGCGAATGCACGGTATGTTCGACTGGCTTTCCGCCAAGATTGACAGGGGAACAGAGCCGGTCTTCGTGCTCGCTGGAGTGATGCACTACGGCATCACCGAGGTGCACCCGTTTGCCGACGGTAACGGCCGTGCAGCACGACTGTTTCAGACCGCTCTGTTGACCCAAGCCGGGGCGCTCCCGGGGCGGATGCTCTCCTTCGAGCGCTACTACGCCGAAGATCGCGACGCCTACTACTCCGCACTGCGGTCGGTGCGCGAGCGGACCAAGAACATGGAGTGGTGGCTGGCCTACTTCCTGCGCGGCCTGGCCGAGGAATACGAGCGCGTCGCGGCGACCGTCACGGACCTCAGCGCGCTCCTTGCGGCGGGCGGTAACGAGCCGCTGCGCCTAACGGCCAGCCAAGAACGCGCCCTCGCGAGCCTGCGCATGTCGGGCCGGCACGAGTTCGCTCGACGCGACTACGAGCACGTCGCTAACGTCGCTCGCAGCGCGGCCGGACAAGACCTGACGCAGCTGATTCGCCACGGAGTACTGGTCCCACGGGGAGCCGGTCCCGGAGCTCGCTACGCGTTTGCCGCTGGTCTCGGGGGCGCGGCAGCTCGTGAGACCCGCGGGCGGCCGGCGAAATGGACAGACACGATGATCGAGCGAGAGCTGCGCGCCTTCGTCAATCGGACCGGTCGATGGCCGTCGGCGCAGGAGTTCAGGGCGGCCGGCAAGGGACCCCTCTACGCAGCGGCGAGCCGTGCGGGCGGGATCGCCCGCTGGCGGCGTGTGCTGGGGATGTAGGCGGTTCATCCAGCGCCGCAGCCCGGGTTGCGCACGTGGTGGCCCACCTCCTCGCAGTCGCGGTCGACGATGCGCAGGAGCCCGAGCGACCCTGCCTCAGCCACCTCTGCTCGAGGTCCCGATCCGAGGCGTTCTAGCTGGCATAGGCCTTCCGACCCGCTCGAGCAGGACATGTTCAGCGTGGGGCCCGCCGGTGCCGGGCACGTGCTCGACCGTACCCCACCCGGCAGGGCCGCGGGAAGAAATCGCGGGGCTTGAGGTCTCGCTCTTGCCCGTCGATGATGGGGTCCAATGGGCGGGGTCCTCGGCGACATCGGCAGCGCCTACCAGCAGGCGATCGTCGACTCGGGCAAGCAGCCCGAGCTGCTGCTCTACCTCGCGTTCCTGGCGACTTTCGCGTTCATCCGGACGAGTACGCACATGATCCGGGCGGGCGTGAGCTGGTGGCCGGGGAACGTGTCGACGAAGGGCGGGACCCACGTCCACCACATGGTCTTCGGGATCCTCGCGCTGCTGATCGTCGGGTTCTGCTCGCTCTCGCTGGATCCAGACACGCCGTGGCGGGAGGTGCTCGCGGTCCTCTTCGGGATCGGCGCGGGGCTGACCCTCGACGAGTTCGCCCTGTGGCTCAATCTCGAGGACGTCTACTGGGCGCCCAAGGGACGCCAGTCGATCGACGCGGTGATCGTCGCGAGCGTGCTGGGCGGGCTCGTCCTCCTCGGGGCGCGGGTGTGGGTCGACCTCGGCGACGAGGTCGAGGCGGCAGTCGCCGCGACGGGAATCCTCGGGGCAGTGGTGGCGGCGCTCAACGTCGCCAAGGGCAAGCTCGCTCTGGCGATGGCCTCGCTGCTCGTGCCGGTGGTCGGCGCCCTCGGGGTCGCGCGCCTCGCTCGCCCCGAGTCGGCGTGGGCCCGCTTCTACGGCGCGCGCAAGCGGGAGCGGTCGCGCGAGCGCTTTCCGGAGCCGTGGCTTCCCGCGCGTGTGCTCGCATCGCGGAGGCGCCGGGGCGCCGAGGCCGAGCCGGCTGCGCCCGAGGCCGTGCCGCTGGTCGCACACGATGACGCCCCTGGCCGCTGAGCGACCTCACCGCGGGCCGACGGAGATCCAGATCGGCCCGCCGGCAGCAGCCCGGAAGCGCAGGCGCGCGCGAACGAGCCTGGGATCGGCGCCCGAGCTGTAGCCGTCCTCGAGCACGACCTCGACGCGCTCGCTGCAGCTCACCCGGAGCTCTCCGGCGGCGACGCCGCGGTCCTCCAGCGCCGGCGCGGGCGGACCGTCGCGGAAGAAGGCGGAGTACTCGAAGCGCTCGCGCGCCTCGGCGCGGAAGGTCAGGCGCACGCCGCCGGCGTCGGGCGCGAAGCGGAAGGTGACCCCGCTGCGAAGCCACTCCCCGGTTTGCGTCATGAAGCCCCCGCCGATCCTCACCACACCGTCGTCGTCGACCTTCATTCGCCGCCCGTAGGGGAGCGCTCGCCGGTTGCCCTCGAACAGCACCGGCCCGGCGCTGTCGGGCCGGTGCTTGGTGCGGGGGCGCAGCGGCAACAGGTCCACCCAGCCCGCGTCGCCGCCGGCCCCGTCGCCGCTCTGCTTCAGCGCGACAAGGCCGAAGTCATAGCGCAGATCGTTTGGGAAGTCCGCCCGGCTCGTCGCGCGCTTGACGGCGAACCAGGCCGAGCCGGTGCGGACCAGCGCCAGCTCGCCCTCCCGCCGCGACATGCGCACGGCGCCGGGGCGGTCGGCCGCCAGCGCGCCGGCCTCGCGCCGCTGACCGCGCATGCGGGCAAGCGCCCACTCAAGACCCACCAGCGTCAGCCCGTTGTAGACGCTGGCGCCGGCGTAGCCGTCGAGGCCGCGGAGCCCGGCCACCGGGTCGTGAGCCAGGGCGGGGACGATCCACAGGCCCTCAGGCCCGACGCCGTAGCGCTCGCGCAGGCGCGCGAGCGCGCGCTCTGACAGCGCGCGAAGGCGCCCGCGCTCGCCCTCGCCCACCCCGGGGAGCGTTGCGGCGACCTCGGCGCCGTAGGCGGTGCAGGCCAGCGTCCACGCCTGCTGCTGGGAGCGGCCGATGTAGGAGAGGTCGGCGTCGGGGCCGGCGAGCCGCCACGACGCTCGCACGACGTCACGCAGCGCGCCCCGCGCTGCTCCCGACGCCCGGCTGCCGAGCAGCTCTACGCTCCGGGCCAGGAAGCCGAGCGAGAGCGCGTGGTAGGCCGGTGGGTTGCTGGCCGGATCGGAGAGCACCAGCGTCCGTTCCCCGCCGACCTCCACGCCGTCCTTTGCCGCGATGCGCGGCACGCGCTGGTTGACGAACTGCAGCACGAGCTCGCGGGCCCGCGAGCGCTGGCCTCCCAGCACCGCGCGCGGGTCGCTCGAGCGAAGCCCGGTGCGCAGCACCTCGAGCGTGCCCGCCGACTCGACCACCTGCTTGTTGACGAAGCGCTGCGTGGCGTCCACGCGCAGCAGCCGCACCTTTCTCAACCAGTGCTCCCACTCGCGTCGCCGGGGAGCGAAGCGGGGGTGGTCGGCGAGCCGGCGGCGGGCCAGGTTGTAGGCCGCCGCCACCGCGAGGTTCTCGAACACGCTCGGGCGATCGGCCTGCAGGTCGCTGCGCCCCACGGCGTAGCTCAGCCCTCGCAGCCCCGCCTCGATCAGCCGATCGTCGTCCTCGCGCACCCCGGTCAGCAGCAGCCCGTAGCCGAGCATCGACTCGCCGTAGCGAGCGCTGAAGCCAGGCTCGCCGCCGAAGACGTAGTCGGGAAACGTGCCGTCGGCGTTCTGGAGCTCGGGCCACGGCGCCGCGATCGAGCGCGCCAGCGCCTCCCACGGCGAGGAGCTCAGCAGCGGCGGCATGGTCAGCGCGGCCCGACGGTGATGCGCACGGCCCCGCCGTCGCTCTCCGGGAAGAAGATGTTCGCGCGCAGGAGGCGGGCGTCGGCGCCCGAGGCGTAGGGCTCTGAGTCCAAGGCGACCTCGGCGGGCGGATCGAAGGTCACCAGCTGCTCGTCGTCGAAGACCCGGTCGTCCTGCACCCGCGGTTGGTCGCCATGGTCGCGGAAGAAGACCGAGTACTTGATCCGATCGCCGGGCTCGGTGGGAAAGATCAGGCGCACGCCGGTATCCAGCGGCTGGAAGCGGAAGCGCACGCCTCGGCGCAGCCACTGGCCCGACACGGTGCGAAAGCCGCCTTCCAGGGTCAGAGTCCCGTCGCGCGCGACGCTCACCGACTCGGCCTCGGGCAGGCCCACGCCGCGGCTTCGCCGCAGCACCGGCCCGGCGCTGTCGGGGCCGACCTTGGTCTTGGGCCGCGGGGGCAGCACGTCACGCCACTCGCCTGCGTCGTCGCGGACCTTGAGCGCCACCAGCCCGAAGTCGTAGCGCAGGTCCTGGGCGCGAGCGCTCGCCGCCGCCTTCACCGCGAACCAGTGCCCGGCGCGCACTACCGTGAACTCGTTGCGGGGGCTTGCGGTGCGAAAGTGGTACGTCGCCCGCCGCGAGGGAGGAGCATCGTCCGCGGCGTCCGGGACGCGGTCCCCGAAGCGGTCGATCGCCCAGTTGAGCGCCGTCAGGGTAAGCCCGCTGTAGCCGATCGCCGCCGCGTAGCTGTCGAGTCCGTGGGTTCCCCGGTAGTCGGGACGGAGGCTGGGTGTGATGAAGCAGCCCTTCGGCCCCGTGCCGTGTGCGCGGCGGAGGCGCTCGACTGCGCGAGCTGCCAGCCCGCGCAGGCGCTGGGCGGCTGCCGGCGGGGCTATGGCGGCCGCCGACAACGCGCCGTAGGCGGTGAGCGCCGGCGACCAGGCCTGCTCCTGCGAGCGCCCGAAGTAGGCCAGGTCTCCGTCTGGTGCGGCGATGGCCCACGAGCAGTGCGCGACCTGGCGCAGGGTCTCGCGCGCGGCGCCCGAGGCGCTCGCGCCCAGCAGGTCCAGGCAGCGCGCGTAGACGCCCAGCGACAGGCCGTGGTAGGCGAGCGGACTGCCGGCATTCGGGTCGGAGAGCACGAACGCCGTCTCGCGGGCTACCGCGAAGCCCTCGCGCTGGGCCATCCGCGGCACGCGCAGGTTGAGCAGCCGCTCCGCACGGCGGCGCGAGAGGTCGCGGTCGGCCAGGATGCTTCCGGCCACGTCGGACTCGAGGCCGCTTCGCAGGAGCTCGAGGACCGCCACCGCCTCGACCAGGTACTTGTTGCCGTAGCGGCCGGTGTCGGGCAGCCACAGCAGCGTCGCTCGGGAGAGCCACCGCTCCCACGCGGGGCGGGCCGCCGCAAAGCCCGGATGGTCGTCGAGCCTGCGCCGGGCGAGGTTGTAGGCGCTCGCCACGAAGGCGTTGGCGAACACGCTGGGATGGTCGCGCTGGAGATCGCGGCGGCCGACGAACCAGTTCAGTCCCGCGAGCCCCGCATCCACGGTGGCGTCATCGTTCTCGCGCAGCCCCGTCTGCATCAGCGCGTAGCCCAGCACGGCCTCGCCGTACCGGGTGCTGCGCGGCGGGCGGTCGCCATGCAGGTAGTCGGGGAACGTCCCTTCCTCGAGCTGGAGCCGGGGCCACGGCTCGGCCATCTCCCGCGCCAGTGCCCTCATCGCGCCATCGCGGCGACACTAGTCGGGATGCTCGCTCCGGGTCAAGGGCGCCGGCGAGCCGCGAGGGGCGCCGTCGGAGCCGCGGGTGAGCGCGCTGCTAGACGGGCGTCCGCGTGGCGTCGGCGCCGGGGCGGCGCTCGCTCGCCTCGCGGTTCGCGCGCCGCTCGGCGAGCGCGAGGACGACGATGTAGACGATGATGGCGTTGAGCATCAGCCCGATGCCGCCGAAGGTGAAGAGGATCCCCATGGTCTGGCCGAGGGACGGTTCGAGGGCGGCGAACATCGCCGCGGAGTCTACGCGATCGGTAGTGTCGCCCCACCCCGTCCATGGAAGCCGCCTCCTTGCGAAATCGCCTCGCCGTGGCCGCCGGCATGTGGCGCGAGGCCACCAACGCTCCGCTCCCGAAGCTGGAGCCCGCCGATCCGGCGACCCAGATCGCGCAGTTCGAGCTCGCGCTCGTCAATCTGCTCTGCCACCAGGCGACGCCCGAGACCGCCCGCGAGGTGGCCGAGAAGACCTGGGACCTCGTCCACGACCGCTCCGACGCGGACCCCGTCAAGCGCCTGGTCACTGAGTGCCATCAGAACCTCGCCAGGCTCAGCCACGGAGCGTAAACGCCGCCGGGGCCGGCAGGTGAGCGACACATCCTCCGCACCGGAGCCAGAGGTCGTCGCCGCGACCCTCGGCGCGTTCCTGCGCGCCTGCGGCGGCGAGCGCGCCTCGGCGCTCGTCGATCGCGGGGCACGGCCTGCGTTCCTCGTCGAGTCCGACGCGACCGGGCCGGCGGAGCTGACCGAGGAGGAGCAGACGCGGCCGCTCGCAGCGGCCGCCGAGCCGCTGACGCTCCCGCACGTCCACGCCTTCGCGCCCCTCCAGGTCGACGCCGCGCAAGCGGAGATCACCGCGCCCATAGGCGCGGTCGCCCATCTCGCTCGTGCGGTCCGCGAGCTCGCCCGCCAGCTCGGCGGCCGGTCGGTGCTCACCGTCGAGTGGCAGACGACCGATCCTGACGCGCCGCTGGCGATCGCCGCCCGCGGCGAGGAGCCGCTTCTGCTGGTGATCGGCGAAGAGGACTTCGCGATGCCCGCGGACTGGCCCTAGACGCAGGTTGCTCCACCTCGCCGCCGTCGAGCGAGCACCGCGATCCGCGCATGCGAACGGCGCCCGGCCGGAGCGACCCCGGCGGGCGCTGAGAACGAGCTCCCGCTCAGCGCCTGGCCGCGGCTCGTAGTCTCTGGAGCAGCGCGCGACGCGCCTCCGTCACATCGTCGAGCACCCGGGTTTGGCCGTCGACGGTCTGAGTGCGCTCATGTCCGCGGCCGGCAATCAGCACGAGGTCGCCCTCGGCGGCAAGCTCCACTGCGTGGGAGATCGCGCTCGCCCGATCGGCGATCACGAGCTCGCGGCCGTCCGTGCCCCGCTGGATGTCGGCCACGAGGGCTTCGGGGCTCTCCGACCGGGGATCGTCCATCGTGAGGATGACGATGTCGGCGAGCTCGGTCGCGATCGCGCCCATCGGCGCGCGCGTGTGCCGGTCACGGCCGCCGGCACAGCCGAAGACGCAGATGACCCGCCCGTCGACTATCTCTCGTGCCGTGGCCAGCGTGTGGGCGAGCGCGTCGGGCGTGTGCGCGAAGTCGACGACGACGGCGAACGGCTGGCCGGAGTCGACGCGCTCGAAGCGGCCGGGGACGCCGGGGAAGGCGGCGAGGGCGTCGCAGGCGACGTCCTCGCCGATCCCGATCGCAGCGGCCGCCGCGATCGCTCCCAGGGCGTTGGCGACGTTGTGGCGGCCCGGGAGGGGGAGGGCCAGCGCGTGCTCGCCCGCCGGTGAGCGAACGATCGCGCTCGACCCCGCCAGAGAAGCCTGCACCGAGACGGCTCGGAAGTCGGCCGGCCGGTCGAGCGCGAAGGTCACCGAGCCGTCCTGGAGCGCGAGGGCGCGGCCGTGCGGGTCGTCGAGGTTGACCACGGGGGTTCCCGGGCGGTCGACGAACAGCGCGCGCTTCGCGCCGAAGTAGGCCCCCATGGTCTCGTGGAAGTCGAGATGGTCCTGGGTCAAGTTGGTGAAGATCGCCGCGGCGAAGCGAACCTGGTCGACGCGCCGAAGCGCAAGGCCGTGCGAGGAGACCTCCATGACGCAGGCGTCCTGACCCGCGTCCACCATGGCGCGCAGGCTGGCTTGCAGGTCGATCGCCTCGGGTGTCGTCAGGGCTGGCCGCGTCTCCTCGCCGCCGACTGAGTCTTTCACCGTCCCCAGCATCCCGCAGCGCCGGCCCGCGGCCTCGAGGATCGCTCGCAGCATGAAGGTCGTCGTCGTCTTTCCGTTGGTCCCCGTGACGCCGATCACCTCCAGCGAGCCCGAGGGATGGTCGTGGAAGCGGGCGGCGACCAGTGGCATGGCGGAGCGGACGTCGGGGACGCGGATCTCCGGCACGCCAAGGCGCAGCGGCCGCTCCACCACCAGGGCGACGGCGCCGCGGCGCACGGCGTCGCGCGCGAAGTCGTGGCCGTCTCGCTCGAGGCCGGGGACGCAGAAGAACAGCGTTCCCGGCCGGACGCGGCGGCTGTCGTAGGCGAGGTCGAGAACCGGTATGGGGCCGCCCTCCCTGAAGAGGTCGCGAAGCGTCACGGTCACGCCACTGATCCTACGACACGTAGGAGTCGGCTAAAGGCCAGTCGCTCCTACTCCCTCAGGCTGCAGTCACTAGAGGCTCGACGCTCCGTGGCCGAGGCGCACCCCCGCCGCCATCTGGCGAGCCGCCGCGTAACAAACGCGGCGCTCAGGGCGATGGAGCCGATCCCGAGCACGACCTCTGTTGGACGCACTGGCGTCATCCTCGTGACCATTTCGCTCGGCGCCCCAGCGACTTCTATGGCTCCATGTCCATGTCGTCGCCGTCCATCGCGTCTCCGGAGGGCATCGTCTGGTTGGTGTCATTCATGCCGGGGCCGTTCATGGTCGAGCCGTTGGGCATGCGATGGCTCACCCCGTTGTCTCCGGCGCCGCCGAGGGTGCTCGCCACGACGACTGAGGCGCCGGCGAGAACGATCGCGGCGACGATGAGGGCCAACAGTGAACGCTGCGTCATCGAAAGCTCCTTCGGCTAGGGGTTGGCGCGTACGGGGGCCGCGGTCCTCACCTGCGCTTTCCGTTCCGCTCGGCGGATATCCGGTGGGACCCTGTCGGCAGCAGCGCTTCGTCGACCGAGCAGCACTTGCCAAGGGCGACCTCGGAGGTGAGCCCGCCTCGGAAGCGGACGAGGTGCGACCGCGCGCAGTCGTGCCAGGGGATGCGCTCGGACGGGATGAAGTCGCCGGCGTAGGAGCGGTTCACGCGGGCGCGCAGGTGACTGGTCGCTGCGCGCGTCCACCATCGGTCGGGAAGCGAGCAGAAGGTATAGACGACCAGGCCGCCGGGAGCCAGCACGCGGAGGTACTCCTCCACCGCGCGGGCGGGGACGGCCACGGTCTCGATCACCCAGGCGCTCACGACGATGTCGAAGGCGTCATCGGGAAAGGGAAGCTCCATGACGTCGCCGACTACCCGCCTCATCCCGATGTCGCCACTCTGCGCGAGCATCGCGGTCGAGGCGTCAAGGAGGGTAAGGTCCACCGCGGGCTCGAGGCGGAGGATCTCGCGGGCCAGGGCGCCGGTTCCGCAGCCGGCGGCGAGGACGCGGGCTCCCGGCCGCAGCACGGCGGCGAGATCCTCGTGCATCGCTGCTTCGGCCGGCCCGCCCGCGACTTGCAACCAGCGAGCGCGGTCCTCCTCGTAGCGCTCGGAGAGGCCGTCGTAGAGACAGCGGACGGCCTGGAGCACGGCGGCTTCGGGTGGGTCGTCGGGCGTCATGGGTGAAACGAGGAACGTGGGGCTGCTCCCAGCCCGTATTTTCGCCGACGGCGAACTACGGGGCGATGAGTGGTCAGTCCTACGTTACGTCGGAGGTCAAGAAGGCGACCCTGGATCCTACGTACGGTCGAGATCACCGCCGATGCGTGACGTCGCATCACGATCGACTCTCGAGAAGGTGCCGGAATCCGGAGCTGCGCATGGTCACCCACCACCCCGCGACGACCACGGCGAGCAGCGCGAGGCTGGTCCACTGTGCGTTCGTGAGCCTGAGCGCCAGCGGCGGGCTGTCCGAGCGTGCGAAGAACACGAGGAAGCGCCCGACCGCGAAGAGGCCCAGCACGAGCCACGTCAGCTCGCCCGGCGCCCGCAGGCGGTGGCGCAGCGCCCACATGACGGCGAAGATGACGGCGGCAAGCATGACCTCGTAGAGCCCGCCGTTCTGGTAGGCCAGCGCCGGGTTGGGGGTGAGCGCGTCGGGGTGGGAGCTCCGTATGGCCAGGAAGAAGTCGCTCCGGGGGCCGTAGTGCTCGCCGTTGATCACGTCGCCGATTCTGCCGATGGTCACGCCGAGCGGCAGCCCGAGTGCGGCGGCGTCGAGGTAGCGCGCGCTGATGCGGGTGCGCCACGCGTACGCGGCCATGAGCAGGGCGGCGAGGATGACCCCGCCGTCGAAGGTGAACCCGCGGCTGCCCAGCAGGGAGCCGCCGTGCTCGAGCACGTAGAAGAGGCGCCCGCCGACGATGCCGCCGACCACCAGAAGGGCACCGAGGGTGTAGAGCCGGTCGGGGTCGAGGTTCTCCTCGCGCCCCCAGCGGAGGGTGACCAGGCCGCCGATGAGAACGCCGATCGCGATCGTGAGGCCGTGCCAGGCGATCGTGACCGGACCGAGTTGGATGTCCGGATCGATCCCGATGGTGACCACCGCCGCACTCGTCATCGGGAAAGCTGCTCAGCGCCGGTTTGAACCCGGAAGCGTTCGGCGGCGGCCATGGTCATCCTGGGCTCGGGGCCACGAAGCGGGCGTTTCGATCCATGCGCCCGAGAGATCCTACGGGCTGTCGGAGGAGGTGTCGCTCCCGCAGGAGGCCTCGACTGACCCGGAAGCCTTCCGACAGCCGGGAGTAGGCTGGCACAGTGAGCGCACTTCCACTGGCGGCTCGCACATACATCGCAGTCGCCTCCGAGAATGACGACGCTGTGCCTATGCGACGCAGGCCAGGCTCGGCGAGGACATCCGCCGCTGCTGCCTGGGGCTATGGTTGACGCTCCCAGCCTGACGCTGGCCTTCGCCGCCGGCCTGGTGTCGTTCGTCTCGCCATGCTGTCTTCCGCTCGTGCCGGGCTACCTGGCGACCGTCTCGGGCACCGAGCCGGCGCAGCTGGGCCGCCGCGTCGACCCGCGCGTGGTCTTGCGCAGCCTGGTGTTCGTCGCGACCTTCTCGCTGATCTTCATCTTGCTC